>NZ_JBFAQM010000007.1:0-340738 GCF_040677315.1 Actinoplanes sp. NPDC049316 | reverse complement strand
GATCGGCCGATCCGGGTCGACAGCCCGTTCTGGGACAAGACCAAGACCGAGGTCGTCGCCTGGTATCTGGCTGCGGGACGGCCGGCCGCCGTCGAGCGGGTCAGCTGCCGACCGGGCCGCCGTCGAGCCGCCACGTCACGACGACCGCCGGCTTGGCGAAGTCGCCGTCGGGCCACGTCGACGCGGGCTTCTCCAGCGACGCCCCGGTGATCTCGCCCGGGTGCTGCACCGCGGTGAACACCGAGCGGTCGTCGCCGGTGATGAACGGCCCGCAGGTCTCCGCGCCCAGCGGCACCGTGAGGAACTGCTTGAGGTGACCGCGCTCCGGGCCCTCGATCGCCGTGGCGAAGAGGCCGTCGTTGCTGCCCAGCGCGTTGCCGTCGGTGGAGATCCACAGGTTGCCGGCGCTGTCGAAGGCGACGTTGTCGGGGCAGGAGATCGGGGAGACCGCGCTCTTGTCGTACCCGGCGAAGTAGGTCGAGGGATCCGCCGGGTCGCCGCAGACGATCGGCAGGGACCAGGTGAAGGTCTCCGCCGTGTGGTCGCCGCGGTCCTCGGTGATCTCGAAGATCTGGCCGTGCTTGTTGCCGATCCGCGGATTCGCCTCGTCGACGCCCGGGTTGGCGCCGACCCCGCGGTTGCTGTTGTTGGTCAGCGCGGCGTAGATCTTGCCGGTGACCGGGCTGGGCTGCACGTCCTCGGGCCGGTCCATCTTGGTCGCGCCGACGGCGTCGCCCGCCAGGCGGGTGAAGGTGAGCACGTCCGCGGCGCTCATGCCGGGCACGTACGACCGGTTGCCCGAGACCAGCTTGATCCACGTGCCGGTGCCGTCGAACACGCCGTCGGCGGGCAGCTTGCCGGAGCCGTCGATCTCGGCCGCGGGGCTGTCGCCGGAGAGCTTGGCCACGTAGAGGGTGCCCGATTCCAGCAGCGTGAGGTTGTGGCGGCGGTTGCCGGGGATGAACTTCTTCGCGGAGACGAACTTGTACAGGTAGTCGAAGCGCTCGTCGTCACCCATGTACGCGACCACGTGACCGGTCCGGCCGACGATGACGTTGGCGCCCTCGTGCTTGAGGCGGCCCAGCGCGGTGTGCTTGCGGGGGCGGCCCTGGGGGTCGAGCGGGTCCACCTCGACGACCCAGCCGAAGCGGTGCGCCTCGTTCGGGTGCTTGGCCAGGTCGAAACGCTCCTGCGCGCGCTCCCACCGGCGCGACCCGCCCGGATGGCGGGCGGTGGTGCTGATGCCGTACCGGGCGAGCTTGGGCTTGAGGTCCTCGGGCGCCTGGTCGCCGCCGACGAAGTACTGGTTGAAGTTCTCCTCGCCGGACAGCACCGTGCCCCACGGGGTGACGCCGCCGGAGCAGTTGTTCAGCGTGCCGATCGCGCTGGCGCCCTTGGGGTCGGCGGCGGTCCTCAGCCACGCCGAGCCCGCCGCCGGGCCGGTGAACGCGAACGGCGTGGCGAGCGCCGTGATGCGCCGGTTGTACGGCAGGTGCCGGCCGCGCGCCGGGCGCCACTGGCCCGTACCCCCGACCCGCTCGAGCTCGACCACCGACAGGCCGTGGGCGGCCATGGCGACCTTGATCTGGTCGACGGTCATGGCCTCGAGGGTGGTGAAGCCCGGGAACATCAGCTCCTCGTTGGTGTACTCGTGGTTGACCACGAGCAGCGCCCGGCGCCCGTCGCGGCCCAGCGGCACGACACCGACGAAGTCGTTGTTGTAGCCGAACTGCGCGGACTGCCGCTCGGCGGTCTGCCGGCGCACGTCGAGCGCGGGAGCGCCGGGCAGCACGGGGTCGCCCCAGCGCAGCACGACGGCGGTGTCGTAGCCGTTGGGCACGACGAGGTTGTCGAGCTTGTTCGGCGGGATCGGCTTGAAGGTGAGCGCGCCGGCCCTGCCCTTCGCCGGGGTCTGCGGCAGCAGGCCGGGCACCGGCGCGGACGACGCGGCGGGCGCGGCGGCCGCGGGCGTGCCGGCCGCCGCGGCGATGCCCAGGACCAGGGCGCCGACGGCACCGGCGCGGACGACGCCGCGCCGGGTCATGCCGTCGGAGACCACGTCGCCGAGGTACGGGTTGCCCGACTCGTTCGGTACGGGGTGGTCGCACGCGTTGCCGCAGCGGTAGAGACAGGTCATCGCGTCGCGTCCGCTGTGGCCGGCCGGGCCGAGCAGCGGAAGCAGGCGGGGTCGTTCGGTCATCGCGGTGTGGCTCCTCGCAGGCTGGGTCAGCACCCGTCACGGACGCTGGCTCGGACGCTAGGAGCCCGGGATGAGTCGCAACCCGACACAAGGTGAACGCCGCATGAACGGCTCAGGCCCCGGCCAGCCCGGCGACCTCGTCGGCGCAGCCCCAGCACAGCGTCATGCCGGCGCCGCCGTGCCCGTACGCGTGCACCACCGTCCCCTCGGGACGCCGCTCCGCCTCGACCCGCGGGCCGCCGTGACGCGCCGGGCGCAACCCCACCTTCTCCCCCACGACGGGCGCGCCGGCGAGCTCGGGCACAAGGGCGACGCACCGGGCGATGATGGCGTCGCGGGTCGCCGGGTCCGGTGTGGTCGACCACTGGTCCGGCTCGAACGTGCCGCCGAGCACCACGTCGCGGGTGCGTGGGTGGATGTACGTGCTGGGCTCGCTCTGGTCGCGGACGGACACGGTGATGCCGGGGTTGGCGACCAGGACGATCTGGCCGCGGACCGGGTGCACGGCGGGGTCGTCGCAGAGCTTGCCGGCGGCCAGCCCCGTGGCGTTGACCACGACCGGCGCCTCGGCCAGCGCCTCCTCCAGCCGCCGCGCCCCGCGCCGCACCACGCGCCCGCCACCGCGCTCGAAGCGGTCACGCAGCCAGGGCAGATAGACGTCCATCTCCACCAGCGGCGCCTCGAAGCGCACCTCCCGCGTCCAGGGAGCCGCGGCGTCCCGGTACGTCACGCGCCCGGCGGCCGGGGCCCACCAGGGCTCGCCGCTGGACCCGTCGCGTTCCAGGTTGCGGGTCTCGCGGAGGAGCACACCCGGCACGCCGTCGCGGGCCTCGCGCCGGAAGTGCTCGTAGGTCGCCCCGGCCCACCGCAGCACCCGCGGGTCGAAGTCGGTGCGGGTCGGGTACCAGACCGCCGCGGCGACGGCCGACACGGTGTCGAGCGGCCCGGCCGGGCTCCACAGGGTCACCTCCGCCCCGCGCTCGAGCAGCCGCGTCGCCGCTGTCAGCCCGATGATCCCGCCGCCCAGCACGATGACGTCCGTCATCCTCCTCATCCTCCTGCAACCCGTTCCTGAGTACCGCAGCTCAGTCGTGGCGGCCCGAATCCCGGCAGGCTCCCCGTCATGGAGAACACCCCGCAGCCGAAGACCACGTCCGCCTTCTACGTGCAGTCGATCGCCTCGTTCGGCCTGTCCCTGACCGCCACGGTCGCGGGCATCGTCTACCTGCCCGTCGGCGCCTGGATCCGCGCGTTCCTCGCCGTCGGCCTGCTCTACGTCGTGACCTCGGCGTTCACGCTGGCCAAGTGCGTACGCGACGCCCAGGAGGCGGGCTCGGTGGTTCGCCGCGTCGACCAGGCCCGGGTGGACAAGCTGCTCGCCGAGCACGACCCGTACCGGGTGGCCGGCTAGAGCCTCTGCAGCGTGGCCGGGTCCGGTTCGCCGTCGTAGTAGCGGTCGAGCACCTGCCGGAAGACGCCCGGCTGCCCCTCGCCGGCGGCCTCGGCGAACAGGGTCATCGACGAGCGCAGCTTCAGGTCGTCGGGGTGGCCGAGGATCTGCGCCGCGGACCGGCCCTCGACCGCCAGCAACGCCTCGGCGCACTCGGTCAGGCGCGGGCCCAGCACCGGATGGGCCAGGTAGGCCCGGGCCTCGGCGAGGTCGCGGATCGCGTACCGCTGCGCCGTCGGGCTGGAGCCCAGCCCGGCGATCTGCGGGAACACGAACCACATCCAGTGGCTGCGCTTCTGCCCGGCGCGAAGCTCCGCGAGCGCCCGGTCGTAGGTCGTGTCCTGCGCCTGCACGAACCGTTCCAGATCCGACATGCCGATCATCGTGCCACGCCGGTCGTGCCGGGCAGCCCGAGCATCGCCGCCGCCCGTCGGCAGCGCGCGGGGTCCATGAGGATCTCGGTCGAGTCCACCGCCTGGTCGATCGTGCCGGGCAGGGTGCCGACCGGCCCGCCACGGCGACCGCCGAGCCGGCCGAGCAGGGCACGCACCTCGGGATCCTCGACCGCCGAGGTCAGCGCCACCACGAGGCGGTCGGCGTCGAGCACGCGGATGTCCCGGGTGTGGAACGGGCGGGGGCGCGGGTCCACGGCCGGGGCCAGGCCCAGGCCGTTGGTCGCGGCGGCGAGCACGCTCGCGGCCCGCACCAGCGCGTCCTCCCGCTCGCGCCAGCCGGTCGCGGCCAGGGCTCCGGCCAGCGACGGGCCGGCCCGCGCGGCGAGGTCCAGGCGGGCGAAGGCGGTGCCGAGCCATTTCGCGTACGGGGCCCAGCGCCGCTCGATCAGGAACGCGAGGCGCATCAGCTCGCGTACGAGGCGGGCGGTGACGACGCGGGAGCCCAGGTCGTCCCCGGCGGCCCCGGCGCGGCCCGGGAAAGCCTCCTCCTGGGCCACCCGGAGCCAGCCCGCCGCGAGGGCGTAGCGCCAGATGTCGTGCGGATACCAGGCCAGGGCGGCGCGGCGGCGGGCCAGCTCGCCGTCCGGGTCGTGGAAGACCGCCCCGGCGGTGAGCATGCCCAGGGTCTGCGTCGGGGCCAGCAGCCAGTCGGCCAGGCTCAGGCCGCCCGCAGGGTCGGCGCCGAGCCGGGCCGTGAAGTACGCCGCGGCCGTCGTGACCTCGACGTGCTGCCCGTGCGTTCCGTTGTACGCGAAAGCCACCGGGTGCCCGTCGAAGCCGGCGGGCAGCCCGGTCAGGTCCGGCGCGGGAGCACCCGGCGGCAGGAAGAGCTGCACGCGCGGGCCGAAGTCGTGGTCGGGTGACACCCCGTCGTCGAGGCCGAGCACCTCCGAGCCGGGCCCGAGCAGCGCGGCGGCGTGCGGCGTGGCGCCGAGCAGCGGACGCACCGCCTGCTCGTAGAAGCGGCGGGCGAGATCGAGTCCGGGCACGACCGTCACCCTGACGGCCGGTCGCGCCCGGGCGCAAACGATTTCAGTAACGGCAGCGCAGCACCATCATGGTGTGCCCGCCGACCTCCATCCGCCCCGATGCCTTGACCGTCTTCTTGCGGTGGGCCAGCAGCGGGTCGGCCGTGTCGATGACCGGTTCCCAGGTGCGGCCGTACTCGCGGGGCGGCACGGTGAACGCGACCGCGTCGGGCAGCGGGTTGAACAGCACCAGGAACGACGAGTCCGTGATGGTCTCGCCGAGGGCGTCCTGCTCGGGGATGCCGTGGCCGTTGAGGAAGACCGTCATCGTCATGCCGAACTGCTGCGTCCAGTCCTGCGCGGTCATCGGCTCGCCGTCGCGGCGCAGCCAGGCGATGTCCGGCAGCTTCGAGTCGCCGGCCGGCCGGCCGGTGAAGAAGCGGCGGCGGCGGAAAATCGGGTGCTCGGCGCGCAGCGCGGTCAGCTTCTGGGTGAACAGCGTCAGCACGTCGTGGTGCCGGGCGTCCTCCCAGTCGATCCAGCTGAGCTCGTTGTCCTGGGCGTACACGTTGTTGTTGCCCTGCTGGGTGCGGCCCAGCTCGTCGCCGTGGGCGATCATCGGCACGCCCTGCGACAGCAGCAGCGTGGCCAGGAAGTTGCGCTTCTGCCGCTCGCGCAGCGCGGTGACCTCGGGATCGTCGGTGGGGCCCTCGACGCCGCAGTTCCACGAGCGGTTGTGGCTCTCGCCGTCGCGGTTCTCCTCGCCGTTGGCGTCGTTGTGCTTCTCGTTGTACGACACCAGGTCGGTCAGCGTGAACCCGTCGTGCGCGATGACGAAGTTGATGGACGCTATCGGGCGGCGCCCGTCGATCTCGTACAGGTCGGAGGAGCCGGTGAAACGGGACGCGAACTCGCCCAGGCTGGACGGCTCGCCGCGCCAGAAGTCGCGGACGCTGTCGCGGTACTTGCCGTTCCACTCGGTCCACAGCGGCGGGAAGCCGCCGACCTGGTAGCCGCCGTCGCCGACGTCCCACGGCTCGGCGATGAGCTTCACCTGGCTCACCACCGGGTCCTGGTTGACCAGGTCGAAGAACGCGGCCAGCCGGTTGACCTCGTGGAACTCGCGGGCCAGCGAGGCGGCGAGGTCGAAGCGGAACCCGTCGACGTGCATCTCGGTCACCCAGTACCGCAGCGAGTCCATGATGAGCCGCAGCGACTCGTGGTGCCGGACGTTGAGGCTGTTCCCGGTGCCGGTGGTGTCGTAGTAGTACTGCTTGTCCTCGTCGACGAGCCGGTAGTACGCCGGGTTGTCGATGCCCCGGAACGACAGCGTGGGCCCGAGGTGGTTGCCCTCGGCGGTGTGGTTGTAGACGACGTCCAGGATGACCTCGATGCCGGCCGCGTGCAGGGCCTTGACCATCGACTTGAACTCCTGGACCTGGTTGCCCCGGCCGCCGAAGGACGCGTAGTCGTTGTGCGGGGCGAAGAAGCCGATGGTGTTGTAGCCCCAGTAGTTGCGCAGGCCCCGCTCGGTGAGCCCGCTGTCGTGCACGAACTGGTGCACCGGCATGAGCTCGACCGCGGTGACGCCGAGGTCCTTGAAATGCTTGATCATCGCCGGGTGGGCGAGGCCGGAGTAGGTGCCGCGGACGTCCTCGGGGATCTTCGGGTTGCGCGCGGTCATGCCCTTGACGTGCGCCTCGTAGATCACCGTCTGGTGCCACGGGATGCGCAGCGGCCGGTCGTTGGCCCAGTCGAAGTACGGGTTCACCACCACCGAGCGCATCGCGTACGGGGCGGAGTCGGCGTCGTTGAGCCTTCCCGGGTCCCCGAAGTGGTACGAGAACAGCGCGTTGTCCCACTCGTTGTGCCCGTCGATCGCCTTCGCGTACGGGTCGAGCAGCAGCTTCGTGGGGTTGCAGCGCAGCCCCCGCGACGGGTCGTACGGGCCGTGCACGCGGTAGCCGTACCGCTGACCGGGCACGATCCGTGGCAGGTATCCGTGCCACACCAGGGCCTCACGCTCCGGCAGGTCGATCCGGGTCTCCTTGCCGTCGTCGTCGAACAGGCACAGCTCGACCCGCTCGGCGACCTCGGAGAAGAGCGCGAAGTTGGTGCCGCCGCCGTCGTAGGTGGCGCCGAGCGGATACGGGTTGCCCGGCCAGATCTTCATGGGGTTGCTCCTTGCGGGGTCGACGGCTTGCCGGTCGACTTCCCTGTTCCGGCCCCGCTGAATCCCCCGCCGGCGGTGAGTCTGCCCGCAGCCGGCGCCCCGCGGTGCGGCCGCGGGACGCCGGTCGATGCGCTTGCGATCAGGTGCGCGCGGCCGAGGCGGCCGGCTCGGCGGCGCTCAGCGGCGTCGCCAGCTGCTCCAGGCTCTGCCGCTCGGCCTTGACCCCGAGGACCGCCTCGACGAGGCCCGCGGCGATCATCAGCGCGGCGCCGATGACGAACGCGAGCACGGTGTCGCCGACCTGGCCCGTGCCGACCAGCTCGGCGAAGAGCAGCGGGCCGGAGACGCCGCCGACCGCGGTGCCGACGGCGTAGAAGAACGCGATCGCCAGCGCGCGGGTCTCCATCGGGAAGATCTCGCTGACCGTCAGGTACGCCGAGCTGGCGCCCGCCGAGGCGAAGAACAGCACCACGCACCAGCACACGGTCATCGTCACGGCGTTGAGCGCACCGGTCGAGAACAACCACGCGGTCACCAGCAGGAGCAGGCCCGAGACGACGTACGTGCCGGTGATCATGATCTTCCGGCCGACCGAGTCGAAGAGCGGCGCGAGCACCAGCGGGCCGATCAGGTTGCCCACGGCGATCACCGCGAAGTAGTAGCCCGTGCTGCCCGACGGCACGTCGAAGAAGGTCTGCAGGATCTGCGCGTACCCGAAGGTGATCGCGTTGTAGAGGAACGCCTGCCCGACGAACAGGGCGAGGCCCAGCGCGGCCCGTCTCGGGTACTGCCGCACGAGCGTCTTCGCGATCTCGCCGAAGCCGATCGACCGCCGCTGCCGGATGGTGATGTAGTGCTCGGCCGGCTTCAGGGTGACCTTGTCCTCGCGCTCGACGGTCTCCTCGACGTCGCGCACGAGCGTCTCCGCCTCCTCGCCGCGGCCGTGGATGAACAGCCAGCGCGGGCTCTCCGGGACGTGCCGGCGCACCAGCAGGATGACCAGGCCGAGCACCACGCCGAGCCCGAAGGCCGCGCGCCAGCCCCAGGCGACCGGCAGCTGCGTCAGGATCGGTACGGTCACCAGCGCCCCCACCGCCGCGCCGGCCCAGAACGTGCCGTTGATGACGATGTCGATGCGGCCGCGGTGCCGGGCCGGGATCAGCTCGTCGATCGCGGAGTTGATCGCCGCGTACTCGCCGCCGATGCCGGCGCCGGTGATGAACCGGAAGACGAAGAACCACCACGGGTCGAAGCTGAGCGCGGTCATCGCCGTACCGAACAGGTAGACGCCGAGCGTCAGCATGAACAGCTTCTTGCGGCCGAAGCGGTCGGTGAGCCAGCCGAAGAAGAGCGCGCCGAAGCAGGCGCCGAGCACGTACGTCGCCGCGCCGAGACCGGTGACCTGGCTCTGCGTGATGTCCAGGCCGCTGCCGGGCTCCGCCAGCCGGCCGGAGAGGTTGCCGACGATCGTCACCTCGAGCCCGTCCAGGATCCAGACGGTGCCGAGACCGATGACGATCATCCAATGCCAGCGGGCCCAGGGCAGCCGGTCGAGGCGGGCGGGCACGTTCGTGCGCACCGTACCGGCATCGTCGGTGGTCATGTGACGCAGCTACCCCGCAGATCGCTGCATCATGCACGTCTCCCGGCGGTACAAATGAACCGATGCCCGAGCTCACCCCCCGCCGCCGCCTGCTGGTTCTCGCGATCTGCTGTCTGAGCCTGTTCATCGTGGGGCTCGACAGCACCATCGTGAACATCGCGCTGCCCTCGCTGCGCGCCGACCTGGGCGCGTCGGTGTCCGGGCTGCAGTGGGTGATCGACGCGTACACGCTGGTGCTGGCCAGCCTGCTGGTGCTGGCCGGCTCGACCGCCGACCGGGTGGGCCGGCGGCGCACCTTCCAGACCGGCCTGGCCCTGTTCACCGCCGGCTCGCTGCTGTGCAGCATCGCCCCCGACCTGGGCTGGCTGGTCGCGTTCCGCACGGTGCAGGCCGTCGGTGGCTCGATGCTCAACCCGGTCGCGATGTCGATCATCACGAACACCTTCACCGAGCCGCGCGAGCGGGCCCGGGCGATCGGCGTGTGGGGCGGCGTGGTGGGCCTGAGCATGGCGCTCGGGCCGGTGCTCGGCGGCGCCCTGGTGGCCGGGCTGGGCTGGCGGTCGATCTTCTGGATCAACGTGCCGGTCGGGGTCGCCGCGATCGTGCTCGCTGCGGTGTTCGTCCCCGAGTCCCGCGCCGCGCGTCCGCGCCGGCTCGACCCGATCGGCCAGCTCCTGGTCCTCACGGTCCTGGCCACGGTCGTCTTCGGCATCATCGAGGGCCCGTCGGCCGGATGGACGGACCCGGTCATCATCGGCTGCTTCGTCGCGGGCGCGGCGGCCCTCGCCACGCTGATCCGGTACGAGACCCGGCGGCACGAGCCGCTGCTGGATCTGCGCGTCTTCCGCAGCGTCCCGTTCTCCGGAGCCGCGGTGATCGCCGTCTGCGCGTTCGGCACGCTGGGCGGCTTCCTGTTCCTCAACTCGCTGTACCTGCAGGAGGTCCGCGGCCTGTCCGCGCTGCAGGCGGGCCTCTACACGCTGCCGATGGCGCTGGTCACCGCGGTCGTGGCGCCGCTGTCCGGGCGCATCGTCGGCGCCCACGGCCCGCGGCTGCCGCTGATCCTGGCCGGCGCGGCGATCGCCGTGGCGATGCTGCCACTGACCCGGCTCAACGCGGGCACGCCGGTGTGGCTTCTCGCCGCGTGCTACGCGGTCTTCGGCTTCGGCTTCGGGATGGTGAACGCGCCCATCACCAACACCGCCGTCTCCGGTCTCCCCCGTGCCCAGGCCGGCGTGGCGGCCGCGATCGCCTCCACCAGCCGGCAGGTCGGCGCGGCGCTCGGCGTGGCCGTGATCGGCGCGGTCGTCGTCTCGGGCCTCGGTGGCACGGCCGCGGCCCGGCTCGCCGAGGCCTCCCGGTCCGGCTGGTGGATCATGGTGGCCTGCGGGCTGGTCGTGCTGCTCCTCGGCGTGCTGACCACCGGCCGCCGCGCCCGGGCCACCGCCGAGCGTGCCGGTGCCGACCTGCTCGAGGTTGTACCGGCATGACGGACCTCCTGGACATCCGCCGCATCTACGTCGAGCCCGAGGCGGCCGCCCTCCCGCGCGGCCGCGAGGTGCTGAGCCGCTTCCCCGGCGCCGAGCTGGTCGAGGTGGAGAGCCACAGCCGCATCCCCGAGCTCTACGGCGACGAGACCAACGTCAACCGATGGGTACGCATCAAGCGCGAGGCCCTGGTGCTCGGCGTGAAGAAGTCCCTGACCGCCCGCCCCAACGGCCGCTCCGCGGACTTCATCGCCCCGTCCACGGCCAACGGATGCGCGATGGCCTGCGCCTACTGCTACGTGCCCCGCCGCAAGGGCTACTCCAACCCCGTGACGGTCTTCGCCAACATCGACAAGATCCTCGGGTACGTGCAGCGCCACGCCGGCCGCCAGGGCGTGAAGCCTGCGCCGAACGAGTGCGACCCGAAGGCCTGGGTCTACGACATCGGCGAGAACTCGGACTGCTCGCTCGACGCCCGGATCAGCGACAACGTGCGCGACCTGGTCGAGCTGTTCCGCCGGCTGCCCAATGCCAAGGCCAGCTTCGCCACCAAGCACGTCAACCGCGGGCTGCTGGAGTGGGACCCGCAGGGCCGTACGCGGATCCGCTTCTCGCTGATGCCGCACCGCGACGCCAAGTTGCTCGACATCCGCACCAGCCCGATCGCCGAGCGGATCGCCGCCGTCGACGACTTCGTCGCGGCCGGGTACGAGGTGCACGTCAACTTCAGCCCGGTCGTGGTGCGCGACGGCTGGCTCGAGGACTGGGCGGCGATGCTGGCGGAGCTGGACGCCGGCCTGGGCCCCGCCGCGAAGGCGCAGCTCGCCGCGGAGGTCATCTTCCTGACCCACAACCGCGACCTGCACGAGGTCAACCTCGGCTGGCACCCGAAGGCCGAGGAGCTGCTCTGGCGCCCCGAGCTGCAGCAGGTCAAACGCTCGCAGAACGGCGCGCTCAACGTGCGGTACCGTACCGGTGAGAAGGGCCGGCACGTGGCGGCGCTCACCGAGGTGATCAACCGGGTCACGCCGTACTGCCGGATCCGCTATGCCTTCTGACGTCGCCGGCCGCGCATGACGCTGGTCATCGTCAGCGGGCCGCCCGGCACGGGCAAGTCGACGCTGGCCCGCGCGCTGGCCGCCACGATCGGCTGCCCGGCGGTCTGCCGGGACGAGATCCGCGTCGGCGTGGTGCACGCGGGCACGCCGGACGACCGCTTCCTGCACACGCTCGAGACGTTCTTCGACGTCCTCGGCGTGCTCGCCCGCAGCGGCGTCACGGCGGTCGCGGAGGCGGCGTTCCAGGACCGGCTGTGGCGGCCCCGGCTGCAACCGCTCGCGGCCCTGGCACCCGTACGGATCATCCGCTGCGCGCCGCCGCCCGAGGTGGTCCGCGCGCGGATCGCCGCCCGGATGGCCACGGACGCGGCCCACGACGACGCCGGCCTGCTCGCCCGGCCGCCGTCGTGGGAGCCGATCACCATGGACGTTCCCACGCTGGTGGTGGACACGACCGACGGCTATCGCCCGTCGCTCGCCGCGATCGCCGAGTTCGCCTTCGCGTAGGCCGCGAAGGCCGCCTTGCGCTCCCACGTGCCGTCGCCGGCCACCGCGACCAGCCCGTACGACGCGGCGTCGAAGCGGCCCCGCAGGTTGTACGACGCGAAGGTGCACCAGAACGCGGTGTCCACGCCGTTCTCCTCGAACACGTCGAGCAGCTCGCGCAGGTAACGGGCCTGCTCCTCCTCGTCCCGCACGATGTCGCCCTTGAGGGCGCGGGGCGTGGAGCCGTCCCACTCCACGACGAACATGCCTCGCGCGCCGAGGTCCGCCGCGCCGCGGAACGTGGTGCAGCCGAACTCGGTGATCGCCACCGGCTTGCCGTGCGTCCCGAGCACCTGGACCGCGTACGGATAGACGTCGGCGGTCTCCTCCGACCGGTACAGGTCCACGCCCACGACGTCGAACGGCGTCCAGTCGACCTGCTCCGACGGCAGCGCCGCGTAGGTGACCCGGCCGCCGAACCGCGCCCGTACGACGGCGACGGCCTCGGCGAGGAACGCGTTGAGGCGCGGCCGGATCTCCTCCGTCCGCAGGCCCCCGCGTGCGAGCAGGGCCAGCCGTTCCTCGAGGGTCTCACCGGGCAGGAAGCCCTTCGTGAACAGCGTGTGCTCCGCGCCGGTCACCATGACGACCTCCGCGCCCCCGGTGCGCAGCCGCTCGGCCCGGTCGGCGCAGCCGGCGAGCACGTCGAGCAGCTCCCCGGTGCTCAGGTCGCTGGTGAACGGTGAGAACCACACCTCCAGTCCCGCGTCGGCGGCGGCCCGCGCGGCGAGCTCCAGGCGGTCCGGGTCACTGCCCGTCACGCGTACGGCGGTGCAGCGCAGCTCCTCGGCGATCACCCGCAGGTCCCGGCGTACGGCCGCCGCGTCGAACGGCTCGTGTGTGCTGGGCCCGTCGCCGTGCCGGAACCCCGTGTCGTACGTGATACCTCTGCGTCTCATGCGCATAGGGTACTGCACGTACCCTATAATCGGCGGGTGCGACGACGACGAGGGGCGGTGCTCGAGGAGGCGATCCTCCGGGCCGCCGCGCAGGAGCTCACCGAATCCGGCTACCCGGGCCTGACCATGGACGCCGTGGCACGCCGCGCGGGCACGAACAAGAACGCCATCTACCGGCGCTGGCCGAGCCGCGCGGCGCTGGGGGTGGCGGCGTACCGGCACCTCGCCGACACCGCGACGGCCGTACCGGACACGGGCTCCCTGCGGGAGGACGCCCTGGCGCTGCTGCGCGGCGCCAACCGCCACATGGCGTCGCCGCTCGGCGCGGTGATGCGCAGCCTCCTCGCGGGCGCCGGCGACGACCCCGAGCTGCTGGCGGCGATCCACGAACGCTCCGCGGACGCCGGCTCACAGCTGTGGCTGTCCGTCCTGGAGCGCGCGGTCGCCCGCGGGGAGGCCCCGGCGGCGGCCCTGCACCCCCGCGTCGCGACGACCGCGATCGTGTTGCTGCGCAACGAATTCGTGACGCGGGGCGTGCCGTCCGCACCGGACGAGGTCCTCGTCGAGATCGTCGACGAGGTCTACCTCCCCCTGGTTCGCGGCCGTGCCGGGCCTGCCTGATCCCCGCCCGTTTCAGGTGACGTTGAAGACGAACAGGCTGCGATCGAGGTACGTGGCCGGGTCGTGCCACGTCGACTGGAACAGGAACGAGTTGCCGAGGTAGTTGGTCGTCTCGACGGCGGGAACCGGGATGGTGAAGTCGAGCTGCTCGGTGGTGCCCGCCTTGACCGTCAGCCCGGCGAACTCCGGCTGGGTCAGGCGCACGAACCGCTCGTCCACCGCGGTCACCGCCTCGCTGACGTCCGGGGCCAGGTTCGCCGGGCCCACGAACAGGTGGACGAACAGCCACGTGTAGTCGATCGGGTCCGGGTTGCTGATCCCCACGCTGTAGCTCACGTTCCCACCGACCGGCGCGCCACCGCTCCAGCCCTGGTACACGATCATCGGGCTGTTGGCGCGCTTGAGCTTGCGCTGCAGTTGTTCCGGCGTGACCGCGGTGAACAGCTCACCCCGGCGTTCGGCCTCCGTGCGGCGCCGCTCGATCGTCTCGGCGACCCCCTTGATGAACGCGGCCTGTCGATCCGCGAAGTCGGACACGGAATGCTGGAACTCGGCCATCGATGACCTCCAATGTCGTCTGCCCGTACGGGCCGGCCGTTGCGTACGGCCAGACCTACGCCGCGCGGCGATCGGCTTCCAGCGTTCTGTCCTTGGTCCGACCGGCCGCCGTTTCGCGTCATGGGCACGGCGGAACGGCGGCCGCGGAGTCACGGCCCGGCTAGCGGGTCGCGACGAGATGCCGGCTGAAGAACCGGTTGCCGGCATCCGCCTCGAACGCCGGGACGCCGGTGTGCCCGCCCATGTTGGCGTGCAGCGTCTTCTCCTCGGAACCGAAGGCGTCGAACAGGTCAAGGGCCATCTGCCGGTCGTTGCCCTCGTCGTCCCACTGCAGCAGGACGTGCAGCGGAACGGTGACCCGCCGGGCCTCCTCGAGGATGGACCGGGGCACGTAGCTCCCGGCGAACAGCAGGGCGGCCGCGATGCGCGGCTCGACCGCCGCCAGCCGCACGCCGATCGAGATCACCCCTCCGGCGTACCCGGCCGGGCCGGTGATCCCGGGCAGCGACAGCAGGACGTCCAGGGCCGCCCGGCACTCCGGGACCGCTTTGTCGACCAGCGGCAGGACGAGCCGGTCGACGATGTCGTCGCCGACCCGCTCGCCGGCCTGGACCGCCCGGCGCAGGTCGGCGCGGGCCTGGTCGGCGGCGGCGGACCGGGGCCGGTCACCGCTGCCGGGCAGCTCGATGGTGGCCGCGGCGAAACCCTCCGCCACGGTGTGCCGGGCCCGGGCCGCCAGCCGGGGGTACATCCGGTCCAGGCCGCCGGGGTGGCCGAGCAGGACCAGCGGGACCGGTGCGGACGGCGATCCGGGCGTCCACAAGATGCCGGGGATGTCGCCGAGGGAGAACCGGCGCTCGAGGACACCGTCGCCGAGGCGCTGTTCAACGGTGAATTCCATGGTCGTGCCTTTCGGGAGTGCGGTAGAAACGGCGCTCCCGGACGACGACCTATCGCCCGACCGTGACCCCTGAGGGGAGCACCCATGTCGAAACGTTCACGGGTACCACCTCCTCGGTCTCTCGCACGGCTGGCGAGAACGTATCACGGACGGCCGGTCAGCACCTGCGGCCCGGCGGCGGTGACGGCGACCGTGTGCTCCGAGTGCGCGGTACGCGACCCGTCGGCCGAGCGGATCGTCCACCCGTCCTCGTCGTACGTGATCTTGTCGGTGGAGCGGCAGAACCAGGGCTCGATGGCGATCGTGAGGCCCGGGTCGAGTCGCATGCCCCGGCGGGCGCGGCCGGTGTTGGAGATGTGCGGGGCCTCGTGCATCGTGCGTCCGATGCCGTGACCGCCGAACTCGGCGTTGACGCCGTACCCGTAGGAGGTGGCGACCTCGCCGATCGCGGCGGAGATGTCGCCGAGGCGGCCGCCGGGCTGGGCGGCGGCTATGCCGGCCCGCAGGGCGACCTCGGTGGCCTCGATGAGCTTGAGGTCCTCCGGGTCCGGGATGCCCACGACGAAGGAGAGCGCGGAGTCCGCGTTCCAGCCGTCGATGCCCAGCGCCATGTCGATGCTCAGCAGGTCGCCGTCGCGCAGCACGTAGTCGTGAGGCAGGCCGTGCAGCACCGCGTCGTTGACCGACAGGCACAGCACGTTGCGGAACGGGCCGCGGCCGAACGAGGGCGCGTAGTCCCAATAGCACGACTCGGCGCCGCGTTCCTTGATCCGGCGGCGGGCGTGGTGCTCGAGGTCGAGCAGGTTGACGCCGACCGCGGCGACGCCGCTCAGCTCGGCGAGCAGCTCGCCGACGAACTGGCCGGCCACCGCCATCCGGCCGATCTCCTCGGCGGACTTGAGCTCGATCACGACAATGTTCCTCTCGACGGGCGGTATTTCTATACCGGTATTTTTATACCACGGCATCCGGAGGGCTATCCTGCTGGCATGGTTCGCCAACCACTCACCGCCGACCAGATCGCCGCGGGCCAGCGCCTCGGAGCCGCCCTCCGCGCCGCGCGGGGCGATCGGGGCCTCGTCGAGGTGGCGCTGGCGGCCGGCATCTCCCCCGAGACGCTGCGCAAGATCGAGGCGGGCCGGCTGCCCGCGCCGGCGTTCGGCACCGTGGTCGGGCTCAGCCGGGCCCTCGACGTGCCGCTGAGCGACCTGGCCGACGTGTGGTCGGCCGACACGCCCGTGCACCAGGCGTCCTAACCGGGAGGGATCACGCTGCGGCGGTCGTCGGGCAGGCGCCGGGTGGCTCCCGTACGGTCGAGCAGCCCGAGCAGCGGCACCGCGACCCGCCGGCTGGTGTCCAGGGCCTGGCGGGCCTGGCTTAGCGTGAACGGCTGCGGCAGCCCCGCCAGCACCTTCGCGGCTTGTTCCGGCGCTCCGGCGCGCAGCACGACGTGCTCGGCGAGCTGGACCACGAGCCCCGCGCGGACCGCCGCGCCGAGCTGGCGCGGCCCCAGACCCAGCTCGGCCAGCCGGTACGCCTCCGGCGCCGCGAACGGCCGGTCCGCGAGGTCGCCGAACGCCTTGTCCACGGCGGCCACCAGCTCGGCCGGCACGCTCGGACCGCCGGCCGACACCCGCCCGGACCGGATCACCAGCGGCGGCGTGACCAGGGCTTCCACCAGGGAACGGTCGGGCAGCCCGAGCCGGTGCCGCAAGGCCTCCACCGGCATTCCGGGCTCGAGCGGACGCTCCCGCGCGTGCCGGTCCACCTCGTGCGCGACCCGGTCCCGCAGCTGCGCCCAGTGATCCGGATCGGCCAGCCAGTCCCCCGCGACCGCGGCACCGCCGGCGCCCACCCCCATGCGTTCCAGGTCCCCGCGCCGGACCAGCAGGCGGCGGCGCAGCTCATCGGCCAGGTCCGCGACGCCGTCCATCCCGGCCAGCACGGCGGCGCGTGCAGCGGCCGCGCCCCGCCGGTGCAGACCCGGGGGTACGACGTCCAGCACGGTCACCCCGCCCGCCACGTGGTGCCGGCCGGGGTCGCGTAGCAGCGCCCGGTCCCCGATGCGCAGCGGCAGCGCCCGGCCGAGCCGCAGCCGTGCGGTGTCCGCGCCGAGCGGCCGTACCCGGGCGGGCACCGCCGCCGAGCCCGCGTGCAGGGTGAGCGTGCCGGGCAGGTCGGCGGCCGGGTCCCCGTGCACGCGCACGTCCACCAGATCCGTGAAGTGGTACGCCCCCGGCGTGAGCAGCGCGGCCCCGCGGGTGACGGCGTCGCGGTCCACCCCGCGCAGGTTCACCGCGACCCGGGCCGGCCCGGCGACCTCGGTGACCGTCTCCCCCAGGCTCTGCAGCCCGCGTACCCGCACGGGCCGTCCCGCACCGGTCAGCTCCAGCTCGTCACCGGCCCGCAGCGTGCCCGCACCGAGCGTGCCGGTGACGACCGTGCCGGCGCCCTTGATGGTGAACGCGCGGTCGATCCACAGCCGCACCGGTCCCGCACCGGGCGGGGGCAGGCCCGCGACGACCCGTCCGAGGGCCGCCCGCAGGTCCGCCATCCCGGCCCCGGTGACCGCGCTGACGGCGACGGTCTCCACGGCGCCCAGCGAGGTGGCGGCGATCTCGCCCCCTGCCAGCTCGGCCGCGGCGGCCGGATCGGCGAGGTCGGCGCGCGTCACCACCAGCAGCCCGTGCCGTACGCCGAGCGCGTCGAGCGCCGCCAGGTGCTCCGCCGACTGCGGCATCCAGCCCTCGTCCGCGGCGACGACGATCATGGCGGCGGGTACGGGCCCCACCCCGGCCAGCATGTTCGGCACGAACCGCTCGTGGCCGGGCACGTCCACGAACGCGACGGTGCCGCCCGGGTCCAGCGTGGTCCAGGCGAACCCGAGGTCGATGGTCATGCCGCGGCGGCGCTCCTCGGCCCAGCGGTCGGGTTCCATCCCGGTGAGCGCGCGGACCAGCGTGGACTTGCCGTGGTCGACGTGACCGGCGGTGGCGATGACGTGCACGGTCAGCGCATACCCACGGCGGCCACCGCTGCAACGACCGTCGCGTCGTGTTCCGGGGCGATGCAGCGAAGGTCCAGCAGGAGCCGGCCCCGGACCACCCGGCCGACGACGGGCGGCTCGCCCAGGCGCAGCGGCTCCGCGTACGCCTCCGGTAGCGCGACCGCCCACGACGCCAGCTCCAGCTCCGGGGCTCCGCCGCCACCGACCACCGCGACCGACGGCACCACCTCGGCTTTGAGCCGCGCCGCCACCTCCTCGGTGCGCGCCCGCAGGGCGTCCGGGTCGGCGCGCAACGCCTGCCAGGTCGGCGTCTCGGGCCCCGCCACGGTGGCCTGCAGCGCGGCTAGGGTCAGCTTGTCGACCCGCAGCGCCCGGGCGAGCGGATGCCGCCGCAGCCGTTCCACCAGCCCGGCCTCGCCGAGCAGCAGCCCGGCCTGCGGGCCGCCCAGCAGCTTGTCGCCGCTGGCGATGACGAGGTCGGCGCCGGCCCGCAGCGTGCTCGCTGCGTCCGGCTCGCCGGGCAGCAGCGGATCGGGCGCCAGCAGACCGGACCCGATGTCGGCGACCACGGGTACGCCGAGGCCGCCCAGCTCGGTCACCTCGACGGCCCGGGTGAAGCCGCGGACGACGAAGTTGGACGGATGCACCTTGAGGACGAAGCCGGTCTGCGGCCCCACCGCCTCCGCGTAGTCGGCGATCGAGGTGCGATTCGTGGTGCCCACCTCGCGCAGCCGCGCGCCGGTCGACGCCAGCAGGTCGGGGAGCCGGAACCCGTCGCCGATCTCGACGAGTTCGCCGCGGCTCACCACGATCTCGCGGCCCGCGGCGAGTGCCGTCGCGGCCAGCACGAGCGCGGCCGCCCCGTTGTTGACCACGTGCACGCCGCCCGCGTCGGGCAACGCGGCGGCCAGCGCCGCCAGCGCGCCGCGCCCTCGCCGGGCCCGCCGGCCGGTGGCCAGGTCCAGCTCGACGTCGGTGTGCCCGCTCGCCGCGGCGACCGCCGCGACCGCCGCCGCGGACAGGGCGGCCCGGCCCAGGTTGGTGTGCAGCACCACGCCGGTCGCGTTCAGCACCGGCCGCAGGCCGCCCGGGGTGCTCGGCAGAGCCTCCAGGGCGGCCACGGTCACGTCGTCGGGTGTGATCTCCCCGGCGCGGGCGCGCTGCTGGGCCGCGACGACCGCGGCCTTGACCGGCCCGCGGCCGAGACGCGGGATGGCGGCGGCCACCCGAGGGTCGGCGAGCACGGCATCGGTACGCGGGATCCGGCGCCTCGGATCCACCGTGGTGTCACCCAACCCGCGCCTCCTCGACGTGCCGCCGGGTTCACCGTACCCGCCGGCGGGTCAGCACTCGTCGTAGACGTACGTCCGCGAGCCGGGGGCGGTGACCATCTGATCCCGGCGTACCACCGAGATCTTGCTCTTGACGCTGCGGCACGCCTTCGTGAACCCGGACGACGAGTACTCGACGTCCACCCACTTGCCGCCGTAGACGCCGGCGTAGTCCGCGCACTCCCCGGTGCTCCCGCACTCCTCGACGACGGCGAAGTCGAATCCGGCGGCCTTGCCGTCGCCCTCCAGCTCCGCGGTGTTCTTCTGGGCGATCGCGAGACCGGCCGCGTGCGCGCGATCGATGAGCAGCTTCGCGTACGCGAGCGCGTTCGCCGAGGTCATCAGCTTCGGTGCGTCCGTACCGTCGAAATCGGGGTCGGTCCGGGCCCGCTCGCGGTCCGCGACATCCGCGTACGCCCGGGTGAACGTGTCGAGGTTGTCCACCTCGACCGCGTCGAACCCCTTGCCGGCGCACGTCGTGATCTGCTTGCCGATGATCTGCGCGAGCGCGTCCCGGTTCGCCGCGGTCCGCACGTCGAACATGATCTCGTCGGGCCACCCGGGATCGACGTAGAAGTCCCGCGAGTACTTCCCACCGTCGTCGGCGGTCGGCACGCTCGGCGTGGGGTTGGGCAGCAGCAGCTTGCGCCGCGTGGCGTCGCCGGCGAACCACCGGCTGGTGCCCTCGCTGCCGGCGCTGTCGTCGGGCTGCGTCTGGAAGCCGTTGATGTAGCAGACGTTGTAGAGGCCGGCGGCGGGCGCCGCGCCGACGTCGCGGCTGACGACCTTCACCCCCGACGGCGGGGTGTACGCGGACCCGATCTGGTAGTCGAACTTGGCGTTCGCCGGGAACGCCTTGACGCTTCTCGCCTGCAGGCTGCTCTGCTGGCCGGCTTTGGGCTGGCCGGCCTTCTGTCGGCCGGCTTCGGGCTGGCCGGCCTTCTGTTGGCCGGCTTTGGGCTGCGCGGTGTCGTCGGCCATCGCGTAGGAAGCGCCGGCTGCCATGGCGAGCGCGGCGCCCGCGACCATGACGATGCGGATCGAACGGGAGGGGGTTGGCACGGAAGTCTCCTGAACGGTCTGGATCTGCCCCGCCTCGGGCTCACGGCCCTGGCGACCGGTTGGGCTCGATCCCTGCCGCCCCATCCTGGGCGACGCGCGCCACCCCACGGAACGGCAGGCACCAGGCTTTGCCCTTTCCTACAAAAACGGTTCAGGATCGAAGGTGTCGATCGGCAGGATCCGGACCCGCGGCAGCACGCTCGTGAAACACCCGGCGTCGGACTCCAGGTCGAACAACGCGAGCCCCTCATCCACCAGGTGATCGAACCCGGCGTTGAAGAACTCGGTGAACCCGACGACCCCCACCCGCCGCCCGCCGTTGCGCAGCAACCGGCCGATGTGCGGGAGGAAATCCCCGTCGTGGCTGGCCAGCAGCACGTCACCGCGGCGCTTGCCGATCGCGTCCAGTGTCCGCTGGATGCCGATGTCCACCACCTTCTGCCCGGGCCCGCCGGACAACGGGATCGGCCGGTAATCCATCGACTGCAGCGCCCGGATGAACGACGTCGGCAACGCCCCCGACGAGGCGTTCAGGAAGAACAACGCGGTCACACCCTGCCCCCACGTCTCCTCCGCGAACTGCCGCAACCGCTCCCACCGCGGCCGCTCGTCCGGATTGGGACGATGATCGAGGATCTGCTGGCCGAGAGTGGAATCTATGTTCTCCCCGTCGATCAGGAGGTACGTGACGGCGGTGCCGGGATTGCTCATCCTGGTACCTCACAGCCCCGCAGCGTCCGGCGCAAGCCAGGCACGCTGTCACTGGTACCCGACGTGGACGACCAGGTGGTCGCCGCGGGCCTCGGATCCCACGTACACGTACCCGGGATCGAGCAGCCTCGGCGGCAGACTCCGCTCCTCGGTGAGCCCCATCCGCCGGGCCAGCTCGGCCGGCGACTGCCCGGCCGCGGGCGCCAGGGTGACCTGCCACCAGCATCCACCGGACCCGCACTGCTCGCTCTCCTCGACGACGCTCGCGCCGGGCGGCGGGTCGGGGATGCGCGACTTCGGCGGGAGGGCGCCTTCACTACCGAAGGCCGTCAACGCGAAGAACCAGAGCACCCAGATGCCTGCCGGTGCGGCCAGGCCGAGGACGAGGGCCAGCACTGCCCGGGCTCGCGTGATCATCGCGCCAGGGTAGTGAGCCCCTTCACCCGCTCCTGAACCGTTGCCCCGGGGTCCTTGGTTCCGTGAGTGGGCAGCCATCGAACGCGACGCCCGCGCCCTTCGGTCATTCCAGCCGCTCGTCCTGCCCGGCCTGTTCCAGACTCCGGCGTATGCGCACGCTCTCTGCGCCACCGGCAGTCCCCTCCCGCCGGACCAGGTCGAGCAGATCGTCGCCGGCCGGATCGAACGACAACGGGTGCTGGACCGAACGCCGCCGCCGCTCATCGTCGCCGTCGTCGACCAGACGGTCCTTGAACGTCCGATCGGTGGCCCGTCCACGATGCGCGCGCAACTGCTCCGGTTGATCGAGTTGGCCGAGCGGCCCAACATCCACATCCACGTCGTCCCCAAGACCGTCGGCGGCTACACCGGGCTGAGCGGTCCCTTCGTCCTCGCATCCCCGTTCGAGGGCAGGGACATCGCGTACCTCGACAACCAGATCAAGGGCACTGTTCTCGACGCCCCCGAGGAGGTGGCAATGCTCCACGAGGCGTGGGAGGCTGTGCGTGCCGAGGCGCTGCCGCGGCAGCAGACCCTCGCCTTGATCTCGGAGGCCGCGAACCGATGGACCTGACCGGCGCCCAGTGGCACAAGAGTTCGCGTAGCAGCGGCAACGGCGGCGACTGCGTCGAGGTCGCCGGCAACCTGCCGGGCGTCGTCGCGGTGCGGGACTCGAAAGCGCCGGACGGACCGGCCCTCGTCTTCACCCCCGGTCAGTGGCGAGCATTCATCACCGGCGTGAAGACCGGGGAGTTCGACAGCTGATCGGCCTTCACCCCGCCCGGCCGCCCTCGGGTGTCGGCCCTTCGCCGTCCTGCGTCGCGCCGCGCGCGGTTTTGGGATCCCTCAGGCGATTCTGTTTCTGCCCGTCCGCGCAGCAGGAATCAGCGCACTGATAACGCCCGGCGCAGTCGATGAGGTATTGAAGGTTCGGGCGTCCCTGCAGAATGTACGGCCGAGCCGGGTCCGGCTCCATCCCGAACCCGTGACTCATCAATTGGAGGCGCGGGTGCCAGAATCTCAGCACCCACCTGCGCGGCACGATCCACTGCCGTGACAGCATGCCGAGCTGGTCGAAGACCGCGAGGGATCTGACCATCAGGTACTCCTCCTCGGAGTCACGAGCCGGCACGTCACCCGTCGCGATCGCCCGGTACACCAGCAGCCGGCCGCGCTGCATGTCGCCGTTGAGCATCACGTTCTGAATCGCAATGAAGTTGCTCGTGCGGAGATTCCGTAGATTGATCAAAGCGGTCGAGAGCGACACCAGGATCGCGAGAAGGGCGATCAACAGGCTGAGAATGTCCTTGTTCGCGCCGACCCACGCCATGGCACCAGACCTTCCTTTCCGCAGTCAGCTGACTCCGGAGCGTATCGTCGCTCGCCGATGCCGAGATACAGATCCATCGAACGGGAAGGCCGCGCGCCGCACTACCTCGTTCTTCCGGCGTACGGCCCTGGCTGACGCGGTGGTTGCCCGGACGACCGTATGCTGCCGGGATGGATCCATCGGTCGAGGCGGCACTGTCCGGGATGCTGGCGGCCGCCGAGGACGCTACGCCCGTGAACGCCGTGGAGGCTGTCACCCGGGAGCTGGGCGTGGCATTGCACGCCGACAGCGTCTCCTTCCTCATCGCCGACCTCAGCGGCCGGGCACTGGTCCGGCTGGCGCATGTCCCGTTCGGCCCGGCCCCGGACGGCCGCCGCGACGGCGACGAGCTGGCGACCGTGATGCCCTTCGACGGCGGCCCCCAGGAAGACGCCTTACGGACCCAGGCCGTACAGGTGGTCAAGGGCGACTCCGGATGGACGATCCTTGCCCCGGTCACCGAGCGCGGCGAGGTGATCGGGCTGCTGGAGATCCTCCTCGGTGCCGAGCCGGCACCGGCGGCACTCGCTGAGATCGCGCGCACCGCGCATGCGCTCGCGTTCGTCGTGATCGCCAATCGGCGCCACACCGACCTGTTCGAGTGGGGACAGCGCACCACCCCGTTCAACCTGTCCGCCGAGATTCAACGCCGGCTGCTGCCCAGCGCCTTCACCTGCGAGGGCGGCTCGCTGACCCTGTCCGGCTGGCTCGAGCCGTCGGCGAGCATCGGCGGGGACACCTTCGACTACAGCCTCGCTCGTGACACCTTGCACTTCAGCGTCACCGACGCCATGGGCCACGGCGTGACCAGCGCGCTGATCGCCACCCTCGGCGTGGCGAGCCTACGCAACTCCCGCCGTGCCGGGCACAGCCTCACCGAACAGGCCGACCGCGCCGGCGCCGCCGTGGCCGAACACGCCCCGGCCAAGGGCGCCTTCCTCACCGCGATCCTGGGCCGCCTGGATCTGCACACGGGGACCTGCGCGCTGATCAACGCCGGCCACGTGCCGCCGATCCTGATCCGTGACGGCGATCCGCGCGAGCTCGCCCTGCCGCGGAACTTCGCCCTCGGCATGTTCCCCGAGACACCGGCTCGCGCCGGCTCGGTGAAGCTGCGACCCGGCGACCGCATGGTCGTCGTCACCGACGGCATGCGAGAACGCAACGCCGCCGCCCTCGACCTCACGGCCCGGCTACGATCGCTCGCGGCCCTGCATCCTCGCGAGGCCGCTCGCAGCCTGGCCGACGCGGTCCTCGCCGTCGCCGGCCCCGTCCTCCAGGACGACGCCACCCTCTTGATCATCGACTGGCACGGGCACCACGACCGGCCTCGTCGCTCCAGCGCGGGTGCCGACGTCTCCGCGCCCACCTCAGCCGACTACCGCTGACCGCTCGGCGGCGGTCAGGATGCCGCCGGCGGCATGTCCGCCTCGGCCGCCTCCACCGTGTCGTACACGTCCAGCACCTGGTCCACCGCTGACAGCCGCAGCACGTACGCGACAGGCTCCTGCATCCGGGCGACGCACAACTTGCCGCCCGCACCCTGTAACTCCTTGAACCACACCAGCAACACACCCAGTCCGCTGGAATCCAGGAAGGACACGTCGGCCAGGTCCAGCACCATCTGCAGGTCACGTTTGCCGGCGGTAGTCGTCTGGAGGAACGCGTCCAACTCGGGGCCGGTGTCCATGTCCACCTGACCGCCGACCTCCACCACCGTGCAAGCCCTGCCGGCCCGCGCCGCCAGTTGCAGAGTCACGACCCACCTCCGGACAAACGACCTGCCTCGACGGACCGCCCACCGCAGCCCCTTGTCACACCTTTAACCCGGCACAACGGCCGGGAATCATCAAGCCGTCACGACCTACCACAGTCTGGCCTGCACACGATGTCCCCGCAGCCGGAGTCGCCACACCGCCTCACGCGGCCGGCGCCCGGCGTTCCGGCGGGCCGCCTACACCGGCGAACCACCGAATCCGATCTCGTTGCCGTCCGGGTCTCGAAAGGTCGCCTTGCGTACGCCGTTGTCGTAAGTCTCGCTCTTCGCCGGTGTGAGACCGCGCGCGGCGATCCCGGCGACACGGGCGTCGAAGTCGCTGACGAACACCGTGTGCACGGCATGCCCGGCGTCCTGCGGCCGCACCTCGATGAAGACGAAACGATGGTCGGCAAGCTCCCACACCGCTTCGACGTCGTTGGGCAGGAACGACGGCCCGGCGCCGAGGAGCCGCTCGTACCAGGCGACCGCCGTGGCGTAGTCGCGGACCGGAATTCCTGCGAAAAGGTCCACAGTCATGGAGCCAGGCTAGAGCGTCGCCGTCGTCCGCCGGCCGTCGCTGCGTTGCTACCTTCACCTCGTGGCCCTTGTCCGAGCGTTCGACGACCACGAGTACCTCCCGGACTACAGCACCCTCGTCCTCCTCGACCCGGACGTCACCTGGGGACCTGAGGATCCCGAGGTGCCGCGATACCGCGACCGCGGAGACAAACCAACCGGCACATTCGCCGGGTCGGGTGGCGGCTGGATCACCGCTCAGGCCGACGACCTGGCCGACCATACGGTCCGCCTCGAATTGCACGACTGTCCGCCGCCGGCCGACCACGACGACTTCGACGACGTGCTGGAAACGCCGTATCGGGCCGCTTCCGGAGGCGTGTCGCTGGCCTGGCTGACCGACGGTCCCGGTGAGCGCGTGGACCTCACCCTGGGAGACAACGAATGGTTCCGGGTACGCATCGCGCTCCAGCGGCGCGACGCCGGGAACCTGTACACCTGGCTCCTTCGCTTCTGGCCCGCGTCAGCGCTCGAGCCACCGGTCTTCCTGGCCCGCAGCCAGCCCGCAGCCGGCCCCGGCGACAACTACTACGGGCTTGCTCACGACCTCGAAGCAATACTCCGATGGACGCCCCCGCCGTCGCTGGAAATTCCGATGGGCGATCTGGCAGAACGGCTCATGGTCGACCAACGGGACCTGCGCGGCGCTCTGGCGTACGCGGAGGAAGCCGGCCTGCTGCACGCTGACGGCGACCACCTGCTGCACGTGCGGCTCGGCCGTCGAGCCGAATCGTGACTTAGTGATGAGCGGAGGCGGACGGGAATCGAACTCGCCTGGCCCGGATACCGGGCCACACCGGTTTTGAAGACCGGGAGGGGCACCAGCCACCTGAACGCCTCCGTCGATCACCCTAGCCGCAGCCCGGCACGCCCGCCGCGCGACCCGCACCGCACGACAACCGCCGGCCGGCGTGGCCCGGGTGCGGGCCGCCGCGCGCAGTGGGACAGCGCGGTCCAGAACCCGCCATGCTCAGCGGGACGGCGCGGCTTCGAGGCCCTCGGCGTTATCCACAGCCCGCCGCCACCGACGGGCGAACTCGAAGCCGTCGTGCAAGAGTTTCAGGGTGACGATGACGCAGCCTCAGCGCCTGACCCAGTACGCCCACGGCGGCGGGTGCGCCTGCAAGATCCCGCCGGGCGAGCTCGAAGCCGTCGTGTCCAACCTCGTCGGCGACGCCGCCCCGCAGGGCCCGGGAGAGCTTCTCGTCGGCCTCGACGACGGTGACGACGCCGCGGTGGTCAAGCTCAGCGGGGGGATGGCCGTCGTGGCCACCGCCGACTTCTTCACCCCCGTCGTCGACGATGCGTACGACTGGGGCCGCATCGCCGCCGCCAACGCCCTCTCCGACGTCTACGCGATGGGTGGCAGCCCGGTGGTGGCCGTCAACCTTCTCGCGTGGCCGCGCGACCTGCTCCCCATGGAACTGGCCGGCGAGGTCCTCCGCGGCGGCCTGGAGATCGCCCGCGAGGCCGGCTGCCACGTGGCCGGCGGTCACAGCGTCGACGACCCGGAGCCGAAGTACGGCATGGCGGTCACCGGTGTGGCCGATCCGGCTTACCTCATGCGCAACGACGCGGGCGTCGCCGGCACGCCGCTCACCCTCACCAAGCCCCTGGGCATCGGCGTCCTGAACAGCCGCCACAAGTCCACCGGCGAGGTCTTCGCGCAGGCCGTCGCCACGATGACGCAGCTCAACCGGGCCGCCGCCGAGGCCGCGGTGAAGGCCGGAGCGGTCTGCGCCACCGACGTCACCGGCTTCGGGCTCCTCGGCCACCTGCACAAGCTCGCCCGGGCCAGCGGCGTCACCGCCCGGGTCGACGCGCGCGCCGTCCCCTACCTGGACGGCGCGCGGGAGGCGCTCCGGGACGGGTACGTCAGCGGCGGCACCCGGCGCAACCTGGACTGGGTGATGCCGCACGCCGACACCGGCAGCGTCGGCGCCGACGAGCTGCTACTCCTCGCCGACGCCCAGACCTCCGGCGGGCTGCTCGTCGCCGGCGAGGTGCCCGGCTACCCGGTGATCGGCGAGCTGCTGCCGGCCCGGCCGGACGGCAAGACCCTGGAGATCCGGTGACGCCGCTGCTGCTCGTACCGTCGGATCCTTTGCGGCCGCGCCGCCCGGACGAGCATTTCGCCGCGGAGGCGGCTGCGGCCCGCGAGGCGGGCATCGCGGTCACGGTGATCGACCACGACGCTGCCGCGCGTGCCGGCGGTGCCGACCTGGCCGTTTCGAACGTACGGGTCCAGGGCCCCGCCATCTACCGGGGCTGGATGCTCCACGCGGACCGCTACGCCGCCCTGGAACGATCCCTGGCCGACCGCGGTGTCGTCCTCCGCACCGCCGCCGACCAGTACCGCCAGGCGCACGAACTCCCCGGCTGGTACGAGGCGCTCGCCGCGATCACCCCGGAATCGGTGTGGACGGTGGGCGACGAACGCGACGCCTTCGACAAGGCTCGCGCCCAGCTGGGTGAAGGCCCGGCCGTGCTCCGCGACTACACGAAGTCGATGAAGCACTACTGGCACGAGGCCGCGTACGTCCCGGACGTCGCCGACGGTGACGCCGCCTGGCGGGTCGCGAGCCGCTTCCGCGAGCTGCGCGGCGACGACTTCACCGGCGGCTTCGTCCTCCGCCGCTTCGAGTCGTTCACCGGGGCCGAGGTGCGCACCTGGTGGGTGGACGGCGGGTGCCGCCTGGTCACCGCACACCCGGACTCCCCCGGCGCCCTCCCGCCGGCGGACCTCGACCCGGCCGGTGCCGCAAGCCTGGACGCCGGTGGCCTGGCCGCGGCGGTCCGGGGCCTCGGCCTGCCGTTCGTCACCGTCGACCTGGCGTTGCGCGACGACGACCGGTGGCGGGTCATCGAGCTGGGCGACGGCCAGGTCAGCGACCGCCCCACGAGCATCCCGGCCGAGACGTTCATCGAAGCGTTGATCCCCCATGCCGGATGACCGTCACCGGTACTGGAACGCCGACGGCACGCCCGCCTGCTTCCTGGTCGATGACGACATCTTCTCCCCACGTGGTGAGCACCTCGGCCACCGCGACGGCAACGAGGTGTTCACTCTGGACGGCAGGTACCTCGGCGAGCTCGTCGACGACCGCATCGTGCGCCGCACCGGCGTCTACCGCCGGATAGGCGCCACCGCCCGCAGGGCCCACCCGGCCGCGGCTCTGCCACCCGCCAAACCACCGCTACGACCCTCGCCGCGGGGGCGGACAAGCTGAGCACGGCGAACTCTTGCCGGTGTCGGACCCTCGGCAGGGGCTCCGCCACCGGTGGCCGCCACATGGTTTCCGAGTGGTTGAAAGTTGCCATGTCGGAAAACATCTGAGATAGTTTCCGGCATGGAAAACAATCCGCACGTGCCGAACCCGGCCGAGGCCCGCGAGGCGCTGGCGAACATCGACACCGCCCAGCGCGCCGTGCGCGACACGCCATGGCCCACATGGATCTACCTGGTCAACGCCCTTCTGATCGGCGCCATGACGCTGACCTTCGCGCTGGGCGACGACGGCCACGTCTTCCTCCTCGGCACCAGCGCAGCGCTCACCGCGGTCAACATGCTGGCCGGATACCGGATGGGTACGCCGTTCGCCCTGCCCACCAGCCGCGTCTTCCTCGCCGCGGTCGGCGCCTCGGTCGCGTGCGTGCTCGCCGCGTTCATCGTCGCCGAGCTCACCACGCAGCCATGGCCGATCGTCGTCCTCGCCGTCGTGGCGGCCGCCTTCTACCTGGCGGGCGGCGTAGCGCACCGACGCTCGACAGGGGCGCCCCGGTGACCGCAGACCTCGATCCGGTCATCCACCCGGCGCACCGGCTGCGCATCTGCGCGATGCTCATCGCCGGCGGTACTCTGGAGCTGTCGGTCATCAAAGAACATCTGGATCTGAGCCCGTCGGCACTGAGCAAACAAGTCGCCGCCCTCGTCGATGCGGGCTACGTCAAGCAGGAGCGTCTCGGCGCGGACACGCGGCGCGTGTGGCTCTCGATGACACGTCAGGGACGCAAGGCGTACCAGGGGCATGTCGCCGCGCTCCACGAGATCGTCAACGCGACGACGGTTTCCTCGTGGGAATAGCTGTGCTCAACAGCCGGTGATAATGCTCGGCATTCAACCGGCACGGCGGGCCAGCTAGCGGCGACGCATCGAAGGTACGACCGCGATCGAGCCCGAACCGGAGGCCAGCCGGCCGCAGGACGAAAACGGATCCCCGCCGAACGGCAGCGTGTGCCGTTCCAGCGCCTCCCCGGCCGGGTCGTCAGCGCCCGTCGCCGACGGCTGCGCCGTCCACGTTGCGGAACGGCTCGTCGTCGCCCCAGCCGGTCGCATCCAGCGCGACGACGTCGAGGTACGCCCTTGGGCGGGTTCTCGGGCACGTACCTATCCTGTTTGGAGCGGTTGCACGGCTTGCACGCCGGTGTCTTGTTCGGTCCTGCCTCGGGATCTTCTCCTTCGCCGTGGCACCGCCGCTCTTGCCGCCGGGGATCTCGTAGATCGGCTCGCCGTTGGGGCCGCAGACGCTCGCCAGATGCGCTCGGAGTTCGCTGTTCTGCCTGCGGATGTCATGACCCGTGCACGCACCGACCGACATGACGCCTGACCAGGCCACCGGTCGCCGTCAGCTACGTTGTCGATCAACGCAGCGACGAAGGGCCCGCAGCCGGTGACGACGACAGCATTCGACGAACATCAACGATCGCAGTGGGCTGGACGGGCAACGGCATACCAGAGCAGCTTCGCCGCCCTGTGCGCCCATCCCGCCGCGGCCCTGCTCGACGCCGCGGACGTCAAGGCCGGCGGCCGGGTGCTCGACGCCGGCACCGGCACCGGCACGGTCGCGGCCCTGGCACACGCCCGCGGCGCACACGTCGTAGCCGTCGACGCCGAGCCCAGCATGGTCGCCCTGACCCGCCGCCGGGTCCCCGCCGCCGACGTTCACCAGGCGGCCCTACCCCGGCTACCGTTTCCCGACCACTCGTTCGACGCAGCCGTGGCGAACTTCGTCATCAACCACGTCGGCGACCCTGCGGCCGCCATGGGCGAACTGCAGCGAGTCGTACGACCCGGCGGCCGCATCGCCGTGACGATCTGGCCGTACCCGCCACCACCAGCGCAACGGCTCTGGACCACGATCTTCGACGCCGCGGGCGTCGAGCGCCCGACCGACTTGCCCCGGCTCGCGCCGGACAAGGACTTTCCCCGCACCTGTGTCGGCCTGTCGACCCTCCTACGTCAGGCGGGACTCACCGGCGTCGGCTGCGACACCATCGCCTGGACCCACCGCACCGACCCCGAATCATGGTGGAACGGGCCGGCCAACGGCATCGGCGCACCCGGCCTGGTGATGCAACGCCAAGACACCCGCACGATCGCCCGCATCCGGGAGCAGTACGACCAGCACACCGGGACCTACCGCGACGACGACGGCCGGCTCGCACTACCCACCGCCGCCCTGCTCGCCGCCGCTGCCGTCAGCTGACGAACAGCCGGCTCTGACGCGATCTTCGTGAAGGAACGCTGCGTTCGTGGGCGGCGTCCGGCGATGATCGTTGAACTCGCATACTCAGGTATGTGATCGAGGATGTTGCTGCCGTCCGGGAGGTTCGGCGATTCGCTGACGCCCTGCGTGAGATTGGCGGCATCCAGCGGCCGGTCCCGGCCGATGAGCGCCCAGGTCAGACGCCGATGCCGCCCGAGCCGCTGCCCTCCGGAACGTCCGTCGTCTTCGCATCGGTGCCGGAGGCGCCACCGTTCGCAGCGGCCGCAGCCCGGGCGGCGAGGCGTTCGCGCTGCGGGAGGACCGTGTACTTCGGATCCTTCGCCGAGGCCACGCCGCCGTCGAAGATGCCGAAGCGGGTGGCCACCGATGCCGTCAGCAGTGACAGTCCCGACAGCGCCGACACCACCCGGCTGCGGCGGCCGAGCAGGGCCCCGGCCACTCCGATGGCCGTCAGTGCCCGGCCGGCGCGCAGGAGGCGGCCGGCGCGGCCGTCGCGGTAGGGCTCGCTGAGGATGCCCTTGGTGGTCTCGACGCGGTGCGCGCCGTACAGCTCGAGGGCGGCGCCGCACACCGCCATGCGGCGGGCCGGGCCGGCCTGGTCGCAGGGTGCGGCCAGGAGGCCGACGCCGGCGCCGCTGGCCAGGGCGCTGCCGGCGAAGACGAACGGCAGTTCCGGGTACGCGGCGTGCCAGCTGGGCGTCGCCGTGTCGGCGAGCAGGACCGCCGTGTACGTGGCCAGCGCCGGAGCCACGGCCGCGGCGGCGTACTGGCCCGCGGTGCCGACCGGTGGGAGAAGGCGGCGGGCGAGCCCGAGCACCCCGCGGCCGGGGAGGATCGGGGCGGCCTCGGCGACCGCTGCGGCACCCGCGGCAGCCCCGAACGCGCTGAGGATCCACGTACCCATGGACATCGGGGAGGTGGGCTTCGCGACCCGCAGCATGTTGACGAAGCGTTCGGGACGGCCCAGGTCGTTGATCAGGAAGTAGGTGCTGGCGGTCAGGGCGCCCAGCGCGGTGATCCGGCCGGCGCGGCGCAGCGCGGGGCGGCCGGTGGCGTCGCCGCCCGCCGCGAGCAGCGACGAGCCCGCCGCGAGGCCGCCGGTGAACAGGTACGCGGCGATGTCGTGGTGCCAGACCGGCGGTTTGACGATGGGCCGGCCGTAGTACGAGCGGAAGTCCGCCGGGGGCACCATCGAGCGGTCGCCGCGGCCGCCGCCCTTGCCGCCACGGCGTGGCGCGCGGGAGCCACCACCCGCGTCGCGGGTCAGGCCGCTGCCCTCGTGGCCGGCCGGGGGCGGGCTGAGCTTCTCGTCGCGGGGATTGTCCCGCTCCTCGCGGGGCCTCATCGCCGCCGTCCCGCGAACGACACGACGATGGTCGCGGCCATGGCGAGCGCCGCGACGCCGGCCCGCTTCCACATGGCCGGCAGGTCGCGGGTGGTCACCACCGGGTCCGGAGGCAGGCCGTACACCTCGGGTTCGTCGAGGAGCAGGAAGAACGCGCCGTCGCCGCCGACGCCGTCGTCCGGGTCGTGGCCGTAGAGGCGGGCCTCCTCGACGCCCTGCTCGTGCAGCTTCTCGAGGCGGTGCGCGGCCCGGGCGCGCAGCTCGTCGAGCTCGCCGAACTGGATGGACTCGGTCGGGCAGGCCTTGGCGCAGGCCGGGGTGAGGCCGTCGCCGATCCGGTCGTAGCAGAGCGTGCACTTCCACGCGCGGCCGTCGTCCTTGCGCTGGTCGATGACACCGTACGGGCAGGCCGGGATGCAGTAGCCGCAGCCGTTGCAGACGTCCTCCTGCACGACGACCGTGCCGAACTCGGTGCGGAACAGGGCTCCCGTCGGGCACACGTCGAGGCAGCCGGCGTGGGTGCAGTGCTTGCACACGTTGGACATCATCAGCCAGCGGAAGTCGCTGCGCGGCGCGTCCATCGTGCGCCCGGGCAGGTCCGACCCCGGCATGCCGAGGAATTGCGTACCGGTGCCGGGGGCCTTGATCGTGGCCGCCGCGGCGAGGGCGTCGGGAGCGGCCGGGACGCCGGGGGACGTACCCGTGTCCTGGGCGGTGCCGGCCGCGACGACGGCAGTGTGCGCGCTCGCGGACGGCCCGGTGGGCATCCCGGCGAACGCGCCGGGGGTGTCCGTGCCGTGGCCGCTGCGCGCGGCCGGCTGCTCGATGAACGCGACGTGGCGCCAGGAGTTCGCGGTCAGGCCGCCGGTGTTGTCGTACGAGGTGCCGAGCAGGTTGAAGCCGTCGTCCGGGACGAGGTTCCACTCCTTGCACGCCACCTCGCACGCCTTGCACCCGATGCAGACGCTGGTGTCGGTGAAGAAGCCCATCCGCGGCGGCGCGTCCACGTACCCGGCGTCGGGCGCCGGGTCCAGCGGCCCGTAGAGGCTGTTCGGTCCCGCCACGTCAGCTGTCCTCCGGCTCTTCGACCCCGGTGGTGAGGATCGGTGTGTGGTGGCCCGGGGTGAGGCCGGCCCGGTCCCGGTAGCCCTGCACGTACGCCAGCAGCTCCGGCCCGGTGGGGCGCCGGCCCGGCTGGATGTCGCACGTGCCCACCTTGCTCTCCTGGATCAGCACGTTCGGGTCGAGCGTGATGCCGATCAGGTCGTTCGCCGAGTCGCCGGTCACCAGGCCCTCGCCGCCCCAGTGGTACGGCATCCAGATCTGGTGCACGACCCGGTCCTCGATGCGCAGCGGCGTGAGCCGGTCGGTGACCAGCACCCGCGCCTCGATGGCCGCGCGGGCCGTGACGATGTGCGCCCAGCCCAGGTGCTCCAGCCCGCGTTCGGCCGCGAGCTCCGGCGACACCTCGACGAACATCTCCGGCTGCAGCTCCGACAGGTACGCGAGCTGCCGGCTCATGCCGCCGGCGGTGTGGTGCTCGGTGAGCCGGCTCGTGCTGAACACGTACGGGTAGACCTCGCTGTGCCGCTCGGGCGGGCTCGGGTTGGTCAGGTTGTCCGAGCGCTCGTACACCTTGCGGGTGGGGTTGGCCTGCTGGTCGTAGAGCGGGTTGCGGAACAGCGACTCGGCGGGCTCGTAGTGCGTCGGCATCGGGCCGTCGATGAGGCCGCTGGGCGCGTACAGCCAGCCCTTCCCGTCGCCCTGCATGATGAAGGCGTCGTCGCCGCTGATCGCCTCGACGCCGGTCGCGCCCTCCGGCGGGCGGTACGACGGCGGCTTCGTCTTCTCGAAGTCAGGCGTGTCGTACCCGGTCCACTCCCCCGCGTCCTCGTCCCACCAGACGTACTTCTTCCGCTCCGACCAGGGCCGGCCGTCGGGGTCGGCGGAGGCGCGGTTGTAGAGCGTACGGCGGTCCGAGGGCCACGCCCAGCCCCATTCGCGCGCCACCCAGTCCTGCTCGGTACGCGGCTTGCGCCGGGCGGCCTGGTTGACGCCGTCCTGGTAGACGCCGGTGTAGATCCAGCAGCCGCCGGTGGTGGACCCGTCCGGCTTCATCTCGGTGTACGACGACAGCGGCCGCCCGGTGGCCACCTCGACACCGTTGATCTCCTTGAGCACCGCCTCGGCGCTGGGCTCGTCGCCGCGTTCGCCGTGCAGCGGGTAGTCCCAGGAGATGTTGAGCAGGCCCTGGTCGCGGCGGTCGGTGGAGCCGGCCCGGCGCTCGCGCATGATCCGGCCCAGGTGGTAGAAGAACCACAGCTCCGAGCGGCAGTCGCCCGGCGGCTCGACCGCCTTCTCGCGCCACTGCAGCATCCGCTGGGTCTGGGTGAACGTGCCCTCCTTCTCGGCGTGCGAGGCGGCGGGCATGAAGAACACCTCGGTCTTGCACTGCTCCGGCACGATCTCGCCGGTGGCGACCTCGGGGCCGTCCTTCCAGAACGTGGCGCTCTCGATCATGAACAGGTCGCGGACCACGAGCCAGTCCAGGTTGGCCATGCCCAGCCGCTGGGCGCGGCCGTGCGCCGAGCCCACCGCCGGGTTCTGCCCGAGCAGGAAGTAGCCCTTGACCTTGCCGTCGATCATGTTCAGGACCTGCTGGTACGTGCCGTGGTCGCCGGTGAGGCGGGGCAGCCAGCCGTACCCGAAGTCGTTGTCCTTCGTCGCGTTGTCGCCGTAGTAGGACTTGAGCAGGCTGACCGCGTACGACTCCGCGTTCGCCCAGAAGCCCTGCTGTTCCGGGTGCCGGATGGCGTCGATCCACTGCCGGTACGTCTCGTGCCGGCTGTGGTGCGGCATCGGCAGGTAGCCGGGCAGCAGGTTGAACAGCGTCGGGATGTCGGTGGAGCCCTGGATGCTGGCGTGCCCGCGCAGCGCCATCACGCCGCCACCCGGCCGGCCCATGTTGCCCAGCAGCAGCTGGATGATCGCGCCGGCGCGGATGTACTGCACGCCGACGCTGTGCTGGGTCCAGCCCACCGAGTAGACGAGCGCGGTGGTGCGCTCGCGGCCGGAGTTGGCCGTCCACGCCTCGCAGACCTCGAGGAACTTGTCCTGCGGCACGCCGCACAGCCGCTCGACGACCTCCGGCGTGTAGCGGGCGTAGTGCCGCTTGAGGACCTGGTAGACGCAGCGCGGGTCCTGCAGCGTCGGGTCGCGGGGCACGTCGGCGGGCACCGGCGGGCCGTGCGACTCCTGCTCCAGCCCGGAGGCGGTCTCCCGGTCGACGTGCGAGCCGCCCTCCTCCTGGCCGTGCTCCTGCTGACCGGCGTACTGCCAGGTGCTCTGGTCGTACGCGTTGGTCTCGGGGTCGTAGCCGGAGAACAGCCCGCCGAGCTCCTCGGTGTCCTTGAAGTCCTCACTGACGAGCATGGACGCGTTGGTGTACGCGAGCACGTACTCCCGGAAGTCCTTCTCGTTGCCGAGGATGTAGTTGATCACTCCACCCAGGAACGCGATGTCGGCCCCGGCGCGCACGGGCACGTAGGTGTGCGCCAGCGCGCTGGTCCGGGTGAACCGGGGGTCGATGTGGATCACCTTGGCGCCGCGGTTCTTCGCCTCCACCACGTACTGGAAGCCCACCGGGTGGGCCTCCGCCATGTTGGAGCCCTGGATGATGATGCAGTCGGCGTTCGCCAGATCCTGGAGGAATCCGGTGGCCCCGCCACGGCCGAAGCTGGTCCCCAGACCGGGGACGGTGGCGGAGTGTCAAATACGCGCCTGGTTCTCGATCTGAATGGCCCCGACGGCGGTGAAAAGCTTCTTGATCAGGTAGTTCTCTTCGTTGTCCAGCGTCGCGCCGCCCAGGCTGGAGATGCCGAGCGTCCGGTTGAGCGGCCGCCCGTCCTCGTCGGCGTCCTCCCACGTCTCGTCGCGCGCCGCGAGCACCCGGTCGGCGATCATGCTCATCGCCGTGTCGAGGTCGAGCTCCTCCCACCGCGTGCCGTACGGGCGGCGGTAGAGGACCTTCTGCTGGCGCCGGTCGCTGGTGACCAGGCTCTTGCTCGCCGACCCCTTCGGGCACAGCCGGCCCTTCGAGATCGGGCTGTCCGGGTCGCCCTCGATCTGGACGACCTCGCCGTCCTTGACGAAGATCCGCTGGCCGCACCCGACCGCGCAGTACGGGCACACGGACCGGGCCACCGAGTCGGCCGTCTCGGTCCGCGCAGTGAGCTCACGCGAGCGCTGCGACTTCGCCGCCTCGCCCCGGCCCAGCGGATCGGTGCCGGTCAGCTGCCGGTACACCGGCCAGTGGTTGATCCAGGTACGGACGCCCATGTGATCGACACTAGACCACCTCCCGGGCCGCCGCACGGCGTGCCGTGCCGTGCCGGTGTGCCGTCATCCGACCGGCCGGTGCAGCGCCGCCGGCGACCGCCCGGGGTCGAGGGCCCGACGCACGTCCTCGTCGCTGAGCTGGGCGAAGTCCTCGTAGTACCGGCCGACCGCGCGGAACCGCACCGGCCGCTCCAGACAGATCACGAGGTCCGCCTCGGCGCCCAGGAAACGGTCGGCCTCGCGCGAGCACACCGGCGCGGCCAGCACGAGCGGCCGCGCGCCCCGGGCCCGCAACGAGCGCAGCGCCGCCCGGGCCGTGACGCCGGTGGCCACGCCGTCGTCGACCAGCACCACCAGCCGGCCGGTCACCTCCGGCGCCGGCCGGTCACCGCGGTACGCACGTATCCGCCGCGCCAGCTCGGCGCGCTCCCGAGTCACGGCACCGGCCAGATCCTCCGGGCTTATTCCGAGGTCGGCCGGCAGGAACGGGTCGAACACCGGCTCGCCGTCCTCCGCGACCGCGCCGACGCCCAGCTCCGGCCGGCCCGGCGCGCCGATCTTGCGGGCGATCACCACGTCCAGGTCCCCGTCGATCACGCCGGCGACCTTCGCCGCCACCGGCACGCCGCCGCGCGGCAGGGCGAGCACGAGCGGACGACCGTCCACCCGGTAATTGCCGAGGTGCCGGGCCACCATCACGCCCAGCCGCCGTCCCGCCGCCTCGCGGTCGGTGAAGCAGTGCTCAGACATTGGAAGGGAACGCCTCTCGTCTATGGCCGGACGCCTCGTGCAGCGGGCGCACGGCCTGCGTGTCGTCGAACCAGAGGAAGGCGTCGTAGCGGTCCCCGAGCACCGTGGGCACGTAGTTGGCCCAGCGCTCCCGCTCGGGCCGGTAGACGACCCCGATGGCCCGATGTGCCACGACGTCGTCCAGCAGCGGCGGCCGCGCCCCGCGCACGGGGAACACGAACAGCGCCTGCGGCGGCGCGGTCGCGTGCAGCACGTCCTCCAGCGAGTCGGGGCGGCCCGGCGGCACCCGCATGACCTCCATCCGGGCGCCCCAGACCGGCCCGGCCACGACGGTGCCGCGATGCGAGCCGAAGCCCACGAGCACCACCCGGTCGTCGCCGTACCGTTCGCGTGCCAGCTCGCCGATCGTCACCTCGCCGTGCGCCGACTGATCGGTCGCCCGGGCGTCCCCGACATGCGTGTTGTGTGCCCACACCACGGCCTTGGCGCCGCTGCCGTAATGGTCGAGCAGCCGGGCGAGTGTCTCGTCCATGTGCCGGTCGCGGACGTTCCACGACCCCGGACCGCCGTGCACCATCGCCCGGTAATAGTGCTCCGCGCCGGCCACCACCTCGGCGTTCTGCCAGGCGGCGAACTCGCCGGCCCGGCCGGCGGCGCGCGCCCGCAGGTCCGCGAGCAGGGCGACCACCTGCGGCTCGCAGGTCGCATGCACGAAACGGGTCGCCCAGGCATAGGACTGCGGGTCTTCCGCGTACGGCTCGAAGCACCGGTACGCGGCCAGCGCGCCGGGCACCTGATCGGGGTCGTGCTCGCGCAGATACACGAGGATCTCCCGTAACGACTCCCACAGCGAGTACACGTCGAGCCCGTGGAAGCCGACCCTCGCCTCGTGCGCCGAGTTGTACCCGCGCAGCCACCGGCAGAAGTCGACGACCTCCTCGTTCGCCCACATCCACGTCGGCCACCGGTCGTACGCGTCCAGCGCGTCCCGCGGGTCCTCCGGCGCGCCGGGCAGCCCTCGCACGCTGCCGTCCACCCGCTCGCAGTCCGGCCAGTCCCCCTCGACGGCCACGAAGGAGAACCCGAGCTCCTCGATCAGCCGCCGGGTGACGGCGGCGCGCCAGGCGTAGAACTCGTGCGTACCGTGGCTCGCCTCGCCGAGCATGACCACCCGCGCCGCCGAGGCCCGGTCGATCAGCGCGTCCAGGTCGCCGGGGCCGGCGAGCTCGACGGCCAGCGAGGCGACCTCGTCGCCGTAGCGTGACATGCGTGCCCGCATACCCGCCGCACGGCCCGGCATACGTCCGATGATTAGCCGCGAAATCGAAGGCCGCACCGACCTTGTCGACTGGGGAAACGCGGAGCAGGTAGCCGACGTTGAGGCAACTCCGCGATGTAAGACCTTGGACATTGCGCTGTCACCGCGGTGGCAGGGGCGAAGACTTCACCATCGTGGAACCTTTGACGACGGCGTTGAGCGCCCTCGGCGCGATGAAGAGGGCCTACGACGACAAACAGGTACGCGATCAGATCGCCCGGATCGAGTCGACGGTCGAGGCCCTCGGCGCGCGGATCGACCGGATCCTCGACATCAGCGTGATGGCTGCCTTCGAACATCTGGCCACCGCCGACCGGGCGGTGAACGCTGATTTCCGCCGCCACGAGCTCAGCCTCGCGCGCGGCAAATTCGTGGAGATGACCAAGCGGCCGGCCGCGTCGATGTCCCGCCCGGGTGAGCAGGACCTGACCGCGGAGCAGGTGGCCGCCATCGGTCACGCCGGCAACTTCAGCTATTTCATGATGAACGGCGAGACCCGCCTGGCATTGCGGGAAGCCTATCTGTGCACCGAGCGATTCCCGGCGCTCGGGGTGCAGTTGTTCCCGCCGGAATTGTTCTCCCGCGACTACAGCGCGACGGGGCGGGCCATGGTCGCCCGGCGCGCCCGCCGGGAAACCATTCGCGCGTCCCACGACGCCTCGCTGAAAGCCCACAAGGCCGACAAGACCGCCTACTACCGGGAAATGGCGTGGAAAGTGCCGGCCGCGGGCGCGGTTTTCCTCGGTTTCCTGGCGGCCGGAATGGTCGCCCCACCCCTGGCCGGGCAGGCCGGCATGCGCGCCGCCGGCATTCTCGCGGGTACGGGCGACCGCGCGGTGACCGACATCCCGGGGCCCCGGCCGAAGCTCGCCTACGGCCTGAACGCCATCGACCCCCCGGAGGAACTGGCGCTCATGCGCCGAGCGAGCGCGGAGAGCGCCGAGCGCCGCACCATGCTCGAGCGCCCCGGCTAATCGCCCTCCCGCCCGGCCCAGGGGTCGATCGCCGGGATGCTGGTCGTGTGCGGGGGCGGCTGCTCGCGCTGCGCCGGGACGCCGAAGGAGGGGTGCGGTGCCGGTGGCGGTGCCGCGATGAGGACGTACCGGTTGCGGTGGCAGAGCTCGAAGAACCGGTTCGCGGAGGGCACCGCGAGCAGCACCAGGGCGACCAGCGCGGCCAGGACCGTCAGCGCGTCGAGGGCGCCCGTGCTGATGCCGTACACGAAGGGCATGGCGTGCTCGAACGCCCCGCCGCCGGCGGGCGCGGCCGGCCGGTGGAAGGGGTCCCGCAGCGTGCCGAGGCCGCCGCAGACGAGGAAGATGCCGCCGAGCACGTACGTCGTCACCCGGGCGTTCTTGCGGCCCAGCCCGTTGAGCACGGCCAGGACCGCGGCGCCTCCGGCGAAGAGGATGTCGAAGGTCGCGCTGACCAGGCTTCCGAAGCCCGAGCCGGTGCCGCCGGTGTACGCGTCGCGATAGACGCTCAGATCGGTGTTGACGAAAACCAGCTCGACGACGGCGGACAGCAGGGAGAGCCCTCCGACGCCGAACAGCAGCGCGGACGAGAACCGTACGCCGGCCGGCGACCTCGGCGGCACGGGTGGTGCCAGATGCATGCGAGACAAGGTAGCCCCCCGGGGCTCGCCGTCAGTGCGGGAACGCGCGCGGAATGCGGGGCGAGACCTCGTCGCGGAACGCCTCGATCCGGCTGGTCACCTGGCGCCTGCCCAGGGTGTGCTCGATACGGTCCAGGTACAGGCACCGGGCGGCGAGCTTGTCGAGGTCGACCGTGAAGTACATCGCCATCAAGGGATTCACGAACAGCGGGCTGCCCGTCGTACGCCGGGTGAACTGGACGTCGCCGAACGCGCCGCGGGTGGCGGCGGCGATCTGGCCGTGCACGATGCTCGGCCGGTCGGGAGTGGCGGCCTGGGCCGCGGCGACCGCGTCGCGATAGAGGGCGGCCTCCTCGCTGGAGCCCGGGATGGACAGCGCGCCGAGGTAACCACCCTCGCGGTCGAGCGCGGCGAGATTCTCCAGCACCTCTACGTGGTTGACCCCGTCGTACGCGTCGATGCCGAAGCCGAGCGAGCTGACCAGCTTCACCGGCACGTCGAGGCCGGCGACGGCGCCGAGGCTGGTGATGTCCTCCACCGGCGTGCCGAGGTTGCTCTCGTCGCCGCGCAGCAGGATGTCCGTGCCCCCGTCGACCAGCACCACCGCGTCGATGCGGTGGCGGTCGACGACGTACCGGTAGGCCTCGCGCAACAGCTGTACGCCCAGAGGTGGGAAGGCGTACACGGTCGACGGCAGGTCGTGCGCCGCCAGCCACCGGGCGAGCGCACCCTCCGGGAAGTACCAGTCGGTGGTCGCCGTCGCCGGTGTCACCTCGACGACGTGCTCCGCCACCCAGGATGCGCGGTCGATGAGCACGAGCTCGGAGAACGAGAGGCTGGCCAGATGCACCTGGACGCCGCTGCGCCACAGGGAGACGGCCAGCGGCAGGCCGGCGTACACGTCGAAACCGCCGCCGGCGCCGGCGATCAGGACGCTGCGGGCCGGGGCCAGGGTCGCGAACAGCGGCGGAGTCGCCAGCGAGAACGTCGTCACCGATCAATGATCAACCATCGCTGCAAGGCGTCCGCGAGGCCGGGCGGGTCAGCGCGTAGCCGAAGGCCGCGCAGCTGACGCCGAGGAAGAGGATCGGTGGCGGCGGGAAGAGCAGCACCGACAGGGCGAGAGCCGGGAGCACGACACACAGGTTGAGCACGCCCGCAGCCCGGCTCCGGAGGAAGAGTTCCGGTGCCCGCCTCAGCGCGAGCAGGTTGAGGGCTCCGAGGCCGGCGATGAAGAGTGCCATCGCCAGGCTGAAGCCGGTGAACAGTTGCCACAGGGTCCGGTCGAGTCCCGCGATGGTGACGTGGGTGGCGGCCATCGTGCGGCGGGCGGCCTCTTCGGCCGGCGGCGGGGACGTGGCGGCGCCCGCCGCCATCGCCGCGGCATGGGCAGCGCCGGTGACGATCAAGGACCAGGCGCCGACGGCGCAGGCTCGGGGGTTCATCGGGGCTCCTGTAGGACGGGTACGGGGGGATGCCAGCCGGCGGCGGCGTCGAAGCCGCGCAGCGCGAAGCGGTCCGGGATCAGCCGGGTGGTGGCGTCGCGCAGCGTCGTGACGGCTGCGGAAGGGCTCTGCGTGAGCCGGCCCAGCAGGCGCGACTGCCGGGCGAGCCGGGCGACGCGTACGGCCCGGGCCCGGTCGTAGGCGGCGAGGCCGGCGGCGACGGACGACGCGCCGGTCACCGCGTACGCCAGGACCACCGCGTCCTCGACCGCCAGGCCGGCGCCCTGACCGAGATTGGGTTCCATGGCGTGCGCGGCATCGCCGAGCAACGTCACCCGGCCGTGGAAAAGGCGCCGCAGCGGCGGGTGCAGCGCCATGATGTCGTGGCGCATCAGGTCCCCGGGCGTGATGGCGTCGAGCAGCGCCGGGATCGGGGCGTGCCAGTTGCCGAACCGGCTGCGCAGTTCGTCCACGCTCGGCTCGAGCGCCGCGGTGTTCGCGGTCGCGTAGACGTACACGAGGTTCTCGCCGACCGGCACGATGCCGAAGCGCTCCCCTCGCCCCCACGTCTCACTGGCCGGGCCGGTCGAGGCGTGGACCAGGGCGCGCCACGCGACGTACCCGCGGCGCTCCGCCGGTGGGTGGTCCGGCCAGAGCGTCCGGCGTACGCGGGAATGGACGCCGTCGGCCGCGACGACGAGATCGGCTTCGGCGAGCCGGTCGCCGCAGCGGACGCCGGCCCGCCGGTCGGGGCCGCCGGGGTCGACGTCGGTGACGGCCGCGCCCCACCGTACGCAACCGGACGGCAGGGCGGAGGCGAGCAGGTCGATCAGGTCCGCCCGGACGATCGCCACCTGCGGGAGGCCGTGGCGGGCGATCACCTGCTCGCCGCTCGTCCGCGACAGCCACCGTCCGTCGGGGCGGCGTACGCCCGAACCATCGAGCGCCGACGCCCGCGCCCGCAACCCGTCGGCGAGTCCCAGGGCGTGCAGGGCTCGCACCGCGTTCGGCCACAGGGTCAGTGCCGCGCCGGTCTTCTCCCGGCCCGGGGACCGCTCGTGGACCACGACCGTCCAGCCGGCGCGCCGCAGGGCCAGGGCCGCGGCGAGCCCGCCGATGCCGGCCCCGACCACGACGGCCGATCGTTCCTCTACATCCATAGAGGCGACACTACAGCTGTAGAGGCTCTACGTCGGTAGAGTGTGGTCATGATCTCTGCGCGGCACCGACTGCTCGCCGACGCCGCCCTCGACGTGCTGGCCCGCGACGGTTCCCGGGGCCTGACGCATCGCGCGGTGGACACCGCCGCCGGCCTCCCGGCCGGCTCCACGTCGTACTACTACCGGTCCCGCGCGGCCCTGCTGAGTGCGTGCGTCCAGCGCCTGGTGGAGGACGACCACAGCGAGCTCGACGCCCTGACGCCCCTGATCACGGCGACGGACCGGACCACCCTGGCCCGGTCCCTCGCCGAGATCCTGCACCGCTGGCTGACCACCGGCCGGCAACGCCACCTGGCCCGCTACGAGCTCACCCTGGAATCCGTACGCCGGCCCGAGGTGGCCGCGCAGCTCCACCGCTCCGGCAGCGCCCTACGCGAACGCATCGCCGCGGTTCTCGCCGGGCTCGGCGCAGGCGACCCGCCCCGCCAGGCCCGCTGGCTGGTCGCCTGCATCGACGGCATCCTCTTCGACAACATCGCCGGGGCCAACGCCACGACGCCGCTGGACGCCGACGGCGTGGATGCCGCCGCGCGGGACCTCGTCGACGCCGTCCTGCCGGGACGGTGAGAGTGCCCGCGCCACGCCGGGAATCATCACCGCCGCCGCGACGAGATGCAGCCCGACCAGGGCGACGACGGTGGCGGCGTTCGCCCCGGTGAGGAACGGCGGGACCAGCGAGAGCGCGGTCAGCGCCACCGCGGTCCACAGGAAGCGCTCGGCGGGACGCGCGCTCCACCGGAGCAGGACGGCGGCGATGACGACGCCCACGACGGAGAAGAACCCGGTCACCACCGCGAAGCCGGACAACGGGATCACCTCCCCGCCGTCGGGAATCTCGAAGTCGACGCCGACGGCCCGGGCGAGCGCGGCGGCGAGAGTGGTGACCGCCACCGCGACGGGCGCGGCGACGACGAGCCCGCGGAACCGGCGGCTCATGCCGTCTCCCCGGCGGACAGGCTCGCGGGCAGCCCCAGCCGCGGAAACTGATCGGCGTGGAAGATGACGACCTCGGTGACCGCCCCGCCACTGATCCGCAGGACGTCGATCGTCAGCGGCAGGTACGCGCCCGCCTCCTCGTTCCACAGGTAGAAGCCGACGGCCGGCTGACGGTTCACAGAGGCCGAGACGGCTCGCAGACGCCCGAGGCTCTCGAAACCGTCCGCGGCCCAATCGCTCACCACCGCGTCGCGGCCGATGCTCAGCCCCGGCGTGGGCGGCATCGAGGACCGCACGTCCTCGCGCAGCATCGCCGCGACCGCGTCGAGGTCCTTGGCCACGCTGGCCTCGGTGAAGCGGCGTACCAGCTCCCGCGTCCCGGCGTCCTCCTCGCCACCGGTCCAGTCCTGCCGCTGCGCCGGCAGATGATCCCGCATCCCGGCGCGGGCCCGCTGCAACGCGCTGTTCACCGAGTTCACGGAATCCCCGAGCAGCTCCGCGACGTCCTTCGCCGGCCACCCGAGCACGTCCCGCAGGATCAGCACGGCCCGCGGCCGCGGCGCGAGATGCTGGACCGCCACCAGGTACGCCAGCTCGATCGTCTCCCGGGCGACCGCGACAGCCTCCGGCCCGTCGGCGTCGCCGGCGGGCAGCTCGTCCAGGAACCGATCCGGGTACGGCTGCAGCCACCGCACCTCGCCACCCGTGGCAGGCTCGGGGCGCCGCTTGGCCAGCAGGTCGAGGCAGGCGTTGGTGGCGATCCGGTACAGCCACGCCCGGAACGAGGACCGGCCCTCGTACGTCTCCCGCCGCCGCCAGGCCCGCAGGAACGTCTCCTGCACCGTGTCCTCGGCATCCTCGAACGAGCCGAGCATCCGGTAGCAGTGCACATGCAGCTCCCGCCGGTGACGCTGCGCCAGGCTCTCGAACTCCGGCTCGCCGATGTCCGCCAGACCACTCACGCCCAGGTCCTCCAGCCGCGTGTCCGTCCTCATCCCGTCATCCTTCCGCCTCGTCGTGGCCCGTCACAGGTGAGACGGCCACGGGCGCGAGAACTCATCACCGGGCCGCCTTGCTGCCGCGTGGCAGGCTCGTGAGCGTGATCGACGATCTGGCCAAGGGCGTCCTGCACCGGCAGCTCCGGGTTATCCGGGAGGCGCTGGTCTGGAAGCTCGACGGGCTGCCCGAGTACGACGTCCGGCGCCCCCTGACCCCGACCGGCACCAACCTCTTGGGCCTGGTGAAGCACATGGCGACCTGCGAGGCCTGGTATTTCGGTGACGTCTTCGGCCGCCCGTTCCCGCAGCCGCTGCCGGACTGGCGGGACGCGGACAACAGCGACCTGTGGGCGAGCGCGGAGGAGACCCGCGACGAGATCACGGACTTCTACCGCCGCGCGGGGGAGCACGCGGACGCGACGATCACCGAGCTGCCCCTCGACGCGCCCGGCCACGTGCCATGGTGGCCGCGGCCCGAGGTCAAGCTGTTCACCGTCATGGTCCACGTCCTGCAGGACACCACCCGGCATGCCGGTCACGCCGACATCCTGCGCGAGCAGCTCGACGGCCGCACCGGCGTGACGGCGGAGTACGAGGAGGACAACGACGCCGCGGCCCGCGCGGCGTACCGGGCGACGATCGAACAGGCGGCGCGGGCGGCCGGGCCGGGCACCGGTCGGTAGGCTGCGGGGATGGTCCGCGATGAGCTGCTGCGGCTGCGCGCGGGCGCGGAAGCCGAGGCCACGACCCTGGCCCGCGACCTGGACGCCCTGTTCGCCGCCTCCCGCGACTCCAACGCCGACGACGAGCACGATCCCGAGGGTGCCACCATCGGCTTCGAGCGCGCCCAGCTGACCGCGCTACTGGGCGCCGCGCGCAAGCGGGTCGCCGAGGTCGACGACGCGCTGAACCGGGTGGAGGCGGGGACGTACGGCGTCTGCGAGAAGTGCGGACGGTCGATCGCCGAGGAACGGCTCACCGCGCGGCCCTTCGCCCGCTTCTGCATCTCCTGCGCATAGGGATACAAATCGGACGTTAGGGGTAGTGTCTCCCCGTCCGACGCCGTATGCGAGAGGAAGACATGCGCACCATTTCGAACCTTCTGCGGTCCCGCCGGGTCTTCGGCGCGGCCGCCGTCGTTGCCGCCGGCACCACGGTGGTCGCGGGAGTGTCCGCGCCGGCCTACGCCGCGAATCCCTACACCGCGAAGGGCGTGTGCGGCAGCGGCTACGCCGTCCAGCGCTCGCACAAGTTGCCCGGAGCGACCGTCTACCAGCTCTACAACGGCACGACGACCTGCGTGGTGACCCTGAAGACGACCGCGCTGAACAAGGCCACGAAGGTCACCGCCGGCCTGCGGGTGCAGGGCGGCTCGTGGGCGTACGACACCGGCGCCTACCGGTACTACGCCGGGCCGGTGAAGCAGCGGAGCAAGGGCAAGTGTGTCCGCTACTTCGGCTACTCCGGAGGCAGCAACTACACCAGCTCGTGGGCGAACTGCGGCTGATCGGTCCCCGCCGGGACGACCGCGAGGGCGTCCCGGCGGCGCCGCGGCTCTGGCATCGTGGGGGCGTGACCCTTTACGAGGCCGTCGGCGGGGCGCCCTCGCTCCTGGCCCTCGCCGCGGATTTCCATGCGCGCTGCCTGGCCGATCCCGTCCTCGAGCATCCCTTCTCGCACACCGGCAACCCCGAGCACGTGCAACGCCTCGCCGACTACTGGGGCGAGGTGTTCGGCGGGCCCGCGGTCTACTCCGGCTCCTACGGCGGGCACTCGGCGATGCTCGGCATCCATGCCAACCAGGGCGCCGAGGACGACCTCGGGGACCGGTTCGTCGCCTGTTTCGTGGCCGCGGTGGACGGGGCGGGGATCGCGCCCGATCCCGCCGTGCGGAGTGCGCTGGCGGCGTACATGCGGTGGGCGACCGATGAGGTCATGGCGTACTCGCCGCGGGAGGCGCGGGTGCCGGCCGGCCTGCCGGTCCCCCGCTGGGATCTCGACGGCCTGCGGAGCTGACGGGCGGCTCCTGTCGGGCAACCGGGATACACCCGGCCGGTGAACCGGACGGGGCTCTCATGGACGGGTGACATCTATGACCGCGGCGCGCCCGCGGGAGCGGGCGTGGATCGTGTGGTCGATCGGCGCGCTGCTGCCGCTTGCCGGCTACTTCGTGCTCCCGGCCGTCCTCGGCTCGGCCGGGATCCAGACGGTCCTCTACTGCCTGCTCAGCGGCGCCACGTCGATCGCGCTGGTGGTGGGCATCCGCCGGCACCGGCCGCAGCTCGCGTCGGTCTGGTGGCTGTTCGCCGCCGGCCAGGTGATGTACACCGGCGGGGACCTCACCTACTATTTCGCCTCGCAGGACGACGCGAGCTATCCGCCGCTGGCGAACGTCCTCTACCTGACCCAGTACATCCTCGTCGCCGCGGCGCTGGTGCGGCTCACCCTGCGGCGCACCCCGCAACGCAACACCGCCGCGCTGGTCGACACCGCGATCCTCGCGGTGGGCGCCGCCGTGCTGTGGTGGGTGTTCCTCATCCTGCCGACGGTCACCACCCCCGGCATCGACGCGCTGGACCGCGTAGCGGCCACCGCCTACCCGGTGATGGACCTGTGCGTGCTGACCGTGGCCGTCCGCCTGATGCTCAGCGGCGGGGCCCGGCAGCCGGCGTACCACCTGCTGCTGGCGTTCCTCGGCCTCACCCTGCTCGGCGACACCACGTACGGCCTGCTGACCCTCAACGGCTCGTTCGCCGACGGCGGCTGGCCGGACGCGGTCTGGCTGCTCAGCTATGTGGCGCTCGGGGCGGCCGGGCTGCACCCGTCGATGCGGCGCATCGCCGACCCGGCCGAGCCGAGGTCGGGCGCCACCCCGTACCGGTTGCTGCTGCTCGGTTTCGCCACCGCGATGGCCCCGGCGGTCCTGGTGGTGCAGAGCCTGCGCGGCGAAGGAAGCTCCGATCTCGTCGTGGTCGGCGCGTCGGCCGTGCTGTTCCTGCTCGTCCTGGTGCGGATGGCCGGGCTCACGGCGGCGCAGCGGCGGCTGGCCATCACCGACGCCCTCACCGGTCTGCACACCCGCCGGTTCCTGACGGAACAGCTGCGGATGGAGAGCGAGCGGGCGGTCCGGCACGGCGATCCGTTCGCGCTGCTACTCATCGACGTCGACCACTTCAAGAACGTCAACGACACGTACGGCCATCCGGCAGGTGACCAGGTCCTCGTGGAGGTGGCCCGGCGGCTGCGCGGCACCTGCCGCGCGGGGGACGTGGTGGCCCGCTTCGGTGGCGAGGAGTTCGCGGTCCTCGCCGGCGCGACCGGTCCGCAGGATCTGGCCGGGCTGGCCGAGCGCATCCGCACCCGGATGAGCGAGGAGCCGGTGCTGGTCGACGGCCGTACGCCGGTCACGGTCACCATCTCGGTGGGCGGCACCGCCGCCGTGCCGCCGCACCAGGTGACCCCGGACACCCTGGTCAAGGTCGCCGACGCGGCCCTGTACGCGGCCAAGCGCGCCGGCCGCGACCGCGTGGTGATCACCGATCCCGCGGACCGCCCAGGGCCGCCGATGACCGACACGGTCCCGGACGAGCTCACCCGGGCCGACCAGCAGATCGGCGAGTGGGCCAGGGTCCTCGGCCGGGCCGCGCACCGGCGCCCCGACGCCGTACCGGTCCCGGCCGGCGCGGTGGAAGGTGTCTGCGCCGCCTGGGCCTTCATGCGCGCGGACGGCGCCGACGGGCTCGCGCTGCCGGTCGACCGGGCCCGCGCCGAGCTGCGCCGCTGCCGTGGCGTGCAGTTCCCCGCCCACGTCGTCGACGAGTTCCTCACGCTCGAGGCCGCCCGCGTCGTCGGCTCCCTCTCGCCGGTGCCGCATCCCGTGCCGGCGGCCGCCGTGGCACGACCCGGCCCCGAGTGGTGACTGTCTGGTCTATGTGACGTCGCGGCCGGCGAGGAGGGCGTGACGATGATCGAGGTGGGCGAGCTCGGTCAAGCGCGCGCTGGCGGAGGATCCCGAGCTGACCGGGGAGATCGCGGCGATGGTCGCGGCCGCGCCGGTGCGCGGTGACACGTTCACCGTCACCGTGACGAACTCGACCGGGGTTGGGTCGGCGAGGCGACCGATCTGTTCGCTCACGTCGCCGCCGACCGCCGGCGCGTGCTCGGGGAGGAGCACCCGCTCACCCGCGACGCCGCCTCGGCGCTGCGCGAAGGCTAGGACAGACCCTGGGCGGTTTCCGTGGCGAACAGGTCGAGGGTGGCCGGCAGCTGCGAGTGCAGCGGCTGCGGGAGGGCGTGCGGGGCGAACCAGGCCAGGTCGTCGAACTTGTGCGGCTCGCCGATCCGCACGGCCGCGGGATCCACGCGTACGGCGAAGACGAGCGCGACCCAGTGCGACCCCGGCCGGACCACGTTGCGCACGCCCAGCATCGTGATCTCCTGCGGCGCGGCGGTGTACTCCTCGCGGACCTCGCGGGTGACCGCCTCGTCGAAGGTCTCGCCGAACTCGAGCGCGCCCGCGCCGGTGTCCCAGGCTCCCGGTTCGTCGCGGGCGGCGGCCGAGCGTTTCGCGAGCAGGATCCTGCCGTTGCCGTCGTGGCAGACGAACACACAGGACACCCGGGGTTCTCGTGTCATGGCGTCATCATGCCCGCCGTGTCAGGGTGGGGCGTGATCAGGCGGATCAAGGTGTGTCTGAACGGCGGCCGGCGGCCGGAGGAACACGAGGGCGTGCCCGTGACGCCCGGCCAGCTGGCCGCCGCGGCCGCCGCCGCGGTGGCGGCCGGAGCGGTGCACCTGCACCCGCGCGACGCGAGCGGTGCCGGCGCGGGTCCACCGCTGAGCTGGGCGCCCGGGCGGCGCGACACCGGCCAGGTCGTGCAGGGCGACGCGTTCGCCGCCGGCGCTGTGCGGCGCCGCGGGCACGTCCGGGGCGAGGGGCCGGCTGAGATCCACGACCTCACGGGTACCCGGGCGGCGGCGGAAGTCACCGCCCGGCGAGGTAACGGCGCAGGTCCTGGGTCTCCCCGGTGATCGGGCGCGCGGCGAGGATGCACGTGTCGTCGTCCGGGTTGGCCTGGCGCAGCCGGGCCAGGAGCTCCCCGAGGGGCTGGCGGGGCGAGGCGCGCACCGACTCGTCGACCGCGCGGATGACGGCCTCGAGGCCGTCGTCGAGGCTGCGGTGGCGGTGCTCGACCAGCCCGTCGGTGTAGCACAGCAGCAGGTCGCCGACCGCCATGTCCAGCACCGCGCACTCGTACACCGCGTCGTCGACGACACCGAGCATCGGCCCCGACGGGCGCGGCAGCGGCGCGGTACGCCCGCCGCGCGACAGCAGCGGCGGGGGGTGCCCGGCCTGCGCCCAGGTGAGCCGCCGCCGGGCGGGGTCGAACCGGGCCACGACGGCGGTCGCGGCGATCTCCGGGTTCTCCGCGTCGAGGTCGCAGGTGAGCCGGTTGAGGTGGCCCAGCAGCTCGGCCGGGTCGCAGGTCGTGACGGCCAGCGCCCGCAGCGAGTGGCGCAGCTGGGCCATGGTGGTGGCCGCCTGGGTGCCGTGCCCCGCCACGTCGCCGACCGCGAGCAGGACCGACCCGTCGGACAGCGTCGTCGCGTGATACCAGTCGCCGCCGACCATGCCCTCCTGCCCGGCCGGCAGGTAACGGACGGCGACCTTGAGGCCGGGCAGCACCAGCGGGCCCTCGGGGATCGGCAGGATGGCCCGTTGCAGCTCGGCCGCCAGAGCGTGCTCGGCGGCCAGCGAGCGGCGCTGCTCGGCGAGCTGGTGCTCGACCTCGGCCAGCCGCTGGGCGCTGGCCTCGCGCGCGGTGACGTCCTGCACGATCCCGTAGACCCGCAACGGCGCCCCGGACGCGTCCCGGATCGCGTCGGCGACCGTCCGCAGGTACTTGATCCGGTTGTTGAGCCGTACACGCAGGGTCACGTCGATCTGCTCGCCGCGCTGGAACGCCTCCACGGCCGCCAGGAGCAGCGGCAGGTCCTCGGGCAGGGTCAGCGCTTCGCTCTCCTCGCGCGACATCGGCCCCAGCGCGGGATCGCGTTCGTAGATCCGGAAGATCTGCGCCGACCAGCGCACCTCCCCGCTGACCAGGTCCCACTCGCCCCAGCCGAGGTTGCCCAGCCGCTCGGTGCCGGCGATGCGCTCGCTCTCCCCCGGGGTGCGGCCGTGCCGTTCCCAAGTCATCAGCAGCTCCGAGCCGACCCGGTGGGCCCGTACGGTGTACCGCTCGCCGCCGAGCACGAACGGGCCGACCTCGGCGGGCCGGCCGGTCTCCAGGACCCGCTCGTAGTGCTGCCAACGGTCGCTGAGCAGGCTCTCCGGCAGGTGCTCGCCGAGCCGGGTGCCGATCAGCGTCCGGCCGTGCAGGCCCTCGGCGACCTCCGCCTGCGGGGTGACCGCGGCGAACTCCAGGTCGACGAGGCGGCCGCCGTCGCGGATCGGCACGAACAGCGCGGCGTGGCCCGGAATGCCGTCCAGGAGCGCCTGTGCGATGCCCAGCGAGTGCTCGGGGCGCCGGACCGGCGCGACGCCGACCGCGGGCAGGCGCGGATGTCTGCCCGGGAGCCGGGGGTTCCCGGCCGGCGGGTCGGCGACGTCGAACAGCGTGATCACCCCGGCGGCCACGTCGACGAGGTCGCGGCCCTGGTCGGCGGCCATCTGCAGCAGGTGCCGGTGCGCGTCGGCCAGCCGGCAGCGGGTACGCCCGGCGAGCAGCCCGACGGCCCGGTCGACGAGCGCGCGCCCGGCGTCGTCCGCGGCCCGGTCAGCGCCGGGATGGTGGGACGGGCGCAGGCCGTCCACCGCCTCCACGTACGCCTGACGGCCGCCCATCCAGGTCACTGCCCCTTCCACGCCGGACTTCGATGCCCTCCTGAATACGCCAGCGCGGCCGAGATCGTCATCCCCCGAACACCCCCACCCCCATCCCACCTGCGGTGCGAGGCGGCCCGGGTCACCCGGACGGGCTACCGCGATCGTGCGGGCGCCGCCGGTCAGAGCTCGAAGAGGCCGCGCATGGCCTCGGTGACCCGGGCCATGCTGGCGCCCGTCGCCATGCCGATGCGTTCCGCGCCGACGGCGGCGGGCAGCCGGCGCATCCGGTTGATCACCACGACGCCGGTGATCGGATCCTGCTCGGTGAGGGCCACCGCGTACGGCGGCAGCTCGGTCACGCCGCGCTGGCGCACGATGGGTGCGCAGAACGGGGACGCGTTCGACCGCTCGTTGTAGCTGTCGGCCGAGAGCACGAGGACCCGGTAGCGCAGGTCGGTGCGGCTGCCGATGGTCCAGATCTCGCCGCGCTTCACGCGCCGAGCGTACCGTCGGCCGGATCTTCCCGGGCGCGCGCGTCCGGCGCGCCGCGTCCCGCAGGGTGAACCTGGTTCGCGACCGGTCGAACCCCCGGCGTTGCCGATCCGTAACAATGGCCGTGACGGCTTGCGACGGACGGGATGCACCCCGCCCCTCTCGCGTGGAGGAAGGACGTTCATGACGCAGAAGGCTCAGATCGGCGTGACCGGTTTGGCGGTGATGGGGCGCAACCTCGCCCGTAACTTCGCCCGCCACGGGCACACGGTCGCGGTGCACAACCGCAGTTACGGCCGGACGAAGGAGCTCGTCGAGGAGTTCGGGCACGAGGGCACGTTCATCCCGTCGGAGAGCGCCGAGGACTTCGTGGCGAGCCTCGAACGGCCCCGCCGCGTGGTGATCATGGTCAAGGCCGGCAAGGCCACCGACGCGGTCATCGACGAGTTCGCCCCGCTGCTCGAGCCGGGCGACATGCTCATCGACGCCGGCAACGCGCACTTCGCCGACACCCGGCGGCGCGAGGCGGCCCTCAAGGAGATGGGCCTGCACTTCGTCGGCACCGGCGTGTCCGGCGGCGAGGAGGGCGCCCTGCACGGCCCGAGCATCATGCCCGGCGGCTCGCCAGAGTCGTACGAGTCGCTCGGCCCGCTGCTGGAGGACATCTCGGCGAAGGTGGACGGGGAGCCGTGCTGCGTGCACGTCGGCCCGGACGGCGCCGGACACTTCGTCAAGATGGTGCACAACGGCATCGAGTACGCCGACATGCAGCTGATCGCCGAGGCGTACGACCTGCTCCGGCAGGCCGGGGGCCACTCGCCGGCCGAGATCGCGGAGATCTTCAAGGGCTGGAACGAGGGACGGCTCGGCTCGTACCTCATCGAGATCACCGCCGAGGTGCTCAAGCAGGTCGACGCGGAGAGCGGCAAGCCGTTCGTCGACGTGGTGGTGGACCGCGCGGAGCAGAAGGGCACCGGCCGCTGGACCGTGCAGTCGGCGCTCGACCTCGGCGTCCCGGTCAGCGGCATCGCCGAGGCGGTGTTCGCCCGGGCCCTGTCCGGCGGCGCGGACGTGCGCGCGGCCGCCGCGGGCAAGCTGCCCGGCCCGTCGGCCGCCGCCGGTGCGGGCGGCGCGGACCTGCAGGCCGACGTCGAGCAGGCGCTGTTCGCCTCCAAGATCGTGGCGTACGCGCAGGGCTTCCAGCAGATCCAGGCGGCCAGCGCCGAGTACGGCTGGAGCATCGACCCGGGCGCGATGGCGAAGATCTGGCGGGCCGGCTGCATCATCCGGGCCAAGTTCCTCGACTACATCAAGCAGGCGTACGACAAGGACGCGAACCTGCAGACCCTGCTCGTCGACGACTACTTCCTCGAGGCCGTCAGCGGCGCGCAGGACGCGTGGCGGCGGGTCGTCGCGCTCGCCGCGGCCCAGGGCATCCCGGCGCCGGGCTTCGCGTCCGCGCTCGCGTACTACGACGGGCTGCGCGCCGAACGCCTCCCGGCCGCCCTGATCCAGGGCCAGCGCGACTTCTTCGGCGCGCACACGTACCAGCGGGTCGACAAGGAGGGCTCGTTCCACACGATGTGGGGCGCCGAGCGCAACGAGGTGTCGGCCTAGACCGGAACGGCGGTGGCGGTCCGGACCATCAGGGCCGCCATCTCCGCCGGCGGGAGCGGCTTGGCCATGTAGTAGCCCTGGCCGAGCCGGTAACCCATCTGCCGCAGCCGGTCCAGCTGCGCGGCGGTCTCTATCCCCTCGGCCACGGCGTACAGGTCGAGGTACTCGGCGAGCTGCGCAACGGCCGCGGCGACCGCCAGCCGGCCGCGGTCCTCGCCGTCGCAGATGCCGTCGACGAAGGACTTGTCCAGCTTCAGCACGTCCACCGGGAACGCCCGCAGCAGGCTGAGGCTGGACTGGCCGGTGCCGAAGTCGTCGAGGGCCAGGCGTACGCCCAGCTCGTGCAGCGCCTCGAGGGTGTCGCGCACCTGCCGGCCGTCGACCACGGAGGACTCGGTCACCTCCAGCACCAGGTTCGCCGGGACCAGACCGGTGTCGCTGAGCACGGCCGCGACCTCGTTGACGAAGCCGGACTCGCGCAGCTGGCGGGCCGCCACGTTGACGTTGACGGAACGGATGGCGGCGGGGCCGTACTCGGCGTGCCAGCGGGCGAGCTGCTCGCACGCCTCGCGCAGCACCCATGAGCCGAGCGGCACGATCAGGCCGGAGCGCTCGGCCACCGGGATGAAGTCGCCCGGCGACACGTTGCCGCGCACCGGGTGCCGCCAGCGCACCAGCGCCTCCGCCCCGGACATGCGGCCGGTCGTGATGTCGAAGACCGGCTGGTACATCAGGTACAGCTCGTGCCGGATGATCGCGTTGTGCAGCTCGCTGCCGAGGCGGGCGTGGTTGACGACCTCGTTGCGCATCCGCGGCTCGAACCGCGCCCAGGACGCCTTGCCGGCGGCCTTGGCGGCGTACATGGCGATGTCGGCGTTGCGCAGCATCTCGTCGGCGCTGTCGCCGGGGCCGGCCAGGGCGACGCCGATGCTGGCGTGGGCGAGCAGCTGGTGCTCGCCGACGCGGAACGGCACCGCGAGCGCGGCCAGGATGCGCGCGGCGGCGGCCTCGGCCTGCACCGGCTGGTCGGTGTCCAGCAGGACCGCGAACTCGTCGCCGCCCAGGCGGGCCGGCAGGTGGGTGACCGCGCTGTGGTGCCGCAGCCGCTGCGCCACCTCGTAGAGCAGCTGGTCGCCGACCGCGTGCCCCATCGTGTCGTTGACCATCTTGAAGTCGTCGATGTCCACGAGCAGGACGCTGGCCGCGCGGTGGGCGTCCAGGCGCTCGCCGAGGACGGTGCCGAACCGGGCCCGGTTGGCCAGCCCGGTCAGCGGGTCGTGCATCGCCAGCCGCTCCAGCTCGGCCTGCTGGCGGCGGATCCCGCCGAGCATCCGTTCGTTGGCGCGCAGGCCCAGCAGCTGCCGGGCGACCACGAACGCGGCGATGAGCACCGCGCCGACGATGACGACGCGCTGGTGCGAGTCGAGCTGGCGGGCCGACACGGTGATCACCAGCGCCGCGGTCGCGATCACCGAGAGCAGCGGAAGGGCGTTGTAGACGCTGCGGCGCGCGGGCGCCTTCGCCGCCGCGGCCGGCCGGCTCAGGACCAGCTGCTGACGGTACGCGGCCAGGCACATCGCCAGCCCGACCAGCGGTACGGCGAGCACCGACAGCCACAGTCGCGCGGTGGCACCGCCCGCGATCAGCAGCACCGAGGCCACCACGCCGGTCAGCGGCGCCATCGCGAGCATCCGCAGCGACATGGAGTCCACGGCGCTGGCCGGGCTCATCGCCGCGCGCCCGATGACGACGAGCGCGATCAACCCGCCGACGCCCACCACCGCGGCCCCCTGCAGCGTGGCCGGCGAGGTGGCGTCGTCGGCGAGCTGGAAGACGACGTACCAGAAGATCAGGGCGCCGGAGACGGCCACGGTGGCGCCGTCGAGGACGAGTTGCGTCCACCGCAGCGCCGACCGGCGTTCGCGGGGCAGCTGGATGAAGCCGATCATCGCCATGGCCACGCCGAGCAGGATCAGCGCGGCCACGTACGGCGAGATGCCGGGCTGGTTGTTGGCGAGCCCGAAGCTGACGGCGGCGCCGAGGCCCAGGCAGATGGCCGCGTTGGCGAACCACCGCCAGAAGGCTCGCACCGGGCGCGCCACCACGATCAGGCCCCCGATGCGGCGGCAGGCGAGGAACGCGCCGAGCATGGCGAGCGGGCCGCCGGCGTACCCGGGCCGGAGTGAGCTTCCCTCCTGCGCCAACAGCCACCCGAGCACCCCCAGCACGGCGAGCACCGCCGCGGCGAGCGGAAGCGGGCCCGGGCGGGCCTGCTTCTGTGCTCGCCGGCGGCCGACCCGCGTGGCTGGTGCGGTCATGGTGGCGTGGTCCTTGCCCGAGATATCTGTACGGTCCTGGCGGAATTCCAGTCGGCGCGGGCGGGTCGAAGCTGAGAATTACCGAGATCGCCTGCGCGCGGCTCCAACCTGCGATAGAGGCTCCGGCCGACCTCCGGGCGGATGTGCGGGGATGCGCGCGCCCCCTAGGGTCTGGGGCGTCATGGAACGCACACCGGTCTGGCTGCTGCCCGCCGCGCTCGCCGTCCTGCAGCTGGCGGCGTGGCCCGGCGCGCCGTACGCGACCGGCGAGCACGTGACCGCGACGGCGGCCGCCACGGCGGTGGCGGTGACCGTGACCGTGGCGGTGGCGCTGTTGTGGCGGCGTACCGCGCCGATCGCGGCGACCGGGGTGGTGGTCGCCGCGCTGACCGTCGCCGAGCTGGGGCTGCCGCCCGACGCGCTCACCGCGATCACCGTCGCCGACATCGTCATGCTGTACGGCGTCGCCGTACGCCGCCCGCAGCGCACCGCGCTGATCGCGGCCGCCGCGCTGATCGTCTGGCAGTCCGGGCTGGTCCTCAACGACGACGAGCTCGACGGCGACTATCCGGCCGCGCTCGCCGTCATGGTGGTGTTCTACGTGGCGGTGGTGGCGCTGGGACGCGCGCGGCACCGCTGGTACGCCGACCGCGCCGACGCGGCCACCCGGCTCGCCGAGGCCGAGGAACGCCGGGCGCGGGCCGCCGACACCGAACGTCACCGGCTCGCCCGGGAGCTGCACGACGTCACCGCCCACCACCTGACCTCGATCGTGGTCATCGCCTCGGCCGCGCAGCGGGTCGGCGCCGCCCGGCCGGAGCTCGTCGCCGAGGCCCGGGACTTCGCGGCCCGCACCGGACGGGAGACGCTGACCGCACTGCAGCGGCTGGTGGCCCTGCTGCAGCAGCCCGGCTCCCCCGCGCCCGGCGGCGAACGCCTAACCGAGCTGGCGGACGGGTTCCGGCGCCTCGGGCAGCGCGTCACGGTGGAGGGCGCCGAGCCGATGGGACCGGCCGTGGCGGAGGCGGCGTACGGCATCGCCCGCGAAGCCCTCACCAACACGCTGCGGTACGCGCCCGGCGCGTCGGTGACCGTCCGGGTCACCGGCACGCCCGACGGGGTACGGCTGACCGTCGCCGACGACGGCCCGGCCGGCGCCGCGGCGGACGGGTCCGCCGCGCGCCTCGGCTCCGGTCGCGGGATCGCCGGGATGCGGGAGCGCGCGGCGGCCCTCGGCGGCACGCTGGAGGCGGGTCTGCGGCCCGGGGGCGGTTGGCAGGTGAGCGCGGTGCTGCCCGCCGGCGCGGCACCCGTCGCGAGCGGCCGTCGGCCGGGCACCGACACGATCATCGACGCCGCCGTGCTCATGCTGGCCCTCGGCGTCCCCGCCGCCGGCCTGCTCGTCGCGCTGGAGGACCACCTGCCGGCCGGTACGGCGTCCCTGGCGGCCCTGACGCTGATCGGGCACACCCTGCCCCTGGCCTGGCGCCGCGCCCGGCCCTGGACCGTGCTGGCCGCCGTGCTCGCCACCGGCTGGGTGTGGCCGCTGCTGATCGCCGCCGGGCTGCTGGCCATCACCCACGGCTGGCTCGCCGTCACCGGCACCGGCGTGGAGGTGCTGGCGGTGCACGCGGTCGCCCGTTACGGCCGCCGGCCGGCGCTGACCTGGCTGTCGATGCCGGCGGTGCTGGGCTGCGTGGTCGCCGCGGTCAGCGTGATGCTGGTGCTGGACCCGCCGGACGGCACCGCGGCGTCCGTACCGGCGACAGTGCTGATCACGGCGATCGTCGGCGGCATCCCCCTGTCGTTCCCGGTGTTCGGGGCGTGGCTCGCCGGGTTCCTGACCCGGCGACGGCGCGAGCGCGTACGGGCCCGCGAGGACCACGCGGTCGCGGCCGCCACGGCCTGGGCGCTCGCCGAGGCCGGCGCGGAACGGGCCCGGGTGGCGGCCGGGCTGCGGGAGGCGGTGCTGCGCGACACCGCCCGGGTGCCCGAGGCGGCGGACCGCGGGGACCTCGAGGCGGTCGTCAGCGCGGCGCGGACCGCGCTGGACGGCATGCGCGGCCTGCTCAAGGACCTGCGTGACGCCCCGCCCGGCGACAGCGCCGGGCAGGCCCGCGCGCCGCAGCCCACGCTGGCCGCGCTGCCGGCGCTCGTGGACCGGTGGCGGGCCGGCGGCCGTACGGTCGACCTGGACGTCACCGGTCACGGGCGCCGGCTCAGCACCGACCTGGACGTCTCGGCGTACCGGATCGTGGAGCTGCTCCTGGCCGGCGACACCGGCCCGGTCCGGGTCCGGGTGGATCTCTCGGGTGACCCGGTGCGCCTCGTGGTGAGCCCGATGCCGGAGGATCCCGGTGGCGAGGTGACCGCGGGGCTGCGGGCCCGGCTCGCCGCGGTCGGTGGGAGCCTGGCGGCCGCCGCGGACGGGACCACCGAGATCCGGCTGCCCGCGCCGGACCCGGCGCACGACGGTCCGGCGCACGACGGTCCGGCGCCCGCGCGGCGCCGCGACGAGGACGAGGAGGTGGCGTCATCGCCACGCGCGTGATGGTCGTCGACGACCAGCTGATGGTCCGGGCCGGCATCGCCGCGATCGTCGACGCGGAGGCCGACCTGGCCGTCGTCGGCGAGGCCGCGGACGGCGCGGCCGCGCTGGAGGCCGCCGCCCGGCTGCGCCCCGACGTGGTGCTGATGGACATCCGCATGCCGGGCATGGACGGGCTGACCGCGACCGCGCGGCTGACCGCCGGGCCGCAGCCGCCGCGGGTGCTCGTGCTCACCACGTTCCACCAGGACGCGTACGTGTTCGAGGCGCTGCGCGCGGGCGCCTCCGGCTTCGTGCTCAAGGACACCGAGCCGGCCGACCTGCTCGCCGCGATCCGGGTGGTCGCCGGCGGCGAGGCCATGCTCAGCCCCGCGGTCACCCGGCGGCTCATCGACGCGTTCGCCGGCGGCGGGATCACCGCGACCGTGCCCGACGACGCCCGCCTCGCCGGGCTCACCCCGCGCGAGCGCGAGGTGCTGGTCAGCATCGCGCGGGGCCTGTCCAACGCCGAGATCGGCGCGGCCCTGGGCATCACGACGGGCACGGTGAAGGCGCACGTCAACGCGCTGCTGGCGAAGCTGGGCGTGCGGGACCGGGTGCAGGCGACGATCGCCGCCTACGACCTCGGTCTGGTCCGTCCCGGCGCTACCCCTTGAGGGCCGCCGACACCACCGCGCGTGCCTCCTCCTGGATGCGGGCCAGCGACTCCGGGCCCTTGAACGACTCGGCGTAGATCTTGTAGACGTCCTCCGTGCCCGAGGGCCGCGCGGCGAACCAGCCCGACTCGGTGGCCACCTTGAGCCCGCCGATCGGCGCGGAGTTGCCCGGCGCCGTGGTCAGCACCGCCGTGATCGGCTCGCCGTCCAGCTCCTTGGCGCTGACCTGCGACGGCGAGAGCTTGGCCAGGACGGCCTTCTCGTCGCGGGTCGCGGGGGCGTCGATGCGGGCGTACGCGGGCGCGCCGAACTTCGCCGTCAGGTCGGTGTAGTGCTCGCTCGGGGTCCGGCCGGTGGTCGCGAGGATCTCGGAGGCGAGCAGGTCGAGCAGGATGCCGTCCTTGTCGGTGCTCCACGTGCTGCCGTCGCGGCGCAGGAACGACGCCCCGGCGCTCTCCTCGCCGCCGAAGCCGACCGAGCCGTCGAGCAGCCCCGGCACGAACCACTTGAAGCCCACGGGCACCTCGACGAGCTTGCGGCCCAGGTCCGCGGCGACCCGGTCGATCATCGACGAGGAGACGAGGGTCTTGCCGATGGCCGCCTGAGCGGGCCAGTCCGCGCGCACCCGGAACAGGTACGAGATCGCCACGGTCAGGTAGTGGTTGGGGTTCATCAGCCCGGCGTCGGGCGTGACGATGCCGTGCCGGTCGGCGTCGGCGTCGTTGCCGGTGGCCAGCTGGAAGCGGTCCTTCTGCTCGATCAGCGAGGCCATCGCGTACGGCGACGAGCAGTCCATCCGGATCTTGCCGTCCCAGTCCAGCGTCATGAATTTGAACGTCGGGTCCACGTCCGGGTTCACCACGGTCAGGTCGAGCCCGTACCGCTCGCCGATCTCGCCCCAGTACGCCACGGAGGCGCCGCCCAGCGGGTCCGCGCCGATCCGCACGCCGGCCGACCGGATCGCCTCCATGTCGATGACCGAGGACAGATCGTCCACGTACGCGGACAGGTAGTCGTAGCCGGAGACCAGCTCGGACGCGCGGGCGCGGGCGGCGCCGACGCGGCGTACCTCCTTGAGCCCGCCCGCGATGAGCGCGTTGGCCCGGTCCTGGATCCACTTGGTGGCGTCGGTGTCGGCCGGCCCGCCGTTCGGCGGGTTGTACTTGAAGCCGCCGTCGTCCGGCGGGTTGTGCGACGGGGTGACGACGACGCCGTCGGCGAGCCCGCTCGAGCGCCCCCGGTTGTACGTGAGGATGGCGTGCGACAGCGCGGGCGTCGGCGTGTAGCCGTCGCGGCTGTCGATCAGCACCTTCACGTCGTTGGCGGCGAGGACCTCCAGGGCCGACACCATGGCCGGCTCGGAGAGCGCGTGCGTGTCCCGTCCCAGGAAGAGCGGCCCGTCGGTGCCCTGCGCCCTGCGGTACTCGACGATGGCCTGGCTGGTGGCCAGGATGTGGTCCTCGTTGAACGCCGTCTTCAGGCTGGAGCCGCGGTGACCGGACGTGCCGAACGCGACGCGCTGCTCGGCCGCCTCCGGGTCGGGGTGGCCGGTGTAGTAGCTCAGGACCACCCGGGGCACGTCGATGGTGTCGCGGGAATCGGCGGGCGTGCCGGCGCGGGGATGCACGGACATCGAGGGGCCTCCTTGAGGGCGTGGACCTGCCCGGGATCGTATCGTCGTGGCGTACCCGCCGGGCGGGCTCGGTAAGCCGCCGCGCGGGGATTGAACCTTTCCCGCGAAACATCCGAACTACCTGTCGTGACAGGGGTGTGTGCGGTCGGGGGGCCGCGGGTGGTTCGTGTGCTGGTCATGTTCGTGATCGGGCTCGCTGCCGTGCTCGTCCCGGCGGCTCCGGCCGCAGCGCACGCCGCGCTGCAGACCGCGAGCCCCGAGCCGGGCAGCGTGGTCGGCACCGCGCCGGAGGAGATCGTGATCCGCTTCAGCGAGGCGGTCACCCCGGTCGAGGGACGCACCCAGGTGCTCGCCCCGGACGGCAAACGGATCACCGGCTCGGTCACCGCGGACGGTCCCGCGCTGCGCATCCAGGTGCGCCGTGCGGGCCAGCCGCTGGGCACGTACCTGGTCAGCTATCGGATCATCTCCGCCGACAGCCACCCGGTGGGCGGCGCCATGACGTTCTCGGTCGGCGCGCCGTCCGCGCGGCCCGCCGAGGGCGACCCCACCGGCGTGCATCCGTCGGTCGCGGCGGTGCGTCCCGCGCTCACCTTCCTCGGGTACGCCGGCCTCACGCTCATCGCGGGCCCGGCGCTGCTGCTCGCGCTGCTGTGGCCCCGGCGGCTCTCCCGGCGCGGCCCGATCCTGCTGGTGCGTACGGGCCTGATCGGCACGGCCGCCGCGACGCTGGGCGCCCTGTGGACCCGCGCGCCGGACGTCAGCGGGGCGCCGATCTGGGACGTGTCGGTCACCGAGCTGGCCGACGTGCTGGCCGGCCCGTACGGCCTCACCCTGCTGGCGCGCCTGGCGGTGCTCGGCGCGGTCGCGGCGCTGCTGCCGCCGGTGCTGCACGGCCGGCACGCCCGCTGGCGGACGGCCACCCTGCTCGCGCTGGCCGCGGCCGGCCTGACGACCTGGCCCCTGACCGGGCACGCCGCCGACTCCCCGCTGCGTCCCGCGATCATCGCCGCGGACGTGGTGCACCTGGCCGCCATGGCGGTGTGGCTGGGCGGCCTCGTCGCGCTGAGCGTGTTCCTGCTGCGCCAGGCGCATCCGCGGGTGCTCGTCCGGATCCTGCCCGCCTGGTCGCGGTGGGCGGCGCTGGCGGTGGTCTGGCTGGCCGGCGCCGGCGTCGTGCAGGCCGTGGTGCAGGTCGGCTCGCCGGCCGCGCTGTGGGGCACCGGGTACGGCCGGATCCTGCTGGCCAAGGTCGCCCTCCTGGCCGCGGTGCTGGGCGCGGCCGCGCTCGCCCGGCGCTTCGTGCAACGCTCGCAGGTGGTGACGGCGGGACCGGGACGGCTGCGGCGCACGGTCGGCATCGAGGTCGCGGCGACGGTCGTGGTGCTCGGGCTCAGCGCCGTCCTGGTGCAGACCACGCCGGGACGCAACGTCACCGCCGAGCGGGCCGCGCCGGCGCAGAAGGGCGTGTCGCAGACCCTGACGTCCGGGCTGTTCACGCTGCAGTACTACGTCTATCCCGTCGAGCTGGGCGAGTACAACACGGTGCACGGGTTCACGTACACGCCCGAGGGCAAGCCGCTGGCCGCGCCGGAGTGGACGGTGACCGCCCGGCTGCAGGGGCAGGGCCTCGAACCGGTCTCCACGCCGATGTTGCCGCTGCCCCCGCGCAACGACGCCGTGGGCGCGCTGACGTTCCCGGTGCCCGGCACGTACGAGCTCACGTTCACCGTCCGCACCACCGAGATCGACCAGGCGACGGTCCGCACGACGATCACGGTTCCGCAGGTTCCGCAGCGACCCTGAGTGGGCAGAGAGAAGGCTCCGTCGATGACAGGAGGCTTCCCGTGCACGTGTCCGTCATCGGCAACACCGACTCGGTGGTCGTGACCGTCCGCGGCAACCTCGACATGGACGCCACCCCGGCGCTCGGCACCACGCTCGACCAGGTGCTGGACCGCCCGCACCCGCGGATCGTCGTCGACCTCTCCGGAGTGGAGTTCTGTGACTCGACCGGGCTCAGCGCGTTCGTGGTGGGACACAAGCGGGCCACCGCCGCCGGCGGCTGGGTCCGGCTCGCCGCGCCCAGCGCCTGGCTGCACGGCCTGCTGCAGACGGTGGGCCTGACACCCGCGCTCGGCGTCTACCCGAGCGTCGCCGACGCCCTGTCCGACCCGGGCTTGTAACCTCGCGGCGTGCTGATTCTGCTGCCGCCGTCCGAGGGCAAGACCGCACCGGCCGCCGGCGACCCGGCCGACCCCGGCGCGCTCTGGCTGCCGAAGCTCGCCCCGGCGCGCAAGCGGGTGCTGGGCCGGCTGGCCGCGATGAGCCGGCGCACGAGCGCCCGGGCGGTCGCGGAGTCGCTGGCGACGCTGGGCCTGAGCGAGGGGCAGCGCGGCGAGCTCGAGCGCAACGCCGTGCTGGCCACCGCGCCCGCGGCGCCGGCCGCCGAGGTCTACACCGGCGTGCTGTACGAGGCGCTCGACGTGGCCACCCTCGCCCCGGACGCGCGCGCCTGGGTCGACGAGCGGGCCGTCGTCTTCTCCGGGCTGTGGGGCGTCGTACGGCTCACCGACCGCATCCCCGCGTACCGGTGCTCGGCCGGGGTCACGCTGCCCGGGATCGGCGGGCTGACGCCGTACTGGAAGACGGCCCTGACCCGGGCGATGCCGGACGACTCACCGGTGCTGGACCTGCGGTCGGGGGCCTACGCGGCGATGTGGGCGCCGGGGCCGCAGGCCGTGGCGCTGCGTGTGCTGCACGAGCGGATCGTGGACGGCGAGCCGCGCCGCTCGGTGGTGAGCCACTTCAACAAGGCCACCAAGGGCCGCCTCGTGCGCGCCCTGGCGACCGCGGGGGTGACGCCGGCGTCGGTGGACGACCTGCTCACCGCCCTGCGCGACCTCAAGTACGCGGTCGAGGAGCGGCCCGCCGCGGCGGGCCGCTCCCGTCAGGCGGACGTGATCGTCCGCGAGTTGTAGCCGCGGCCGCTACTGGGCGGCCAGGACGTCCACGACGAAGCGCAGGTCGCCGGCGGGACGGCCGCCGGTGGCGTTCTCGCCGTACGCCTGGGCCGCCGGGATGTCGAGCTGCACCCGGCTGCCGACCGGCACGCCGACCAGGCCCTTGTCCCAGCCCTCGATGAGCTGGCCGACGCCGACCGGGAACTGCGCGGGCTGGCCGCGGTCCCAGGAGGAGTCGAACTGCTTGCCGTCCTTGTACGTCACGCCCACGTAGTTGGCCTGGATGGTCTGCCCCGCGGTCAGCTTGGGGCCCTTGCCGGCGATGAGCTGCTTGACGACCAGCTTGGTGACCTTGCCCTTGCCCGCCTTGACCACCGGCTTCTCCTTCAGCGCGGGGTCGAGCGGGGTCTGGGCGGCCGGCTCGCTCGGCTCCGCGGCCGGGGCGCTGGGCTCGGCGGCCGGCGCGCTCGGCTCGGTCTGGGCGGGCTGCGAGGCCGCGGCGGCGGTGTTCTTCGGCTCGTCGTCGCCCGACACCTGGATGCCGATGAAGACCGCGACCAGCACGGCGATGACCGCGACACCCGCGAGCGCGCCCGTGAGCGCCTGGCCGCGGCGCTTGCCGGCGGTCTTGTCCTGGACACTCATCAGTTCTGACTTCTCCTACTCCGTTCGGATCGACCTCGGTTCGGATCGACCTCGCCCGCCGCATCGGACACGCGGGAAACTTCGGACACCGTACTCGTCGGCGCCCGCCGGCCCCGCGCGAACCTCCACCGAACCGCCGATCCACGTGATCAACAAAACGGATGGTTACTCAATTCGCTCTTCTCCGTCACTCACGCAAGGTGAGAACGTGGATCGCCCACAGCACGAACGCAGCGGCGAGCACCGCCGACATCGACTCACCACAGCACCATGACCAGGGACAACCCGCCCGGCCGCCACCGGCGGCGCGGCGCGTGCGCCCGCGAACGACCGGGGAGGGTCGGTTGCCGGACGACGACCGTACGACAGGTCGCCAGCCACAGCCCGGGGGGCGCCCGTCCGACCGGGGACCGCGCCGGCCCGCCCCGGCTGGCGGCCTGCGCCCCGGATACGGCTACCGCACGGCCGGCCGCCGCGGCGCGGCCGTGCCCCCGGAGCTGCTGGAGGGCCGCAGCCGCCGGCTCAGCGAGTTCCTGATGCCCGCCGCCGTCATCCTCGCCGGGGTGCTCGTGGTGATCGCCTTCGGCTTCATCGTCAGCCGCGCCGTCCGCGACGACGACAAGGCGGCCATCCCGCCGGTCCAGCCGCCGGCCCTGGGCGACGTGCCGCTCAACCCGCCCGACCAGCAGTTCCCGATCCCGCTCCCGAGCGCCTCCGACAGCCCGTCACCGACGGACTCGCCGTCGCCGACACCCGGCCGGAGCAGCTCCGCGCCGCCGCGCAAGTCGAGCCCCCCGCCGTTCCGCGGGTCGGTCTCCATCGCCCGTACCGGCATCCCGGGCACCGTCGACCTCACCGCCGAGGGCACCCGCGACTGGGTGCACTGGGGCGAGCAGAGCACGTTCTCCCTCGAACGCAAGGACGGCGGCGGTTTCGCGATCCTGGAGGGCCCGCCGACCGCGCCCCGGTTCCGGCACGGGTTCAGCCCGCAGCGTTTCGCCTGGCGGGGCGGCTCACCCGTCGACCACTCCGACGGCACGCCGACCGGCATCCGCACCTGCGGCAAGGGCAACGGTTTCACGATCTCCGCCCCGGCGGGCACGTCTTCGCGCACGCTGAAGCTGTACGTCGGCGCCCTCGCGGGCCGCGGCCGGCTCACCGCGAAGCTGTCCACCGGCGGACCGTCCGCGACGAGCAGCTTCGAGGAACGCGGCACCAACCTGGACACGGTCGCCTTCGTGGTGACGTACCGGGCGCCGAAGGACGCGAAGATCAACCTGAGCTGGGTCACCGAGGACTCGTTCAACTCCGACTGCGGCGGCGTCGCCCTGCAGGCGGCGACCCTGCGCTGAGGAGGGGGATCGTTGTTCGCCGGGTGGGGTTCATGGGTGGCCCGCTTCCGCTGGCTCGTGCTCACGGCCGCGGTCGTGGCCGTCACGGCCGCCGGGGTGTGGGGCATCGGGGTGTTCGGCCAGCTGTCCGAGGGCGGTTACACCGACCCGGGCAGCGAGTCCACCCGCGCAGCCGAGGTGGTCCGGCAGGAGCTGGGCGCGCAGGGCGGGGACGTCGTCGCCATCTACCGGCCGGCGCAGGGCACGGTCGACGACGCCGACCTCGGCCGTCGCATCCAGGCCCGGCTCGACGCGCTGCCGGAGTCGGCGGTCACCGCGGTCACCGGATACTGGCCCGGCAGGACCGCGCAGTACGCCGCCGAGGACAAGAAGAGCGCCGTAGCCGTGCTCACGCTCGCCGGGCAGGACGACGGCGAGAAGCTCGAGGCGTACCGGCAGATCGACGACAAGCTGGCCGTCGCCGGCGCCACCGTGCACCTGGCCGGCGCCTCGCCGCTCGGGGACGCCTCCGCCGGCCGCTCGACCAAGGACCTGGCCTTCGCCGAGGCCGTCTCGCTGCCGATCGTGCTGATCCTGCTGCTGTTCATCTTCGGCTCGCTGGTCGCCGCGTCGCTGCCCGTGCTGGTCGGCGGGTGCGCGGTGCTCGGCTCGCTGGCCGTGCTGCACGCCGTCGCGTACGGCCACGACGTCAACTCGTTCGCCGTCAACGTGGCCAGCCTGCTCGGGCTCGGCATGGCCATCGACTACGGGCTGTTCATGGTCGGGCGATTCCGGGAGGAGCAGAGCTTCGGGCGTACGCCCGCCGAGGCCGTCTCCCGGACGGTCGCGACCGCCGGACGCACCGTGGTCTTCTCCGCGACGCTGCTGATGACCGCGCTGGCCGGCCTGCTGCTGTTCCCCCAGGGCTTCCTCAAGTCGCTGGCCTACGGCGGCCTGGCCGCGGTCGGCCTGGCCGCGCTGCTGTCGCTCACCCTGCTGCCCGCGTTGCTGGCCGTGCTGGGTCACCGCGTCGACAAGCTTCCGGTACGCCTGCCGCAGCGCGCGAACCCGCGACCGGCCGGAGCGGGCTGGGCCGCCCTCGCCGACGTGGTGCTGCGCCGCCCGGTGCTCGTCGTGCTGCCGATCCTCGCGGGCCTGCTCGTGCTGGCCGCGCCGATCCGTGGCGTGCACTTCGGCGAGAACGACGAACGGGTCCTGCCCGCCGGCGACCCGGCCCGCCAGGCGGTCGAGATGCTCAAGGCCGACTTCCCCGCGTTCAGCAGCGCCGGCATCCAGGTCGTGCTGCGCGGCACGAAGGACGGGCCGCCCGGCGCGACGGAGGAGTTCGCGGCGGCGGTCGCGAAGGTGCCGGGCGTCGCGGCGGTCACCCCGGCCGGATCGGGTGGCACGGTCGTCACGTACACCGCCACGCTCGCCGGCAAGGACCCGTTCAGCGCGCAGGCCCGTACGGCCGTCGACGACATCCGCGCGCTGCGCCCGCCGGCCGGCACGGAACTGCTGGTCGGCGGCACCACGGCCCGCAACGTGGACAGCCTGGCGGCCACCGCCGACCGGCTGCCCCTGATGATCGGCCTGCTGGTCGGCGCCACGCTCCTGCTGATGTTCCTGGCCTTCGGCTCGGTGCTGCTGCCGGTCAAGGCGGTGGTGATGAGCGCGCTGAGCCTGAGCGCGACCTTCGGCATCCTGGTCTGGATCTTCCAGGACGGCCACGGCGCGGGCCTGCTGGACGTCACCCCGGCCCCGCTCGAGGCCGGCATCGTGGTGCTCATGGCGGCCGTCGTGTTCGGCCTCTCCACCGACTACGAGGTCTTCCTGCTGTCACGCATGGTGGAGGCCCGCACCCGCGGCGCCTCCACGGCCGAGGCGGTGACCACCGGGCTGGCCCGCACCGGCCGGGTGATCAGCGCGGCGGCGATCCTGCTCATCGTGGTCACGGGCGCCTTCGCCCTGTCCTCGGTGACCACGATGCGCTTCGTCGGCGTCGGCATGATCATCGCGCTGGTCCTCGACGCGACCGTCGTCCGCATGCTGCTGGTCCCCGCGGTCCTGCGCCTCATGGGCCCGGCGGCCTGGTGGGCTCCCGGTCCCCTGCGCCGCCTGCAGGAACGGGCCGGCCTCGCGGAGTACGAGGACGAGGAGCTCTTCCCCACCGTCTCGGTGGGGCGCCACGCCGCGCCCGAGCCTGCGGATCCCCGCCCCGTCGTCTGGGGCGCTTCCGTGCCCGTCACGTCTCCCCCGCCGGCCGACGTGGCTACCGCCGGATGGGGTCCCGCGGCCGGATTGCCGGTGGCCGGCTCGGCCCCCGGGCCGTCGCCGTCGCGCATCACGCTCGAGAACGTCCCCGCCGGGCCCCCGCCGTCACCGTGGCGGCCCGCCGGCGAGCAGCCCGCGCCGCCGGACCGCATCGCCGGACGCCCCCGTGACCTGGGCGACCTCGGCCGTACGGTGGACCTGGCCCGGCGTGCCGCGCCCGCACCGGAGGCCGAGACGACCGCCGTGATCGAGACCGACCGGACCGCCGACGGGTGAGCCGCGACCGGTGGCCGAACTGGGCTGCGGGCCGCGCGGAAAGTACAGTGCCCCGGAGTGACCAGCTACCGGGACGGAAGAGGATGACCGCGACAGCCGACGAGACCGCCACCTCCGGCGGCCACGCCCGCCGTGCGCCGCAGGCACCGGGGATCGACCCCGGCCGCCTCGCGCTCTGCCTCGAGGTGATCGCCGAGGCGGAGGCCCTGGACCCGGAACACCCGGACGCGGTCGCCGTACGCCGCGCGACCGCCGGCCTGTTCAAGACGGTGAAGCTGCGCCGCCGCCGGGACCGCCGCGAGGCGATCCTCGAGCACGACCGCGCGGTCACGGCGGCGACCGCGACCGGCGCGCCGAGCCGCATCGACGACGAGACCGCGGGCATCCCGCTCAGCACGCCCACGGCCACGCGCACCGCGGGCGTCCTCAAGCAGCCGCGCGGCTGCTACATCTGCAAGCAGCGGTACGTGCAGGTCGACGCGTTCTACCACCAGCTCTGCCCGGCGTGCGCGGAGCTGAACCACGCCCGCCGCGACGCCCGTACGGACCTGACCGGCCGGCGGGCGCTGCTCACCGGCGGACGGGCCAAGATCGGCATGTACATCGCGCTGCGGCTGCTGCGCGACGGCGCCCACACCACAATCACGACCCGCTTCCCGCACGACGCGGTGCGGCGCTTCGCGGCGATGCCGGACAGCGCCGACTGGCTGCACCGCCTCCGCGTCGTCGGCATCGACCTGCGCGACCCCGCCCAGGTGGTCGCCCTCGCCGACTCGGTCGCGGCGCGCGGCCCGCTGGACATCCTGATCAACAACGCGGCCCAGACCGTACGCCGCTCGCCCGGCTCGTACGCCTCCCTGATCGCGGCGGAGTCCGCGCCGCTGCCCGGCGGCCCCGTGCCGGAGGTCGAGTACGTGGGCGGCCACGCCACCGCCCACCCGGCCGCGCTGACCGGCCCGGACGGCGCCGCGCCCGGTGGTGCCGGGCTCGACGCGGGGGCCGTCTTCAGTCCGCACGCGCTGACGGCGCTGGCGCTCACCGCCGGCTCGGCGAGCCCCGAACGGATCGCGGCGGCCACCGCGGTCGACGCCGGTGGCCTCGTCCCGGACCTGGCGCCCACCAACAGCTGGAGCGACCGCGTCCACGAGGTCGGCGCCCTCGAACTCCTCGAGGTCCAGCTCTGCAACGTCACCGCGCCGTTCATCCTGGTCAGCCGTCTGCGCCAGGCGATGACACGATCGCCGTTCCCGCGGCGCTACGTCGTCAACGTGTCGGCGATGGAGGGCGTCTTCAGCCGCGGCTACAAGGGCGCGGGCCACCCGCACACCAACATGGCGAAGGCGTCGCTGAACATGCTCACGCGTACGAGCGCGGAGGACATGTTCGCCGACGGCATCCTCATGACCAGCGTCGACACCGGCTGGATCACCGACGAACGGCCCCACCCGACCAAGATGCGCCTCGCCGACGAAGGCTTCCACGCCCCGCTCGACCTCGTCGACGGCGCGGCCCGCGTCTACGACCCGATCGTGCGCGGCCAGCTGGGTGAGGACGTGTACGGCTGCTTCCTCAAGGACTACGCCCCGGTCGCGTGGTGACCCTCCCCGCGGTGGCCGGCCGGATCCGCGGGTCCGGCTTGCGGGCGTCCGTCATGATCTAGCCATGACCTCCCCATCGACCACACCGGATGTCCGCGTGACCGGCCGGCGGATCGTCGCCACCCTCATCGACGGCGTCGTCTTCGGGGTCTTCAACGGTCTCCTCGCGTGGGTCACCGGCAGCGGCGAGGCGTGGTGGGAATTCGATCTGACCTCGCTCTCCACCAGCCAGAACCAGTGGCTTTTCGTCGTCGCGGCGCTCTACTACATCGTGCTGGAGGGCCTCACCGGCCGTACGGCCGGCAAGCTGATCACCGGCATCCGCGTGGTGGACGCGCAGACCGGCGCACACCCCGGGCTGCTGTCCGGCGTCGTCCGCACGCTGCTGCGGCTCATCGACGGCATCGCCGGCTACCTCGTCGCGCTGATCGTCGTGGTCAACTCCAAGAACCGCCGCCGCCTCGGCGACATGGCCGCCAAGACGCTGGTCGTCCGCGTCTGACCGAACCGCCGCGATCTCCGCCCTCGCACCCGGCTGCGACCCCGCGCCGATGCACAACGACTACGCCGCAGCGGTCAGCGCGGGGCGGGTGTGGGTCGCCGTCGAGGCGGACGAGATCGTCGGCCTGGCGCTGCTTCCGGCGGGTGTACTTCCGCAAGCCGGTCGGCCAGCCTCCTGACGCCGCCGGGCTCCACGCAGGACAGCCCGCCGAGCCGGCCACCCCGATGCGGAGCCGGCCGGCTCGGCGGCGACCACCCCCAGCGGTAGCCGGCCGCCGGGCTCGGGCTCGGTTCTTCAGCGGCGGGTCGCAGCCAGCTCGCCCTTGCCGGTGGTGGGCACGGGCTCGGCCGCGCCGCGGCGACGGGCGATGAGGGCGTCGAGGGACCACGGGCCAGCCCCCAGCACGGCGATCATGAGGAACGACCACGCGTAGAGCGCCGGCGTGACGCCGCCGTTCTGGATGGGCATGAGCGCCTCGGGCTGGTGCACCGTGAAGTACGCGTACGCCATCGACCCGGAGGCCAGGACCGCGGCGGGCCGGGTGGCGAGGCCCGCGAGCACGAGCGCGCCGCAGACCAGCTGGATCACGGCGGCGTACCAGCCGGGCCAGGTCCCGGCCTCGATCGCCTGGCCGGTTCCGCGGTTACCGCCGAGGACGCCGAAGATCGACGCGAGGCCGTGGCAGAGGAACAGGAAGCCGACGACGATCCGGAACAGTGACCACATCGGCGCGGCGTAACGGTGGGGGAACATGGCTCTCCTTCGGGGCGGAGCGACGGGAATGCCCGCACCGTAGAGAGCGGAAGAACCGAAAAACAACGATAAACATCTATGTCCTGGTCAGTGTATGGGAGCGCTCCCAAACAGCGGGACGCCTGGTCGGGAAGGGACACCCCGGTCCCCCGTACGGGGGTGATGCGTGTCGGATGTGGGACTGGCCGATGGTCCGGCGATCGGGCGGTACGAGGATGGGAGCCGGCAACGCTGGACAGCGGTTCGTCTTCCGGGACGCCCGTGCCGACCATCGGGGCACTCGGAGGGATTCGATGACGCGAAGCGCTGCGGCATCCGCAGACCCGGCCGCCGGGCCGGTCGGCGCGGACGCCCGCGCGCCCGCCGTCGTCCCGCCGGTGGTGCCCAAGGGCGGCGGGGCGATCCGCACCATGGGAGAGACGTTCACTGCCAACCCGGCGACCGGCACCGCCACCATGCGGTTCCCGCTGCCGCTCGCGCCGGGCCGGGCGGGGTTCGGCCCGCGGCTGGCATTGTCGTACGACAGCGGCTCCGGCAACGGTCCCTTCGGCCTGGGCTGGAGCCTGGACCAGCCCGCGATCAGCCGGCGCACCGACCGCCGGATCCCCCGGTACGACGACGCCACGGAGTCCGACACGTTCGTGCTGTCCGGCTCCGAGGATCTGGTCCCGTTGCTGGAGCGGGACGCGAGCGGCCGCTGGCGCCACGTGCCGGTCCCCCGCGACGAGTTCCTCGTGCACCGCTACCGCCCCCGGGTCGAAGGTCTGTTCGCCCGGATCGAGCGGTGGGTCCGCCGGTCCGACGGGGACACCAGCTGGCGCACGATCAGCCGGGACAACGTGACCACCTGGTACGGGCGCACCCCGCAGAGCAGGATCGCCGACCCGGCCGACCCGACCCGGGTGTTCAGCTGGCTCATCTGCTCCACCTACGACGACAAGGGCAACGCGACCCGCTACGACTACGAGCCGGAGACCGCGGAGGGCGTCTTCGAGGACGCGCGGGGCGGGCACACGGCGCCGGCGCACGAGCGGAACAGGACCGACGCCGGCCGGGGCGCGAACCGATACCTCACCCGGATCCGTTACGGCAACCGGGTCCCCAACCGCGACGCCGACGGCGCGGCCGTCGACCCGGAGTCCCTCGAGGACTGGATGTTCGAGGTCGTCTTCGACTACGGCGACGGCCACTACGCCGACGCGCCGGCCGTGGACGGGCTGGAGTTCGCCAGCGCCACCGCGGGCCGCGCGCCGGGCGCCCGCCTGCCGGTCCGGCCGGATCCGTTCTCGACCTATCGCGCCGGCTTCGAGGTACGGACGTACCGGCTCTGCCATCGGATGCTGATGTTCCACCGCTTCCCGGAGCAGCTGGGCCGCCCCGACTACCTGACCCGCGCGCTCCGGTTCGAGTACGAGCCCGATCCCGCCGCCACATACCTGAGGGCCGTCGTCGAATCCGGGTACGAGCTGCGCGCCACCGCACAACAGCCCGACCGGTACCTCGTGTGCTCCTTCCCGCCGGTCGAGCTGGAGTACAGCCGGGTGCCGGACGCGCAGACGCTGGCAGGGCTGCCGGTGCGGGAGGTGCGCGGCACCGGCCTCGACGCGGTCGGCTCGGCCGCCCGCTGGGTGGACCTCGACGGCGACGGCGCCACCGGCATCCTCACCGAGCACGAGGGCGCCTGGTACTACCGCCGCAACGCCGGCGCCCTCCCGCCACCGGACGGGGGGCCGCCCGTCGCCCGGTTCGAGTCCCCCCGGCCGGTGGCGGCCCGGCCCGCGCTGGCCACGCATGCGGAGACCGCCACGCTGATCGACCTGACCGGCGAGGGCCGGGTCGGCCTGGCCACCCTGCGACCGGGCACCGGCGGGTTCCACGAACGCACGGACGGCGAGGACTGGTCGCCGTTCCGGCCGTTCGAGGCGTTCCCCAACCTCGACGTCCAGGACCCGCACGTACGGATGCTCGACCTCGACGGCGACGGCGTCGCGGAGATCGCCCTGATCGACCAGGACTCCGTCACGTGGTACCCGTCGCTGGGCCGATCGGGGTTCGGGCCGGCGATGCGCGAAGCGCTCGGCGACGACCCGGACCGCGGACCGCGGCTGGTCCTCAGCGACGCCGTGACCAGCTTCTTCGTGGCCGACCTGAGCGGTGACGGCACCACCGACCTCGTCCGGATCAGCAACGGAGCGGTCAGCTACTGGCCCAACCTGGGGTACGGGCGGTTCGGCGCCCGGGTCGTGATGGACAACGCGCCGGTGTTCAGCGAGCCGGAGTTGTTCGACCCGGCGCGGGTGCATCTGGCCGACGTCGACGGCTCCGGCACCACCGACATCGTCTACCTCGGCGGCGCGGGCGCGACGCTCTACCGCAACCTGGCCGGCAACGGCTGGAGCGACGGCGTGACCCTCCCCCAGTGCCCGGTCGTCGAGCAGCCCGAGGACGCGCAGGTCGTCGACCTGCTCGGCGCCGGTACGGCCTGCCTGGTCTGGTCCGGCCACGGCGGGCCCATGCGGTACGTCGACCTGATGGGCGGCCACAAGCCGCACCTGCTGGTCGGCCTGCGCAACAACCTCGGCGCCGGGACACGGCTGAGCTATGTGTCGTCGACCGCGTTCTGCCAGGCGGACCGGATGGCCGGCCGGCCCTGGACGACCCGCCTGCCGTTCGCGGTGCACGTGCTGGAGCGGGTGGAGACCACCGACCACCTCACGGGCAACCGGCTCCTGACCCGCTACGCCTACCACGACGGACACTTCGACGCCGGTGAGCGGGAGTTCCGCGGCTTCGGACTGGTGGAGCAGTGGGACACCCAGCACCTCGCCGCGCTGACGGCCGCGACCAATGTGGACGCCGCCTCCCACACGCCGCCGGTGCTGACCAGAACGTGGTTCCACACCGGAACGTCCCCGGACGGCGCGGCCCTGCCGGACGGCCTGACGATCGCCGAGCAGCGGGAGGCGTGCCGTGCGCTCAAGGGCGTCGTGCTGCGCCGCGAGGTCTACGGCCTCGACGCAAGTGCCGGGCAGGACCACCCGTACGTGGTGACCGAGCAGGAATTCACGGTTCACCTGGTGCAGCCGCGGCAAGAACAGCGGCACGCCGTCTTCTACCCGCATCAGCGGCAGGCGGTCGAGTCGCAGTACGACCGGGTCCCGGCCGATCCCCGCGTCAAGCACACGATCGTGCTCCAGGTCGACCCCGGCTCCGGCAACGTGCTGCGGGAGCTGCGCATCGCGTACGGGCGCAGGGCCACGCCGGCCGACCTGGCCCCACGCGACCTCGAGGTGCAGGCCCGGCCCGTCGTGCTGCTGGTCGAGAGCACGTACACCAATGCGATCGGCCCCGCGCACCCTGACGACCACCGGATCCCCGCGCCGGCGGCCGAGCACACCAGCGAGCTGACCGGCTTCCACCCGGCCGGCGAGGCCGGCCGGTTCACCTTCGAGGAGTGGGCCGCGGACGGCTTCGCGGCGCTCGGCGACGCCACCGAGATCGCCTACAACACGGCCCCGGACCACATCAGCCGGCAGCGGCGGCTGGTCGAGGCGGCCAGGACGTTCTACCGCGCGGACGACCTGACCACGACGCTGCCCTTCGCGACGGTGCAGCCCCGGGCGGTCCTCGACCAGGTGTACCGGCTCGCGTTCACGCCGCAGCTGCTCGCCGCCGCGTTCGTCCGCCGACTCCCCGGCCGGCCCGACGAGGAGCTGCTGCCCGCCCCCGGGGTGTTGCTCGAAGGCGTGGGTCCGGACCAGGGCGGTTACGTGCCGATGGACGGCGGCTGGTGGATCCCCGGCGGCCGCGGCTTCTTCGACCCCGCAGCCGACCCGGCCGATCCGGCGGCGACGGCCGCGCAGGAACTGGCGACCGCGCGGGCGCACTTCCACCTGCCGCGCAAGGTCGTGGACCCGTTCGGCCACGCCACCGTCGTCACCTACGACGCCCCGTACGACCTGCTGGTCACCCGGTCCGTCGACGCGGTCGGGAACGAGGTGGCCGCCGAGCACGACTACCGCGTGCTGCTCCCCCGGCTGGTCACCGACCCGAACGGCAATCGCACCGCCGCGGCGTTCGACGCGCTGGGCCTCGTGGTGGCCACGGCGCTGATGGGCAAGGCCACCGAGCAGCGCGGAGACCTGCTCGGACAGGTGGATCCGCATCCGTCCCTGCCGGTCCGGCGGGCCCTGTTGGCCGACCCGCCCGCGCGGGCCGCCGCGCTGCTCGGCACGGCGACGACCCGCATCGTGTACGACCTGGACCTGTTCCGCCGTAGCGGGCAACCGGCGGCCGCCGTGATCCTGGCCCGGGAGACGCACCTGTCCGAGCCGGGCGGGTCGAACCCGCGGATCCAGGTGAAGGTGGAGTTCACCGACGGCTTCGGCCGCCCGGTGCAGGCCAAGCGGCTGGCCGAGCCCGGCGACGCGCCGCGGCGGCAGACCTCGCCGGGACCGGCGCCGGACCGCGACCCCGTGCCCGGATCGCTCGTGCGTGACGCTCAGGGCCGCCCGGTCCTGGGACATGCCGCGCCGCGATGGGTCGGCACCGGCCGGACCGTCTTCAACAACAAGGGCCTTCCGGTCCGCCGGTACGAGCCGTTCTTCAGTGCCACCCACCTGTACGAGCCGGAGCCGGATCTGACCGACACCGGCGTGAGCCCGCAGCTCTTCTACGACCCCGTCGATCGGATCGTCGCCGTCCTGCACCCCGACCACACGTACGAGAAGGTCGTCCACTCGCCGTGGAGCCGGGCCGACCACGACCGTAACGACTGTGTCGCGCCCCGGGGAGCACAGACCGGCGACCCGCGCACCGACCCGGACGTCAGCGGTCACGTGCGGGGCTACTTCGAGGGGCAGGGCGCCGGCTGGGAGACCTGGCTGGTGCGGCGCGCCGGCGGCGCACTGGGCGCCGACGAGACCGAGGCCGCCCAGCGCGCCGCGCTGCACGCCGGCACGCCGGTGACCGCGCACCTCGACCCGCTCGGCCGGCCGTTCACGACGGTGGCCGTCAACCGGGTCGTCGACGACGGCGCCGAGGTGGAGCAGGCGGAGATCACCCGGGTGGGGTGGGACGTCGAAGGCAACCAGCGCACGGTGCACGACGCGCTGGACCGGTTGGCGATGCGCTCCGACTACGACATGCTCGGGCGGCTCCTCCACCAGGCCGGCATGGACACCGGCGAGCGCTGGTCGCTGCCCGACGTCACCGGGGCCCCGGTACGGGAATGGGACGGCCGGGGCCACATGAGGCGCGTCGCCTACGACCCACTACGGCGCCCGACCGACCTGTTCCTCACCGACGACGGCGGTGAACGCCTGGCCGAGCGCACCGTGTACGGAGAAGCCCAGGGCGCCACCGGTAACCACCGCACCAGGGTCTTCGAGGTCTTCGACGCGGTCGGCCGGGTCACGCACCTGTCGTACGACTTCACCGGCAATCTCACGGCCAGCCGCCGCGACCTGCTGCGCGACTACGACTCGGCAGTGGACTGGTCGGCCGGCCCGCCGGTGGACGACGGCAGCTTCACCAGCACCGGCACGTACGACGCCCTCAACCGCGTCGTCACCGCCACCACGCCGGACGGCAGCGTGTACCGCCCGGGCTGGAACGAGGCAGGCCTGCTGAACACCGTCGACGTGGCGATGCGCGGCTCGGCGGCGGCGACCGCCTTCGTCACGGACATCGACTACGACGCCAAGGGCCGGCGGCAGCGGATCGCCTACGCCAACGGCACGGAGACCACCTGCACCTACGACCCCGCCACCTTCCGGCTGGTCCGGCTGCGCACCACCCGCCCCCCGAGCGCCGACTCCACCGCCGCCCAGCTGTTCGCCGACCCGGCGGTGGTCCAGGACCTGGCCTACACGTACGACCCGGTCGGCAACCTGACCCGGATCCGCGACGCGGCGCAGAAGGTGGTGATCCACGACGGCCGGCGGGTCGAGCCGGTCGCGTCGTTCACCTGCGACGCGCTCTACCGCCTGGTGGAGGCCGGCGGCCGCGAGCACATCGGGCAGACCGCGTTCGACACCGCCCCGGCCGGGGACCGCCGGGACCGCCCGTTCGTGGGCGTCCGCGCCGGCCCGAACGACCTGCAGGCCCTGCGCACCTACACCGAGACGTACCGGTACGACCTGGCCGGCAACCTCGAGCGGATGCGGCACGTCGCCGCGGGCGGCGGCTGGACCCGCACGTACGCGTACGGCGAGGCGAGCCTGCTGGAGCCCGCGCGTACCGGCAACCGCCTGAGCAGCACGGCGGTCGGCGGCCAGGTGCTGCCGGTGGAGACCTACTCCTACACCGATGCGCGGGGCGTCGACGGGAACGGCGGCATCACCGCCGTCAACGGCGCCGAGCTGCGCTGGGACGACAAGGATCGGCTGCATCGCGCCGATCTCGGCGGCGGTGGGATCGCCTGGTACACCTACGACGCCGGCGGCCGGCGGATGCGCAAGGTGATCGAGTCCCAGGACGGCATCCGCCGCAAGGAGCGCATCTACCTCGGCCCCTTCGAGGTGTTCCGGGAGTACGACGCGACCGGCACGAACGTCCGGCTGAGCCGCGAGTCGCTGCGGGTGATGGACGACCAGGCGCAGGTGGCCGTGGTCGAGACGCTCGTGGTCGACGGGGGCGCCGCCGTCGACGACCCGGCCGGGATCCGGCGTTTCCAGGTCGGCGACCACCTGGGGACGGCGTCGCTGGAGCTCGATGAGGCAGGCGCCCTGATCAGCCTGGAGGAGTTCACCCCGTACGGTGCGAGTTCCTTCCAGGCCGGCCGGAGTGCCGCCGAGGTGAGCCTCAAGCGTTACCGCTACATCAGCCGGGAACGCGACGACGAGACCGGCTTCGACTACGCCGGCGCCCGCTTCTACGCCTCGTGGCTGGGCCGCTGGTGCTCGCCCGACCCCGAGCTGCTCGTCGACGGGCCGAACCTCTACCGCTACTGCCGGGACAACCCGGTGCGGTTCCGCGACCCGGCCGGCACGGATCCGGTGGACGCCGGCCGGCCCGACGCCGAACCGAACCCCCGGACCTTCAAGACCTTCGACGACTACCGCAAGGCCGTACCCAAGCAGACCGATGAGATGGCCCGCAAGCTGTGGGACGAGGCGCACAAGAAGAAATACCTGATCCTGTACGACAAGGGCGACGACGAGTTCAAGCGGCAGGCGCAGCAGGCCGCCAAGGACCACGGCGTCAAGGCGCAGAGCGTCGAGTCCAGCAAGCTGAGCGATGTCGTCGCCAAGGAGAAGCCGGACGTCATCATGACGTTCGGGCACGGCATCTCCAACCAGATGTCGTTCGGCGACAGCGAGTGGATCGGCGCGCCGACGCTCAAGCGCGAGCTGAAGGAGGCCAAGCAGAGCCAGCAGATCATCTTCGTGGTGCAGGCGTGCTCCTGCGGCAAGAAGAACGGCCTGGCGGACACGTTGCAGGCGGACCCGGACCTGTCGAACTACACGTTCGTCTCGCACGTCGACGTCGGCCACGTGACCCGCAACAGCGATGTGCGCGTCGCCGGCGGCAACACCCTCCCGGAGTTCCTGCGCCAGAAGGTCGAATACCAGTACAGCCTCGACAAGGTGACGGCCCGCAAGGTGGTCACCGAGGTGCTGCGGGTGGCGACCGACGCCGAGACCGGCGCCGCCGACAAGATCAACACGGTGATCCGGGAGTCGGCGGTGCTCGGGTTCGACGCGCTGTGGGAGCTCGTCGCCGGCAGCGGCGACGTCGGTTCGCACGACGCGGTCAAGGCCCTCAACCTCAGCGCCGACGCGCTGGCCCGGCTCACCGAAGGCATCAAGGAGCTGCGGTCGCGGCTGTCGACCGCCGCGGCGAAGCACGCCAAACCGCCGCCGCTCAAACACCACGTCACCGAGATCAGGTGATCCGCCGCCGGACCACCTCCGGGCGCGGTCCGGCACCGGGCACCTTGGAAAGCGAGAGCCGCCATGCCGCCCATCCGCATCACCGCCACCGCACCCGACCGGCGCGGGGTCGCCGACCTGCACGCGGGCCTGGGCCGGCTGCGCATCACCGTCGACCCCGCCGAACGGGCGGCCGGCCGCATCGGGGACTCCACCCGGGCGGCGCTCCGGGAGTTCCAGCGGACCGCCGGGCTGCCGGAGTCCGGCGAGCTCACCGCCGAGACCGTCGAGCGGCTCAACCACGACCTCAGCCACCGCTTCTTCACCGGCAGCAAGACGCGGGTGGGAAAGATCCAGCAGCTGCTCGCCCGTACCGGCCGGCAGATCGATCCGGCGGAGCTCACCGGGCGCCGATTCGGCCCGAGCACCCAGGCCGCGTGGGTCGCGTACCTGCGCGGCGCGGGCCTGCCCGAGGACACCGCGCTGACCCCTCAGGTGGTGGACCGTCTCGAACGCGACGCCCTCACCTCCCGGCTGGACAGTCGCACCCAGGTGGGGAAGATCCAGCGCACCCTGCTGTCGGCCATCCGGATCGGCAAGCTGGAATCGCGGATCGACCCTGTCGAGCTGCGCGAGAAGCGGCTCGGTGAGACCAGCCGGGCGGCGATCCTCGCCTTCCAGCGCAAGTACCGGCTGGAGGCCACCGGCGAGCTCGATCCGCTCACCCTGCGCCGGATGGAGACGGTCGCCACGAGCCGGCCGGTGCCGGTCGCGAAGCTGAAGGTCGAGGTGGCTGACGAGCTCACCACGGTCCCCCGCAACCTCCGGCTCAACATGACCAACAAGCACGTCGGCGATCTCCAGCGGTCGCTGGCCTTCTTCGGCCTGCCGATCGACAAGAAGGAGTTCAGGACCGCGACCTTCGGCGCCTCCACCCGCCAGGCGGTGCTCGCCTTCCAGAAGCGCCACCACCTCCCGGTCACCGGACACGTCGACGGCGAGACGCTGCGCCGTCTCAACGCGCAGATCGCCGGCGCCAACCCGCAGGCGGTCACCGAGGCGGCGCCGGCCCGGCTGCGTGGCTCCGTGCGCGACGAGCTGTGGCGGGGCCGTACCGGCGTACGGGTCCAGATCTGGGAGAAGCTGATCCGCGGCACCGGCGCCCTCCTCGGCGAGCGCCCGACGACGAGTACCGGGTTCTACGACATCCCGTACACCCCGCCGCTGGACCCGGCCACGAAACAGTGGCGTACCCCGTATCACCTGGTGATCAAGGTGGCCGACGCCGCGGGCACCGTGCTGGACCAGAAGACGCTGTTCAACCCGACCGCCATCGCCTGGGTCAACTTCGTCCAGGGCAGCCTGCCGTACCGCGGCACCTCCGAGTTCGAGCAGTCGATGGCGGCCGTGACCCGCGTGGCCGGCGCGCTTCGCCTGAGCGACCTGGAGGAGACCGAAACCACGCAGGACGTCACCCACGTGGCCGTCAACACCGGCCTGAGCGTCAACGACGTGACGCGCCTGATCATCGCCGACCGGGTCGCCGCCGAGATCGCGGCAGCGCCGGTCGGCGCCGCCGCCGTCTACGCGTTCCTCCGGCAGAACCTGCCGCCCTCGCTGCCCGGTGACCTCCTGCAGAGCACCCAGCAGTGGACCCTCGTCGATCAGGTCACCGAACGGGTGGCGAGCGGGCTGGTCTTCCTGGACGCGGGCCTGCTGGGCGAGGCCTTCGACAACGCGGTGCGGGAGAACTACCTCCCGATCGGCACCGGGCTCGGCCGCGACGCCGTGCTGGCCGGACTGGCCGAGGCCCGCGAGCGGTTCCTCCTGGAGAAGCCGATCCTCATCGGTGACGGCACCCTCAAGACGTTGCTCGACGCCTCGTCGGTCGGCCCGGCGCACTACGGGGCCGTGGCCGACGCCTTCTACACCCACAAGACGCTCGGCGACGACTTCTTCGCCGACGCCCGCAGCCGGCCGGCGGACTTCGGCGGCCCGGACGCGATCGACGACCTGGAGACCGCGGTCAGCCTCGGCGAGGTCACCAAGAACTTCGGCCCGATGGCCGGACACCTCCGGGCCGTCATCGACGACCCGGCCGACGCCCGCGCGAGCGCTCCGCGCGACTTCGCCAAGCTCGCGCACGCCGACTGGGTGCAGCTCGTCACCGACGCCGGGGGAACCGTGCCGCCCGGCACGGACGGCGCGACCGCCTCGGACCGGATCGCCACCTACGCCGCCACCCTGTCCGCGCAGGCCGAGCGCCTCTATCCGACCGTCGCCTTCGTCGCCGAGGCCGGCCGGGGCGAGCACTCGCTGCTGGCCCACGTCGCCGACGTCCAGCGGTTCGTCGACGCCCAACCCGCGTTCGACCTGCGTACCAGCCGGGTCGATGCGTACACGGCGGCCAACGGCATCGTCCTCGACGACGCCGTGCGCGGCGAGGTCAAGGTGCTCCAGCGGGTGCGGCGCATCGCCCCCGACGCCACCGTCGGCCGGATTCTGCTCGACGAGGGCGTCCACAGCGCCTTCCAGGTGCTGACCATGGGCAAGGAGCGGGTCGTGCGGACCCTGGCCGGCGCCGGTGTCGACCAGCGGGTGGCGCTCACCGTCTACGGCACGGCCGAGTTCCAGTACGGCCAGGCCGTCAACCGGCTCGTCGCCTTCCGCACCGAGCTCAACCGCGCCACCCCGAAGGCGATCGTGTCGTACGCGTACACCGCCGACGAGCTGGAGGAGTTCTCCGGTGGCGTGCCCGACCTGGAGACGCTGTTCGGCTCGATGGACGTCTGCGACTGCCCCGACTGCCTGTCCGTGCTGGGCCCGCCGGCGTACCTCGCGGACGTGTTGCGTTTCCTGCAGGAGCAGCCCTCCGAGATCGCCGGCGAGTCGGTACGCGACCAGCTGTTCAAGCGTCGGCCCGACCTGGGCGACCTGAAGCTCAACTGCGACAACACCGACGTGCTGCTGCCCTACATCGATCTCGTCAACGAGGTGCTGGAGGCCCTCGTGCCGCCGGACGACCCCGGCACCGGCCACCAGACCACGCGCACCGCGCCGGAGTTGCGCGCGTTCCCCGAGTACGAGCGCAGGGCCGCGTACGACATGCTGAAGGAAGCCGACTTCCCGATGCACAGCGCCTTCAACCTCTGGCAGGAAGAGGCGCGGGTGATCCTCGGCCATCTGGGCATCGCCCGGCACGAGCTGATGGGCCGCTTCCAGGGGGCGGCCGGCACGCACCCGTCCGACGTGAGCATCGCCGGGGAGTTCCTCGGCATCTCCAGCCACGAGACCGGCCTCATCACCACTGCCCGGGCGACCGAGGCGGACCAGAAGACGTACTGGGGACTGGCCTCCGTCACGGACACGATGCCGGTCTCCGACTTCCTGGAGCGCTCCAAGATCACGTACGCGGACCTGCTCCGGCTGTGCGAGGTGGAGTTCGTCAACCCGGCCGGCGCCGGCAGCACCGTGATCGAACGGCCGGCGAACACCTACAGCCTGCGTCGACAGCGACTGACCGGCCTCACCGCGGCGAAGCTGGACCGGATGCACCGCTTCCTGCGGCTCTGGCGGCACACGCCGTGGCAGATGGGGGAACTGGACCTGCTGATCCGCGCCGCGAAGATCGGCGGCGGCAACCTGGACGGCGACACCCTCGTGCGCCTGATGCGGGTCCGCGAGATCCAGTCCCGCCTGCGCGTCGACGTCGAGACGGTGCTGGCCATGTACGGCGAACTGCCGACCGCCGATCATCCGGTCCCCGAGGACCGGCAGAAGGTGGTCCGGTCCGCCTACAGCCGCCGCTTCCGGAACCCGACGATCGCCAACCCGGCCGACGCCGCATTCGACCTGCCGATCGCCGGCGACCCGCAGCTCGCCGATCACCGGCCCGCCCTGGTCGCCGCTCTCGGCGTCAGCGACGTCGACCTCACCCCGTTGCTGGCGCGCACCGACGGCGCGCTCACCGTCGCCAATCTCTCCACGCTGGCCGGCTACGCCGCCCTGGCCGGCGGGCTGGGGATGCGCGCGCCGGACCTGGTCACGATGCTCGACCTGGCCGGCATCGACGACCCGTTCGCGACCGTCGCGCAGACCCTCGACACGATCAGCCAGGCCGACGCGATCGCCGCCGGCGGCATCGCGATCGGGGCGCTGGACCACCTGCTCAACGCGCGGCCCGACTCCGCCCACGGTCTGCGCGACGAGGTCGTCGCCCAGCAGATCGGCACGATCCGCGAAAGCCTGCGCAGCAATCCCGCCGCCGAGCCGCGCGGTCAGGTGATCGCGGCGGTCGCCACCGCGCTGGCCCTCACCGACGGTCAGGCCGCAGCGCTGCTCGACGGCCTCGACGACGGCGGGAGCCGGGTCCTCGACCGCTTCCTCGACGCCGCCCTGACCGCCACCGGCCCCGACGGCGCCCACACCAACCCGATCGACAAGGCCACGTTCGGGCCCCTGTTCCGCAGCTACCGCCGGCTGCACAAGGCCGCCGTCCTGCTCACGCTGCACCGGATCACGGACCCCGCCGAGGTCGTCTGGTACCTCGGCAACGCCGCGGCGGTCGGCGCCCTGAGCCCCGCCGACCTGCCGGTCGACACGGCACCGGCGGCACCGCTGTACGGCCGCTGGCTCGCCCTGCACCACTTCGTGCGCTTCCGGGACGCGCACCCCGCACCGGAGGGAACGTCCCTGACCGCGCTGCTCGACCTGGCCCGCGACGCCGGTTCGCCCGGCGCCGCCGTGCTGGACGGCCTCAGCGCCCTCACCGGCTGGAACCGGGCGGACCTGGAGGACCTGCACACCGGGCTCGGCTTCACGCACGGCCCCGCCTCCTCGTACCGGTCGGTGGAGACGTACCGCCGCCTCGAGGACTGCTTCCATGCGATCCGCCGCGTCGGTGTCACCGCCGCCCAGCTGCTGGCCTGGGCCGATCGCGACCGGGACACCGGCGACGCCCAGTTCACCACCGCCCAGCAGGTTCGCCAGGCCGCCAAGGCGCATTACACGACCGGCGCCTGGTTGACCACGGTCACACCGCTGGTCGACGGCCTGCGCGAGCGCAAGCGCGACGCGCTCACCGCCTGGCTGGTCGAGAACTCGCTGCGTACCGAGGACGAGGCGGTCACGGTGAACGGCAGGCAGTGGCCCAACCCGCGGCGCTGGAAGGACGCCGACGACCTGCTCGCCTGGGTGCTGATCGACGTGCAGATGAGCGCCTGCCAGCTCACCTCCCGGACCAAGCAGGCGATCAGCGCCACCCAGATGTTCGTCCAGCGGTGCTTCCTCAATCAAGAGCAGGCGTTCGTCCAGGTGTCGCGGGCCGCGCTCGCCGACACCGTCTCGCTGGACAGCTGGAAGCAATGGCGGTGGATGAAGAACTACCGGGTCTGGGAAGCCAACCGCAAGGTCTTCCTGTACCCGGAGAACTGGATCCAGCCGGAGCTGCGCGACGACAAGACCCCGTTCTTCGACGAGTTGGAGAGCGAGCTGCTGCAGGCCGAGATCACCGACGCCGCGGCTGAGGCGGCCTTGCGGCACTACCTGGAGAAGGTTCACGAGGTGGCCCGGCTGGAGGTCACCGGCGTCTATTACGAGGTCGACGACGACAACCCGTACGACAACCTGCAACCGAACATCAACCGGCTGCACGTCATCGGGCGGACGAAGGCCGACCCCGCCGTCTACTTCTACCGGCAGCACGACCTCAACTACGGCACCTGGTCGCCGTGGGAGCGCATCGACGTCGAGATCGGCGGCGACCACGCCATCCCGGTGATCTACAACCGGACCCTGTACGTCTTCTGGCTCGTGTTCACCGAGAAGCCGCAGAAGCCGCGCAAGCAGCCGGCCGCGCAGCCCAGCGCCAAACCGCAGGACACCCCCGACCCGTCCACCCAGCTGGAGCTGCAACTCGCCTGGACGATGCGCAAGGAGGACGGCTGGACCGCGAAGAAACTGTCGCGTGAGCGGTTGCTGCATCCGTGGCAACGACCGCTGCACTCCTACAACCTGCGACCGCGGTACCGCTCCAGGGAGAACATGCTGTGGCTGGACGTTTACATCTCGACCTCGGCCGAGTTCAACGGCGCCCAGTTCACCGACCCGTACACCGGTCTGAGACAGCGCCTCACCGCCACGGCGTACGACGAGTCCGGCCGCCCGTGGCACTCCTCGTCGTTCCTTTTCGACGGAGCGGTGGCCGGCACCCGCATGAAGGGCCTCAGCGGCCGGTACCACCTCAAGAACGCGGGCGGGATCGTCTCCGACGACCTCACCGCGACCGACTCGCACACCTGGGTCAGCACCACGTTCGGGCCGGACGGCGCGGCGATCGGACGCGCCGTCGGTGGCCGCGAGACCATGCCGCGCACGGTGCTGCCGGCCGGGATGCACTTCGAGTACACCCGGCTGCGCAACAACACCCGGGTGGCCAACCCGAACGTCCTCAACGTCCTGGAAGGCGCGGGCAGCGTGCCGCTCCTGCGTGCCGCTCGGGCTCCGTTCGAACTCGTCTTCTCCCAGCACGGCCTGCAGTTCGACGAGGCGGTCGCCTTCCCACCCCCGATGATCTACCAGGACCCGCAGCGGTCGTTCTTCATCAAGCCGCACTGGCGCACGGTGCTGATGGGCTACAACAAGACACTGCAACGACTCCGGTACGACTTCACGCCCTTTTACCACCCGTACTCGGCGCTGTTCCTGCGGGAGCTGAAGCGTTCCGGGCTCGACGGGCTGCTCAACCGAAAGATCCAGGTCTCGCCGCAGTCCTACTCTCCCGGTAACAGCTACAGCTTCGCCGGCTACGCGCCAACACCGTCCGCACAGTCACGCTCGACGGCCGCGAGCGACGTGGTGGACTTCGAGCTCGACGGCGCCTACAGCCAGTACAACTGGGAGATCTTCTTCCACGCCCCGTTGCTGATCGCCACGAAGCTGATGCAGAACCAGCGCTTCGAGGAGGCCCTACGCTGGTTCCACTTCGTCTTCGACCCCACCAGCACCGACGGCATCGAGTCGCCCCAGCGTTTCTGGGTCACGCGTCCCTTCCACGAACAGAACAGCGAACAGTACCGCCGGCAGCGCATCGAGGAACTGCTCCGGGACGTCGGCGCCAACCTCGACCAGCTGCGAGCGTGGAAGAACAACCCGTTCAAGCCGCACCTGATCGCCCGCTACCGCCCGGTGGCGTACCAGAAGACCGTGGTCATGCGGTACATCGACAACCTCATCGCGTGGGGCGATCAGCTGTTCCGGCAGGACACCATCGAGTCCATCAACGAGGCCACCACGCTCTACCTGCTCGCCTCCGAGATCCTGGGCCCCCGGCCAGTCACCGTCCCGGACGTGAACCGCACCGACCGGTCGTACAACGAGCTGACCGCCGACGGCGCGCTGGACCCGTTCGGGAACCAGAAGATCGAGATCCTCATGGAGAACCTGGCCGACTCCCCGGTCCAGGTCATCCGCACCGACGGCACCGAGCCGATGCCGCTACTGACGGTCTCGTACTTCGGCATCCCGCAGAATCACGACCTGCTCGAATACTGGAACCTGGTCGCGGACCGGCTCTGGAAGATCCGCAACTGTATGAACATCCGCGGCATCGTCCGGCAGCTGCCGCTGTTCGAGCCGCCGATCGATCCCGCCGTGCTGGTTCAGGCCGCGGCGGCCGGCGTCGACCTGGACACGGTGCTCGGCGCCGGCGGCACCCCGTCCAGCCAGTACCGCTCCCGGGTCCTCATCCAGAAAGCCCTGGAGCTGACGCAGGACGTGCGCACCCTCGGGGACCGGCTGCTCACCGCGATCGAGCGGGGCGACGCCGAGGCGCTGGAGCTCATCCGCGCCTCGAACGAGGTGCGGCTGCTGAACGCCGGCCTCGACATCAAGCGGCTGCAGGTCAAGGAGGCCGAACACAACCAGGCGGCGCTCGAACGCACCAGGGAGACGGCCGAGGGGCGGATCGAGTACTACGGCGGGCGCGAGTACATCAACGTCTGGGAAGGCACCGCCCTGACCCTCAGCGGCATCGCCACCCTGGCCCAGACGGCCATCGCGCTCGGCTACACGCTGGCGGGCGGCCTCACCTTCATCCCCAAGTTCACCATCGGCGCCTCCGGCTTCGGCGGCTCACCGGTCGCGGCCGCCGACACGCCCGACGGCGTCAAGTTCTCCAAGGCCGCCGAGTGCGCGGTGGCCACGATCTCGGCGATCGCCGCCGCCGCCGAGAAGTGGGCCGGCATGGCGACCACGATGGGCGGATACCAGCGCCGCGCCGAGGAGTGGGAGTTCCAGAAGAACCAGGCCGGGCTCGAGGTCAACCAATTGCTGGCGCAGATCGAGGCGGCCAAGGTCCGGGTGGCCATCGCCGAGGCCGACCTGGCCGGTCAGGAGACGCAGATCGAGCAGGCGCGCGGGGTCGAGGACTATCTGCGCTCGAAGTACTCCAGCCGCCAGCTCTACGACTGGATGCTGCGACAGATCAGCACGGTGTACTTCCAGGGCTACCAGCTCGCCTTCGACATGGCCAAGCGCGCCGAGACGGCGATGCGGTACGAGCTGGGCGACGACACCCTCACGTTCGTCCAGTTCGGATACTGGGACGGGTTGAAGAAGGGGTTGCTGGCCGGCGATCGGCTCGCCAACGACCTGCGCCGCATGGAGGCGGCGTGGTTCGAACGCAACACCCGGACCTTCGAGATCAGCAAGAACGTCTCGCTCGCCCAGGTCGACCCGCTCGCGCTGCTGACCCTGAAGACCACCGGCACCTGCCGGGTGACGCTGCCGGAATGGTTGTACGACCTGGACTACCCGGGCCACCTGCGCCGGCGCATCACTGCGATCTCGATCAGCATTCCCTGCGTCGCCGGGCCGTACACCAGCGTCAACTGCACCCTGTCGCTGACCGGCGACGGGGTACGGGTCAAGGACGGCGTCACCGGTGGCTACGGCGACCCGCTCGCCCCGGCCGACGAGCGGTTCGCGGCCATGAACGCGCCGATCACCTCCATCGCCACCAGCCACGCCCAGAACGACAGCGGCACCTTCGAGCTCGACTTCCACGACGACCGGTTCCTGCCGTTCGAGGGAGCCGGCGCGGTGAGCACGTGGACGATCGACCTGCCGCCCGCGCACAACCAGTTCGACCTCGACACCGTCTCGGACGTGGTCCTGCACGTGCGCTACACCGCCGAACCTGGCAGCACCGCCCTGGTCGAGGCGGCCCGGGCCAACCTCGCGACGGTGGTACCCAAGGCGGGCACCCGGCTGTTCGTGCTCAACCGGGAGTTCCCCGGCGAGTGGCAGCGCTTCCTGTCCCCTCGGGCCGGCGAGGACCAGGAGCTCGTGGTCACGCTGGAGCGCAGACACCTGCCGTTCCGGGCCCGCACCGCCACCACCGTCAAGATCACCAGGCTCGACCTGATCGTGGACAGCGCACACCCGGACAGCTACGAGGTGAACCTGACGTACGCCGGTGCGGCCCAGCCCGCCTCCCACGTGATGCCCCGGCTCGGCGGGCCGGACGCGGCACACCACCTCATCGTCGATCCGGTGGCACCACCGCAGAACCTCCTGGGACCGCTGGCCCTCAAGGTCCGGCGCGCCGGCGCGACCGACTTCCGCTCACTCCCGCTCGACGACCTGAAGGAGGCCTACCTGGTCGTCGCGTTCACCACGTCATGACCGGCGCCCTGGCCCCGGCGCTGGCCACCGTGGTCGACGTCATCGTCAGCCACTGCGACCCGGACGAGATAATCCTCTTCGGCTCGTGGGTCAAGGGCACCGCCCACCGGCACAGCGACATCGACCTCCTGGTGATCGGGCCGTTCACCGCCTCGCGGTGGCTGCGTGACCGCGAGCTGCACGAGGCACTGCGCGACTTCCCGATCGCGGTCGACCTGCACCTGCTGACACCGAGGGAACTGGCGGCCGAATCCGCGCGACCGTACACCTACCTCAACACCCTGCGAGCGACCAGCCGATTCGTCTACTTGCGGACAGGAGCCTCGTCATCCTTGCCCGCCGGTTCCGGCGCTGCCTAGACTCGTGGTACTCGAAGGTACTTAAGGTTGAAGTATTGCGTGCGGAATAGTCCGAAGCAGGAAAAGCATCATCACAAAAAGACCATCGAGTCATTTCGCAAAGGCCCACGGCTGACAGCACGGGGGCCTTTGTCTTGTGCGCGGGCGGGTGACCCCTCGCGGACGCCGTCAGCGCCGGTCCCGGAACGTGAACATCCGCACCCCGGGCGCCAGCCGGGCCGCGGGCAGCACCCGCCGGTGCACCCCGGCCCCGAAACCGTCACCCGTCACCGCCACCCGATCGAACCCCCGCGTCTCGAACCATTCGCAGATGACGGGTACGAGATCCGGCGGCCGCCGGTGCCGGGTCCACACCACGGTGCCGCCCTCGTGGCACAGCGCGGCGCACGCCGAGATCGTGGCCGAGACGTCCGCGTCGGAGATGTTGCCGAATACGCCGCATGCCAGCACCAGGTGCGCCGGCGCGACGTCACCCCACTGATCGGTGAGGCCGGCGTCGCCCTGGATCACCTCGATCCCGGTCAGCCCGGCGGCATGCGCGGCCTTCCTCGCGTACGCGATGTTGCGCGGATCTTTCTCCACGAGCCGGGCGTGGACGTCCGCGGCGCGGGGGTGCGCGGTTAGGGCTCCGATCAGGTCCCTTCCCTGCCCGGCGCACAGGCTGACCACCGTCAGCGGCCCCGGCGGCGCGGCGGCCAGCCAGGTCCGGATCGCCGCCTGCACCCAGGCCAGGCGGCGGGCGAGTGCGCTTCCCGGGTCGTCGTAGTCGTCGTGCCAGGCTGCCCAATCCATGGCGGGCACTATGGCAGCCCGGTACGACACTTCCTGGGCCGCGCCGGATGCGGTGTGACGATCCTCAGCGGACCACGCGGAAGGTCTCGAGCGTCGGGTCGGCGGCGTCCGGCAGCGTCATCCCGGCCGCGAGGCCCGTACGCAGGTAGTCGATCACCGCGGCGTCGAACCGTTCGCCGGCAGGATCGCCGGGATGCCGGGCGGGTACGGGCTGATCATCCCGGCGATCCGCCCGACCGGGTCGGCGACCTGCTCGGTCTCGGCGAAGTACGCGTCCCGCGGGTTCATGACCTGTCCCGGAGGTGCGCGCTCAGGTGCCGGCCCGATCGAGGGCGGAGTCCACCAGCTCGCGGCCTCCCTGAACCATGCGCCGCCGAACGCGGTGAAGATGGCCTCGCGACCGCCCACGGCGTCGGCCAGCAGCGCCTCGGCCTTCGACACCTCCTGCCCGGCCAGGATGACGTCGGCCTCGAACGTGCTACGGCCGAAGACGGCGGCCGTGCGCTCGTCGACGCCCCGGCCGAACCGGTGGCCCGGCAGGGCGAACGAGTAGTTGTCGTCGCGGCGGTAGCGCTCGATGTGGCCCTTGCGGCCGCGCACCCCTGCCTCCGCGGCACTGACCACAGCATCTTCGGCATTGCGATGACGCCAACATGATGCCATAGTGGTGCCATGGATCTGACGACGTACGTCTCACGGCTGCGGGAGGAACTCGCGGCGGCCGCCGAGCTGGGCGGGCCCGACGCCCGCGAGCTGGCCGAACGCCTGACCACGCCGATGGAGTCGGCCTTCCGGCTGGCACTGCTGGACGCCCTGTCCGCAGCGGCGGACGAGATCACCCGGGATCTGGCTCCGGGGTCGGTGGAGCTGCACCTGCGGTCGGGCGACCCCGCGTTCGTCGTCTCCCCCGCCCCGGCGGAGGCGCCACACCCGCACGTGGCGCTATATGGTGCCACCGCGGCACCACCGCCGCCACCCCCGGACGACGAGGGCGGTGTCTCCCGGATCAACTTCCGCCTCTCCGATCAGCTCAAGGCGCGCATCGAGCAGGCCGCCGCACGCGACGGCCTCTCCGTGAACGCCTGGCTCGTTCGCGCCGCCAACTCGGCGGTCCAGCAGACGCCCCCGCCGGCCACCTCGCGCGCAGCCTTCGGCGGGGAGCGGTACACCGGCTGGGCCCGCTGACTCCCCTTCCACCTCCTGACCGCCACCGCCACCGCCACCGCCACCGAAGGGACCACCATGCCTACCTTCGACACCCCCCGGCCCATCACCGCCACGCTCGAATTGATCGCCGCCGACGTCCGGATCGCCGCGAGCGACCGCCCGGACACCGTCGTCGACGTGCGCCCCAGCAACCCCGCCTCCGACTCCGACGTCCGCGCCGCCGAGCAGACCCGCGTCGAGTACGCCGACGGCGCGCTGCTCGTGAAGACCCCCAAGCCGCGCAGCCTCGGCATGTTCGGCAGGACCGGCGCGATCGACGTGCAGATCGCCGTCCCGACCGGGTCGCGGCTGCACGCGGGTGCCGCGGTCGGCGCATTCCACTGCACCGGGACGCTGGGCGAGACCCGGATCAAGACCGCGACCGGCGACGTACGGCTGGAGCACACCGGCCCGCTCCACCTCGACACGGCCAGCGGCACGATCGTGGTGCAGAGCGCCGACGGTGACACCCACGCGAGCACCGCCTCGGGCAGTCTGCACGTCGGCGCCGTCCGCGGCTCCGCGGTGGTGCGCAACTCCAACGGCGACAGCCGCGTCGACTGGGTCGCCGGTGACGTCAACGTCAAGGCGGCCAACGGCGACATCATCGTGGGCCACGCCGACGGAGACCTCGTCGCCTCCACGGCCAACGGCAGCGTCCGCGTGGAGGAGGTCGTCCGCGGCACCGTCTCCGTGCAGACCGCCGTCGGTGAGCTGCAGGTCGGCGTCGCCCGCGGCACCGCGGCGTACCTCGACCTGCACACCTCGTTCGGCAAGGTGCTCAACCAGCTGTCCGAGGGTGGCGCGGCGGAGCCCGGCGAGGACAAGGTCGAGGTGCGCGCCCGCACGTCGTTCGGCAACATCGCCATCGTCCGCGCGCCCGGCCGCGAAGCGGCATGATCAGGCGGCCACGTCAGCCTCACCTTCACCGGGCCGGGCGGCTTGCGGGGGGATGCACACGCAGGACCTCGACGACGTGTTCCTCGCGCTGAGGGCGACGGCGGCCACGGCGGCCACCCGTCATGGAGACCGTCCGCGGGCTGCTCGCCGGCACCCCGGTCGGCGCCGACCTGGCGGCGTCGGCGGCCTGGTGCGCCGGCATCGCGCTCGTCGCGTACGTGTGGGCGAAGCGCAAGTACAACAAGCAGCGGTGAGACGGCAGCGACCCGCCCAAGCGCCCCGGACGGGCAGCGGTGAGACGGCAGCGGCCCGCCCAAGCGCCCCGGACGGGCAGCGGTGAGACGGCGGCGACCCGCCCAAGCGCCCCGGACGGGCAGCGGTGAGACGGCAGCGGCCCGCCCAAGCGCCCCGGACGGGCAGCGGTGAGACGGCAGCGGCCCGCCCAAGCGCCCCGGACGGGCAGCGGAGAGACGGCAGCGGCCCGCCCGGGTGTTCCGGGCGGACCGCGGCGCGCAGGAGACGTCAGGGACCGCTGACCAGGTTCTCGACCTGGTGGCCGCTGTTGACCGCGGCGCCCTTGGTGTTGATCACGTGCGAGATCGTGCCGGTGCCGCCGAGCGACACGGTGACCATGTTCGTGAACTTGATGCCCGGCTTGGCCGGGACCTCGAAGGCGCGGGCGTTCGCCACTGCCGGATCGACGTTGAAGAAGCAGTAGCTGCCCAGACCCCACGCCTGGTGGTTGGTGACCGAATCGGCCACCTTGTACGCCGCCCAGCCCTGGGTCGAGCCGTTCATGTACGCGGACTGGTTCGGCGGGTCGTACGGCATCTCGTTCTGGTAGAAGTACGTGCGCCCGTTCTCACCGTTCCAGATCGTCTGGTACTGCTGGTAGTGCTCGACGAAGAGGCCGTAGAACGTGACGTCGTCGCCGTTGACGATCAGCCCGTTGGCCGCCGTGTTGATCGTCCAGCCGTACGTGCGGTCGTTGCCGTGGTCGGCGCGCCAGATCCAGGCGTGGTCGCCGATGACGTCGTCGCTGTTGATCCGCAGCGAGACCGACGCCTTGCCGGCGATCTGCCCGCCGATGCGGAAGAACACGTCGGACAGCACCGTCGGGTTCGCCGCGTGGTCGGCGGATGCGCCGCTCGGGCCCACCTCCATGAGCACCGGCGAGTTGGTGGTGCCGGCGTCGAAGAGCAGACCCGCCACGCGGACGCCGTCGACGTCCGCGACGGTCATCGCCGTGACGCCGTTGTCGGGTACGAACGTGGCCAGGCCCAGCCCCAGCACCACGGTGTTCGCCCGCGTGACGTTGATCGGCGCGCTGAGGTGGTACGTGGCCGGCGTGACCAGCAGGTTCCTGCCGGACGCGAGGGCCGCGTTGATGCTCGCCGCGGTGTCGCCGGGCTTGACCACGTAGAAGCTGCTGAGCGGCAGCGACGTGCCCGCCGGGGTGCCGTTCGCCCACGTGGTGCCGGACGAGTTGCTGCGCACCGACGGGACGAACACCTGGTAGGTGCCGCCGGCGTCGACGTACAGGTACGGCTTCTCCGCGACCTTCGGCGTCTGCCCGACGGTCGTGTACGGCGGCGAGGGGAAGCTGTTCGCCGGGGCGCCCTGAGCGCCGACGAACACCTGGTTCCAGTTGGAGCCGGACCAGCTGCCCATCTGCGAGTTGCGGGTCAGCCACTGCTGCTGCGAGCCGGACTGGATCTGACCGTCGATCTTCGTGTCGGACATGAACCCGCCGGACGACCAGCCGCCGTCGGACAGCGCGAGGTTGCCGCGCACGTGCATCCGCCGGTACGGCGCCGCCTGCGAGACGGCCCACCGGTCGAGGCCGCCGGCCGGGTTCACCGACAGCCCTTCGGCGGAGCGCCAGAAGTTCTGTGTGGCGTTCTGCGAGCCGTCCGGCCACCAGTCGGCCTCGACGTGCACCCGGCCGTTGACGGTCACCTGGTCGGGGCTGAGACCGAGACCGGCGACCTGGGTGAAGAAGCCGACGTTCGCGTCCACGTTGTAGCTGCCCGGCTTGAACAGCAGGGCGTACCGCTGGGTGCCGAACTGGTTGCTCACCTGCTGGTTGAACACCGCATTGAGCTTGTTCTGGATCGTCGACGCGGACATCGACGGGTCGAAGATCGTGACGTTCGGCCCGAGGTCCGGGTCGCCGCTGCCCGGCGGGACGGTCGGCGGCGTGGTGGCGCCGTCGACGGTCCACTTCTGGTTGGCGCCGCCGGAGCAGCTCCAGATCTGCAGTTTCGCGCCGTCGGCGAGGTTGTTGTCCTTGATGTCCAGGCACTTGTTCGCCTTGACGTTCACCAGGTCGTGGCTCGCTGTGTACGTCCACTGCTGGCTGGTGAGCCCGGCGTAGCAGTCCCACAGGTGCACGGCCGCACCGTCGTTCGTGGCGCCGTTCACCACGTCGAGGCACTTGCCGAGGCCCTTGAGCGACTGGTCGTCGCCGTACGTCCAGGTCTGGTTGGGTCCGCTCGCGCAGGACCACATCTGGGGCAGCGTGCCGTTGGCGGTGGAGCCGTCGGTCACGTCGAGGCACTTGCCGTTGGCCGAGCTGACGACCGTGCCGGTGGTGGCGGCCAGCGCGGTGGTGACGCCGGCGACGCCGAGGCCGCCGGCAACGGCCGCCGAGGCGAGGACGGCGATCAGCCGCCGTTTTCCACGGGGATTCATGCGGGGAACCTTTGCGGGAGAGGGGGATCAGGCGGGGTTGTTCGCGTGGGTGAGCGTCTCCCACGCGACGAACAGGTTGTTGCTGCCCTGCGGCCGTTTGGCGACCGTGTACGTCTCGGTGTTGCTCATCGCGATGCCCATCCGGTTGTGCAGGGCGTTGTACGCGACCTCCGTGACCGGCCCGAGGCCCTTGTCGACGCTGCCGCCGCAGATGCTCGACGGCACCGCCGTACCGTTCTCGTACTTCGTGTGGAAGCCGAGCGCGTGCCGCAGCCGGTCCTGCAGTTCGGGGTAGAGGTCGCCGCCCTGGATGCGGCTGGTCTCAGCGACGTGCGCGATGGCCGAGATGCCGTACCCGGTGTGGGTGAAGTCGCGGCAGGTCTCCTGGGCGAGCCCGTCGACGAAGGTGCTCTGCCCCTGCCAGTAGCCGACGAGCTCGGCGGGGGTGTCGATGCCGCCGGCCGGCGGGTACTTCGGCTGGGCGCCGTCCGTGGCGATGTAGATGTACGAGGCGGCACGCAGCTTGAACCGCGCGACGGCCCGGTCGTAGCTGGAGCGGTCGTCGAGGAAGACGGAGATGCCGACGGCGGCCTCCATCATCGACAGCTCCCAGTTGCCGTTGCTGTGGCTGCCGGGGATGACCACGGGCAGGTAGACGTCGCGCAGCATGGTGGCGAAGCGGGCCTGGTTCGGCCAGGTGCCGTACGCGTGCCTGATGATCTCGGCGGCGCGCGGCCACACCGATCCGGCCCACGCGGTCTGCAGCGGGGCGTTGCTGTCGGTGTGGTTGCGGATGGTCGCCGACCAGGCGTCCATCAATTCGATCGACTTCTTCGCGTACGCGGTGTCGCCGGTGATGTACCAGGTCAGCGCGTCGGTGTACGCGGCGATGGCGTCCTCGCGCTCGTCGGTGCAGCCGTTGTTCGGGTTGGAGTACGAGCCGCACTCGACGGTCGCGCGGGGCTTCGGCGTCCGCGACAGGGACGCGTACCGGCTGGCCTTCATCTGCTCGTACGCGCCGAGCCAGGGCTGGGCCTCGGCGGCGACCCGGCCCTTGACGAAATCGAGCTGGGCCCGGCTGACCAGCACACCGGGGTGGGAGAAAGCGGCGGGGGCAGCCGCGGTGGCGGCGTCGGCGGTGAAGCGCACGCCGACGGTGGCGAGGACGGCCAGGGCGAGGGTGCCGGCGGCGAGCACCGCGCGGCGGGGGGAGCTACGCATGGGGACTCCGGGTGGGGGCGGGGAACCGGAAAGGCACTTAACAGTCGGGTACTCAATCGCGGCGAAGCGGACGCGGTCAAGCACGCATCGACGGAGTTAAGGATGGCGAAAGGTTCGCTGGCGAGAGAGCGCTTTCCCTTGACCGGTGGTCAGTTCGGCGGCCCGGAACCGGTTGCGCGTGGGAAGCGCTTCCCCGGCCTCCGGGCGCGCGACAATAGGGCGTGCACATCACAGCGTTGCGTGAGACCGAGCCCGGCTCCTCGTCGTACCGGCTGTCCTGGCTGGCCACCGCGGCGGAGGGGCATCCGCTGGGGGTGGCGTATCTGCGGGTCCCCACGGTCCCCGGGGCCGATCACCGGGCCGAGCTCGACGTGTCGGTCCATCCGGCCGAGCGCGGCCACGGCGTCGGCACGGCCCTGTTCGAGGCGGCGGCCGCGGCCGCCCGGAAGCTGGGCCGGCGCTCGGTCACCGCCGGCCCGGTCGCGGGCGGATCACCTTTCCTGGCGGCCCGCGGGATGCGCCCGGTCCTCAACCTCACCTTCGCCCGGCTCGCGATGACCGACGCCGACCTGGCCCGGCTCGCGCGGCTCGCCGGCGAGCCGCACCCCGGCTACCGGCTGCAGAGCTGGGAGGGCACGGTCGCGGGCGACCTGGCGCCGTCGTTCGCCGCCTCGCGGCGGGCGATGGACGACATGCCGATGGACGAGACCGACGTCGCCGCCGAGGCGTGGGACGTCGACCGGGTACGCGCCATCGCCGCCGCGATAGACCGGCGGGGCGACGTCCTGTGCACCGTGGCGGCGATCCGCGAGGACGACGGCAGCGTCGTCGGGTTCACCGAGCTGGTCGTGCCCGGCAAGGGCACGGGCGATGCCCAGCACTACGGCACCGGGGTGCTTCCCGAGCATCGCGGCCGTGGCCTCGCGCGGTGGATGAAGGCGGCCGCGATCCTGCACGTGCGGCAGGCACATCCGGACGTCGCGGGCCTGCTCACCGACACGGCGGACAGCAACGTCGCGATGCGGCGGGTCAACGACGTGCTGGGCTACGTGCCCACCCACTGGTCGGTGCTCTACCAGCTCGACCTCTGACCCGGCGTAGACAGTGTCTACGCGGACCTGGTAGACACTGTCCATGCCCGACGACCTCCGCTCCCGCCTCGTCGCGGCCGGTGTCGGCCTGGTGGCCGAGCAGGGCACCGCGGCCCTGTCGCTGCGCGAGATCGCGCGCCGCGCCGGCGTCTCCCACGGGGCACCCCGCCGCTACTTCCCGACCCACCGCGACCTGCTCGCCGCCGTCGCGCGGATCGGCTACGAACGGCTCAGCGCCCGCATCGACCGCCTCGACCGGCACGGCGACCCGCACCGCGACCTGCTGGCCCTCGGACGGCTGTATCTGGACTTCGCCCGCACCGAGCGCGGCATGTTCGAGCTGATGTTCCGCCACGAACTGCTGCGCGGGAACCAGGAGGGCCTGCGGGCCGCGAGCAAGCCGCTGTTCGGCATCCTCGTGGACCTGCTGCCCGACCGGCCCGGCGCGGCGGCCCGCTCCGGCGCCTTCTGGGCCACCCTGCACGGCATCGCACAGCTCTCGCTGTGGGGCAGCCTCGAGGTCGTCGACTCCGGCGACGCCGACACCCTGCTGTGCGCGGCCGTCGACGCGTACGTGGGGGACTGATGCTGCTCCCCCACGTCGTGCGTCCCGCCCTGGTCCCGGTGTGCCGCCTGGCGTTCCGGCCGGTCGTCGAGGGCCGCGACAACGTCCCCCGCCGCGGCGCGGTGATCCTGGCCGCGAACCATCTGTCCTTCATCGACAGCTTCCTGATCCCGCTGGTCGCGCCGCGGCCGGTGGCGTTCCTGGCCAAGCAGGAGTACTTCACCCGCCCGGGACCGGTGGGCCGGCTGACCCGCACGATCCTGACCGGCGTCGACGCGATCGCGGTGCCGCGGGGCGCCCACCGCGCGGCGCAGGCGGCGCTCGAGACCGCGCGTACGGTGCTCGATCAGGGGCGGGCGTTCGGCATCCACCCGGAGGGCAGCCGCTCCCGCGACGGACGCCTGTACCGGGGCCGCACCGGCGTCGCCTGGCTGGCGCTGGCCACCGGCGCTCCGGTGGTGCCGGTGGCCGTCATCGGCACCGACAAGGTGCAGCCGGTGGGCGCCCGGATGCCGCGGCCGCGCCGGGTGACGGTGCGCTTCGGCACGCCGCTGTGCTTCCCACCGCCCACCGGCAGCGCGGGGCGGGCCCGCCGCGACGCGACCGACCGGATCATGGCCGCGATCGGCGACCTGTCCGGTCAGGAGCGCGCCGACGGCTACAACCCGCTGTCCACGACGGCATAGCGGCTCAGCGCAGCGCGGGCAGCACCTTCGCGCCGAACGTCTCCACGAAGCCGGTCAGGTCCTGGCCGACATGGTGCAGGTAGATGCGGTCGAAACCGAGATCGGCGTACCCGCGCAGCCAGGCGGTGTGCCGGTCGAGATCGGCGGAGACGTTGACCACCGAGCGCACCTGCTCGGCCGTGACGTTCTGTGACACCACGTCGAAGTGCTCGGCGGTCTCCAGGTCCCAGCAGACCGGCGGCGGGAAGATGTTGCTGCGCCACTGGTCGTACGCGATCTCCTCGGCCTCCGCCTCGGTCGCCGCCCAGCTCAGATGCACCTGCAGGCAGACCGGTCCGCGGCCGCCGGCGTCGCGGTACGCCGAGATCATCGCGCGCAGCTTCTCCTCCGGCGCGTTGACCGTGACCAGCCCGTCCGCCCACTCGGCGCACCAGGCGGCCGTCTGGGTGCTGACCGCCGCGCCGATCAGCGGCGGCGGCTCCGGCGGGCGCGTCCACAGCCGCGCCCGGTCCACCGTGACCAGCCCGTCGCGGGTGACCTCCTCGCCGGCCAGCAGGTCACGGATCACGTCGACGCACTCGCGCAGGCGGGCGTTGCGGACCTCCTTGCGCGGCCACGGGTCACCGGTGATGTGCTCGTTGCTGTATTCGCCCGTGCCCAGCGCCGCCCAGAAGCGGCCGGGGTACATCGCGCCGAGCGTCCCGATCGCCTGCGCGATGATGGCCGGGTGGTAGCGCTGCCCCGGCGCGTTCACCACGCCGAACGACAGGTTCGTGGCCTGCAGCGCTGCCCCGAGCCACGACCAGGCGAAGGCGGACTGTCCCTGCCGCGCGCTCCACGGCGAGAAGTGGTCCGAGCACATGGCCGCGTCGAACCCCGCCCGTTCGGCGGCTATCACGGCTGAGAGAAGATCGGCGGGCGGGATCTGCTCATGGGAACAATGGATTCCGTACTCCGTCATGGGCCGCGTACCTACCCGCAGCCGCGGCCGCCCAACCCGAGGGAGACCGTGTGAGCGACCCGATCTACCTGGACTGCGACACCGGCGTGGACGACGCGCTGGCGATCGCGCTGCTGCTCGGCACCCCGCACGCCGAGCTGCTCGGCGCCGGGACGGTCACCGGGAACACCGGCGCGGACCAGGCCGCCCGCAACACGCTCGACCTGCTCGCGCTGGGCGGGCGGGGCGGCGTGCCCGTGGCGGTCGGTGCCCGGCACGCGCTCGACGGCTCGGGGGCCCACGACGCCTCGGTCGTGCACGGGGGCAACGGCGTCGGCGGGGTCGAGCTGCCTCGCGCCGCGGCTGACCCCGTACCCGTGCCGGCCGTTGACCTGTTGCTCGCGCTGGCTCGGGCCCGGCCGGGTGAGCTGCGGGTGCTGGCCACCGGGCCGCTGACGAACCTGGCGATGGCGCTGCGGCGCGAACCGCGCCTGCCCGAGCTGGTCCGGGATGTGACCGTCATGGGCGGCGCGGTGCGGGTGCCGGGCAACGTGACCGGGCACGGCGAGGCGAACATCGCGGTCGACCCGGAGGCGGCCGCGGAGGTGCTGGCGGCGTCCTGGCCGGTGACCCTGGTCCCGCTGGACGTGACGATGCGGCACCGGTTCGGCGCCGCCGACCAGGAGGCGCTGCGCGCACACGGTACGCCGCTGAGCACGGCACTGGCGGCCATGCTGACCGGGTACTTCGACTACTACGAGCCGGTCCTCGGGGAACGGCGCGTGCCCCTGCACGATCCCCTGGCCGCCGCGGTGCTCCTGGGAGCCGTCGACGTCTCCGACGCCCCGATGCTCGGGCTGCGCGTGGAGGTCGACGGCCGTCGTGGCGCGGTCGTGGAGGACGCCTCCGCCGCACGGCAGACGCGCGTGGTGCTCGGCGTCGCCGACGACACCGTGCCGAGGATCCGGGAGCTGGTGCTCGCCGCCGGCTGAGGCCCGCGGCGCGTCAGTGCGGGTGCTCGCCCAGCAGCCGGGTGGCGAGCACGGCGGCCTGGGTGCGCCGCTCCAGGCCCAGCTTCGCCAGCAGGCTGGAGACGTAGTTCTTCACCGTCTTCTCCGCGAGGAACATCTTCCCGGCGATCTCGCGGTTGGTCAGCCCCTCCGCGACGTACTCGAGGATGCGGCGCTCCTGGTCGGTCAGCGAGGCCAGCTCGCGGGGCTGCTCCACGCCGTGCCGGATCCGCTCCAGCACCCGCTGGGTCACCGCCGGGTCGAGCAGCGACTGCCCGGACGCCACCCGGCGCACCGCGTCCACCAGGTCCGTGCCGCGGATCTGCTTGAGCACGTACCCCGACGCGCCCGCCATGATCGCCGCGAACAGCGCCTCGTCGTCCTCGTACGAGGTGAGGATCAGGCCCTTGATCGACGAGTCCACCGCCCGCACGTCGCGGCACACGTCGATGCCGTTGCCGTCCGGCAGGCGCGCGTCCAGCACGGCCACGTCGGGCCGCAGCGCGGGGATGCGCCGTGCCGCCTCCTGCGCGGAGCCCGACTCACCGACCACCTCGATGTCCCCGGCGGCGTGCAGCAGGTCGGCGAGCCCGCGACGGACCACCTCGTGGTCGTCGAGCAGAAAGACACGGATCATGTGTACTTCCTACCTGGGCCGGGGCCTGGACACCAAGAGTCTAAGGTCCTGTGTCGCCGACAACGCACAAAAGTCGTCGATGGGCCGAACGGCCCCCGCCCCGATGACCGCTGTCCCTGCCGCATGTCCGGGCGCCGGCGTTCGATGAGGGCATGGAAGAGACCGCCATCACGACCGCCCGCCCGATCGTCGTCGGCACCGACGGCGCCGCGCCTGGCGAGGCCGCAGTCCGGTGGGCCGCCAAGGAGGCCGCCCGCCGCGGCGTGCCGCTGCGGATCGTGGCCGCGTACGAGTCCCGGCCGGACGAGGCCGCGCTCGACGCGAAGGACACCGACCGGGGACTCGCCACCGCCGTGCTCGACGCCGCCGTGGTGCAGGCCCGCGCCGCCGCCGCGTCCGGGATCCGGGTCGAGGCGCACGCCGTGCCGGGCGACGCGGTCACCGCGCTGCTCAACCAGCGCGACGCGGCGCTGCTCGTCGTCGGCAACCGCGGTCGCGGCGGGTTCGCCAGCCTGCTGCTCGGCTCGGTCAGCCAGCGGGTCGCCACGCACGCCGCCGTGCCCGTGGTGGTCGTCCGGGGCCGTACCGAGACCGCCTCGGGACCGGTCGTGGCCGGGGTGGACGACTCCGCGGCCGCCTCCGGGGTGCTCGGCGCCGCGTTCGAGGCCGCCGCGAACCGGGGTGCGCCGCTGGCGATCGTGCGGACGTACACGTCTCCCGTCCCGCTGTGGGTGGGTGACATCCCGGCCGTCGACAACGCGGTGCCCCGGGCGCAGGCCGAGGCGCTGGAACGCCTGGAGCACGAGGTGGCGCCGTGGCGCGAGAAGTACCCCGAGGTCGAGGCCGAGGCCGTGGTGTCACCGGACGGCCCGGCCGCCGTGCTGGTCGCGGTGTCGCACAGCGCGCGCATGGTGGTGGTCGGCAGCCGGGGCCACGGTACGGTCGTCAACACCCTGCTCGGCTCGACCGGCCTGCAGCTCCTGCACCACGCGGGCTGCCCCGTCCTCGTGGTCCGCGGATCGATCTAGATAGCATCGGGGCATGAACGAGCCGCCCTCGCTCGGACTCTCGCCGCTGTCGCGGGTCCGGCTGGACGAACTGCTCCAGGAGATGCTCGACCGCGTCGGCGAGGTGGTGACCAGCCGGGAGCGGCTGCGGGCGCTGCTGGACGCCGTCGTCGGCATCAGCAGAGACCTCGACCTGCGCAGCACGCTGGAGCGGATCGTCGTGTCCGCCTGCTCCCTCGCCGGCGCGAAGTACGGCGCCCTGGGCGTGCTCGGCCCGGACCGCAAGGACCTGTCGGACTTCATCACGCACGGCATCGACCCCGCCGGGCGCGCGAAGATCGGCGACCTGCCGCACGGCCGGGGCGTGCTGGGCCTGCTGATCACCCACCCGGAGCCGGTACGGCTGCGCGACATCACCCAGCACCCCCGCTCGTACGGCTTCCCGCCGCACCACCCGCCGATGCACAGCTTCCTGGGCGTGCCGGTGCGCACCCGGGACCAGATCTTCGGCAACCTCTACCTCGCCGAGAAGAACGGCGGCGGCGAGTTCACCGACGACGACGAGGAGATCGTGGTGGCGCTGGCCGCCGCGGCCGGCGTCGCCATCGACAACGCCCGGCTGTTCGCACTGGCCCGCCGGCGCGAGCGGTGGCTGTCCGCGGCCGCGGAGATCACCTCGGTGCTGCTCGGCACGGTCAACCGCCAGGAGGCGCTGCGGCTGATCGCCCGCCGCGCCCGCGAGATCTCCGAGGCGGAGCTGGTGCTGGTGCTGCTCGCCGACGAGACCGGCGCCCGGTACACGATCGAGGTCGCCGACGGCGCGGACACGATGGTCGGCCGGGTGCTCTCCGTGGACGTGGACGCGCTGAGCACCGAGGGCACCGACCTGCGCGACGTCGCCGACTGGCCGGTGCCCGTTCCGGACGGCCCCGCGCTGGCCGCCCCGCTGGCCGGCGCCGACCTCCCCCAGGGCGTGCTGATCGTCGCCGGGGCCGCCATGGGCGACGAGGACGACTCGACGCTGCTGTCGAGCTTCGCCGGGCAGGCGGCGCTGGCTCTCGAACGGGCCCGGGCGCAGGAGGAGCGCGAGCAGCTCGTCGTCCTGGAGGACCGCGAGCGGATCGCCCGGGACCTGCACGACGTGGTGATCCAGCGGCTGTTCGCGACCGGCATGCAGCTGCAGGGCGCGGCGCCGCACGCGCTGCGGCCGGAGGCGGTCAAGCGGATCAACGCGGCGGTCGACGACCTGGACGCCACCATCCGCGACATCCGCCGGTCGATCTTCGAGCTGACCGCGCCGGCCGGCTCGTCGCTGCGCAAGGAGCTGCGCGCGGTGGTCGAGGCCGGCGAGGAGACGCTCGGCTTCCGGCCCGTCCTGGACGTGAGCGGCCCGGTCGACAGCGCGGTGCCCGACGACGTCGTGCCCGAACTGCTGGCGGTCGTCCGGGAAGCGCTGTCCAACGCCGCCCGGCACGCCCAGGCGCAGAACGTCCGCGTGTCCGTTCGCGCCGACGGCGGCGAGGTCCTCATCCGCGTCGAGGACGACGGGGTCGGCACCGATCCGGCGGCGGCCCGGGGCGGCCTGGTCAACATGGGCGAGCGCGCCCGCGACCTCGGCGGGGTCTTCGAGGTGACGCCCGCGGCCGGCGGCGGCACCGTGGTCACCTGGCGGGCGCCACTGGGCGGCTGATGTCGGGACCTTCGGCCCTGATCAACCGGCCTCCTCCGACGGCACCTTTGAGGGGTGACCGACCTGGAGGTTCCCCGCATGACCCGTTCGACCGAGATCCTGGCCGCAGCCGCCCGCACGTCGCTGCACGCCCCCTCGGTGTTCAACACCCAGCCGTGGCGCTGGCGGATCGCCGGCGACACGATGAGCCTGTACGCCGACCGTTCCCGCGCCCTGACCGCCACCGACCCCGGCGGCCGTCTCCTGCTGCTGAGCTGCGGCGGGGCCCTGCACCACGCGCGCGCCGCGCTGGCGGGCGCCGGGGCGCACGCCGCCGTGGAGCGCTTCCCCGAGCCCGGCGAGCCCGACCTGCTCGCCCGCATCACGTTCACCGGTGAGCGTCCCGCCGACGCGGAGGCCCGGCGGATGGCCGAGGCGGCCGGGCGGCGGCGCACCGACCGGCGGGCGTACGGCGAGCGCCCGGTGACCGACGCCCAGCTCACCACGCTGCGCCGGGTCGTCGAGGCGCAGGGCGCGTACCTGCACGTGGTCCGCCCCGACCAGGTGTCGGCGTTCGCGGCGGCCACGGACGTCGCCGGCGAGACCGAGCGGACCGACCCGGCGTACCGCGAGGAGCTGCGGCAGTGGACCAGCCGGCCGGCCGGATCGGGCGACGGCGTGCCCGCGACGACGGCCGTCGAGCCGGCGCTGCGGCGGGTGCCGGTGCGTGACTTCGCCCCCGAGGGTGACGCCGGCCTGACCGCGGGACCGGGGCACGACGCCGGCGCGGCGTACGTGATCGTGTTCGGCCTCAGCGACCGCCCGGCGGACGTGCTGCGCGGCGGCGAGGCGCTGTCGGCGCTGCTGCTCGCCGCGACCGCCGACGGCCTGGCCACCGCCCCGCTCAGCGACAGCGTGGAGGTCGACTGGCCCCGGCACCTGCTGCGCCAGCTGCTCTCCGACGTCGGCGAGCCGTACGTGGCGGTGCGCGTCGGGTACGCCGACGACAGCACCGAGCTGCCACCCGCGCCGCGCCGCGACCCGGCCGACATCATCGAGTTCGGCGACTGAGCATGGCCGGCTACACCGAGGACGATCTGCGCAGCGCTGCCGCGGCGGGCATCCGTGCGCCGTCGCTGCACAACTCGCAACCGTGGCGGTTCCGGCTCCGCGGCGGCGCCGTCGAGATCCTGGCCGACCGGGAGCGGCAGCTGCCCATCGCGGACTCGAGCGGCTGGGCGGTGCGCATCGCGTGCGGCGCGGCGACGCTCAACGCGCGGCTGGCGCTGGCCGCGCTGGGCAGGCCGGCCGAGGTGGAGCTGCGCCCGTACGGCGACCTCGTCGCGCGGCTCACGCCCGGCCCGCCGCGCCCGGCGACCTACACCGAGGCAAGCCTCGCGGCCGCGATCCCGCACCGGTTCAGCAACCGGAAGCCGTTCTGGCCGGACCCGGTGCCGTCGCAGACCCGGGTACGGCTGATCGAGGCGGCCCAGGCCGAGGGTGGCTGGCTGGACCTGCTGGTGGGCATGACCGCGCTGACCGGGTTCGCCGAGATCGCCCGTAGCGCCGACCGGGTGTTGCGCCGCAACCCCGGCTACCAGGCCGAGATGATCGGCTGGACGCACGCGGACGCGGCGCGCGACGGCGTGCCGGTGACCGCGGGCGGCCCGGTCGAGGAACCGCAGGATCTGCTTCCCCAGCGTTCCTTCACCGACCATTCCCGGGCGGCCGGCCGCGACTTCGAGCCGGAGCCGCTCGTGGCCGTCCTCGGCACGCCCGCGGACCGGCCGGTGGATCAGCTGGCGGCCGGGCAGGCGCTGCAGCGGGTGCTGCTGACGGCGACCGACGCCGGGCTGGCGAGCTCGATGATGTCCCAGCCGATCGAGGTTCCCGCCGCGCGGGAACACCTGCGGCGGTCGCTGCGGCGCTCGGGGGTGCCGCAGATCGCGCTGCGCCTCGGCTTCGGCCAGCCGGGCCGCCCGACCCTGCGCCGCCCGCTGGAGGACGTCCTGGACTGAGGCCCTACTCGGCCGCCGACCGCACCTCGCGGTGGTGGTCGCTCAGGGCCTGCGTCATCCCCGCCAGGAACCGGTGCACGGTCCTGAGCTCCGCGTCGTCGAACTCCGCCATGACCGCGTCCGAACGCGCCCCGAGCGGTCCGAAGAACTGCAGTGCCAGCGCCATGCCCGGCTCGCCGTAGCGCAGGTGCACGACCCGGCGGTCGGCGCTCTCCCGGGTCCGCCGCAGGTGCCCGGCACGTTCGAGCCGGTCGATGGCCGCCGTGGTGGCGCCGGAGGAGAGCCCGAGCTGCTCGCCCAGCCGGCCCGGGGTGAGCGGGTCGCCGCGCCCCTCGGCGTGCATCACCGCCATGAGCGCCTGCAGGTCTGTCGTGTGCAGCCCGTGGCGCTGGGCGAAGGCCTGCCCGACGTGCTGCGCCTCGACGCTGTACGACCGCAGCAGGTTGACGATCTCCTCGCGGAGCCGATCCCGCTCCGACTCACGCGCCCGGTACACGTGCTCAGTCTTGCAGATCGCGCCGCCGTCGGTAAGACTCTTGATGGTCGAGATACTTTATGGCGGAGGAATGATGCGTACGCTCACCGGACGGCTCTCGGCCTGGCTCGTGCTCCTGGCCGCCCTGCTCGCGGCCGGGGCGGTGATCGGCACCGCGGGGGCCGTACGCACCTCGAACGACCCGACGGCGACCCTGCCCGACGGCGCCGAGTCCACCCGGGTCGCCGCCGTGCAACGGCAGCTGCCGTCCGGGCAGGACAACCCGGCGCTCGTCGTCTACAGCCGTGGCGGGCAGCCGCTGACGCCGGCGGACACGACGAAGATCACAGCGGACGCGTCGGCGCTGAAGGCCGCGGGGCCGCCGGTGTTCTCGGATCGGCGCGACGCCGCGATCGTGGTGGTGCCGCTGAGTGCCAACCTGCCCGCCGACGAGCTGATCTCGCGGGTGAAGGAGCTGCGCGAACAGGCGCGGGCCGGCCTCCCGGACGGGCTCACCGCACAGGTCACCGGTGGCGCCGGGTTCTCCGCCGACATCGCGGACAGCTTCACCGGCGCCAACACCAACCTGCTGCTCGTGACCGTCGTCGTGGTGGCGTTGCTCCTGCTCATCACGTACCGGAGCCCGCTGCTGTGGCTCGTACCGCTGGCGGTCGTCGGCGTGGCCGACCGCGTCGCGAGCTCGCTCGTCGCGGTGCTGTCGCGGCACACCGACCTGACCATCGGAGACTCCACCGTCGGCATCGTCACGGTGCTGGTGTTCGGCGCCGGGACCGACTACGCGCTGCTGCTCATCTCCCGCTACCGGGAGGAGCTGCACCGGTACGAGGACCGGCGGGAGGCCATGCGCAGGGCGCTGCGCGGCGCCGGACCGGCCGTCGTCGCCAGCGCGGCGACCGTCGTGCTGAGCCTGCTCACACTTCTGCTCGCCAACCTGGGCGACACGGTCGCGCTCGGGGTGACCGCCGCGCTCGGCATCGGCATCGCCGCGCTCTTCGCGCTCGTGGTGCTCCCGCCGGCCCTGGTGGTCTGCGGTCGCGGTCTGTTCTGGCCGTTCGTCCCACGGGTCGGCGACGAGCTCACGTACCGCTTCTGGTCGCGGGTCGGCACCGGTGTGGCGCGCCGGCCGGGCCTGGTCACGGCGCTGTCCATCGTGGTGCTCGCGGTGTGCGCGGCCGGCCTGCCGGGCACGCGGCTGGGGCTTTCGCAGACCGAGCAGTTCCGGGTGCAGGCCGAGTCCGTCGACGGGCTCGAGACGCTGAGCAGGTCGTTCCCGGCCGGCGCGGCGGACCCCGCGGTGGTCATCGCCGCCCCGGCCAAGGCGCAGGAGGTGCTGGCCGCGGTCACCGCGACCCCGGGCGTCGCCCAGGCCCGCATCGCCGAGCAGACCCCGGCGGTGGTCCGGATCGACGCGGTGCTCACGGCGGCGCCGGACACCCCGGAGAGCTATCAGAGCATCCGTACGCTGCGCAGCGCCGTCCACGCCGTACCGGGCGGCGACGCCCTGGTCGGCGGCAGCGTCGCCACCGCGCTGGACAACCGGGACGCCTCCCGCGACGACCTGCGCGTGATCGTGCCCGTCATCCTGCTCGTCGTGCTGCTCGTGCTCGGCGTGCTGCTGCGCGCGGTCGTCGCCGGGCTGCTGCTGATCGCGACGGTCATCGCCAGCTTCGCGGCCGCCCTCGGCGCCGGATCCTTCCTGTTCCGCGAGGTCCTCGGCTATCCCGGCCTGGACAACCAGGTGCCGCTGTTCTCGTTCCTGTTCCTCGTCGCGCTCGGCGTCGACTACAACATCTTCCTGGTCACGCGGGCCCGCGAGGAGGCGGCGCAGCGCGGCACGCGGGACGGCATGATCCACGCCCTGGCGGCCACCGGCGCGGTCATCACCAGCGCCGGAGTGCTGCTCGCGGCGGTGTTCGCCGTGCTGGGCGTGCTGCCGATCATCACGCTCACCCAGATCGGCGTGATCGTCGGGCTCGGGGTGCTGCTGGACACGCTGCTCGTGCGTACCGTTCTCGTGCCCGCCCTGGCCACCCTGCTGGGCGACCGTTTCTGGTGGCCGGCCCGGCTGCGCCCGCGCGGCACCGCCGCGGAGCCGGACCGGGTCCCGGCGGTGACCGGATGAGCGGTGCCGGGACCGGCCCGGCCGGGCACGCGCTCGCCGAGCATGCGGTGGCCGCCACCGGGAACCGCATGGCGGCGGTCGAACGCACGCTGGCCGGCGCGTTCGACGACCTCCCGGGCCCGCTGGCCGGCCCGTGCCGGCGGCTGGCGCTGGCCGGCGGCAAGCGGCTGCGGGCCTCGCTGGTGCTGACCGTCGCCGGCGGCGCGGCGGCCGCGGTCCCGGCGGCGGCCGCGGTCGAGCTGCTGCACCTGGCCACCCTCGTCCACGACGACCTGCTCGACGACGCCCCGGAACGCCGCGGGGTGCCGACGGTGCACGCCGCCGAGGGCCCGGCGACCGCGATCCTCGCCGGTGACGTCCTCATCGGACTGGCCGGCCGGTACGCCGCCCGCGCGGGCAGCGAGGCATCGGAGCTCATGGGCGACGCCCTGGTCGACCTGTGCGCCGGTCAGGCCCTCGAAGCCGCCCACCGCCACGATCCCGGCGTCACGGTCACCACCGCGCTGCGCATCGCCGAGTTGAAGACCGGCACGCTCATCGCCACGGCGTGCGAACTGGGCGCCGTGGCCGGCGGCGGTTCCCGCGACGGGCTGCGCGCGTACGGCCTGGCCTTCGGGCTGGTCCTGCAATTGCTGGACGACCTGCTGGATCTGCTCACCGACGACGAGACGTACGGCAAACCCACGGCCGCCGATTTCGCCGCCGGAACGGTGACCCTGCCCGCCGTGCACGCGCTCGCCGCCGAGCCCCGCCTGCGCGAGCTCCTGCGGCCCGGCCTGACCCCGGACGAGCGCGACGCCGCCACCGATCTGCTGCGCCGCGGCCCGGGCATCGCCGCGACCCTGCGGACGATCGACGGCCTCGTCGAGCAGTCGGCCCGGTTCCGTCCGGAGCTCGCGGACCTGCCCCGCGCGTACGCCGAACGCCAGCTACGGCTGATCTCCCCGCGCCACCGCGGTCTGCTCCCGGGAAGAAATCCGGCTCCACGGTGAACCCTCCGGCATCATCCGTTCGGATGATGCCCGCGGTTCTGGGACGCTCCCATATTTCTTCTTTAATTCGCGCCTAAGAATGCCTCAAGAATCTGGCGTCAAATGGCTTTCCCCGCCCCTGGCTCTTACCGTCTGGAGGCCAGCTCAGAAGGGGGCCGGAAACGGCGTCGGCAGACCTGCGAATGGTTGCTGACGATGAGCGCGAGACTACAGAAGAGGTATCACCCATGCGAAGGTCGTCTTACCGCCGGGCCGCTACCCGCCGGGGTCCCGACCGTCGTGTCATCGCCGTCGTCGCGGCCCTGGTCGTGGGCGGCGCAGTCGTCGGCATCACGCAGATCTCCAACGCCGACGAGACCAAGGTCGCGGCCTGCGCGCCGGCTGCCCCGTCCTCGGCGCCGGCGAACGCGAAGGCGGCCACCGATCCGCGGGTCGGCACGTACACCGACAAGGACGGCGACGTCCAGCACAAGGGCGACGGCCAGCTCGCGAAGGGCCAGCGGCCGGCGCAGCCCGAGCCGGCCGGCGAGTGCAAGGACGGCAACACGATCAAGAAGACCGTCAACGGCCTGGAGATCACCACCGATACGTGCGAGGACAGCAGGCTCACGCCGCACGACGGCTTCCAGAACGGCGACCGCTGCGTCTCCACCGCGTTCGGTGAGGTGGGCGAGGCGGCGAAGAACCCGACGCTGCTCATCACGGACTTCCCGCGCGAGGTGACGGTCGGCCAGCCGTTCACGCTGAAGGTCAGCACCCGCAACCTGGTGCGCGACCGGTTCCTCGCGGCCGGACAGGGCGGGTACTACGTGGAGAGCTCGGTGCTCACCGCCGAGGGCCTCGTCCGCGGCCACTTCCACACGGCCTGCCGGATGCTGGAGAGCACCGACGAGGCGGTCGACCCGTCCCCGGTCCCGGCGTTCTTCGTGGCCACCGAGGACCGCAAGGGCGGCGCCCAGCCCGACACGGTGACGATCCAGGTGCCGGGTCTGCCGCAGGCGGGCACCGCCCAGTGCGCGTCGTGGGCGGGCGACGGCTCGCACCGCGTCCCGATGATGCAGCGCGCCAACCAGACCCCCGCGATCGACGCCGTGCGCGTCACCGTCCGCGGCGGCGACGGCGGCGGCGACAACGGCGGCGGGAACAACGGCGGCGGCGACAACGGCGGCGGGAACCAGGGCGACAACGGCAACAACGGCGGGAACCAGGGCGGCGACAACGGCGGCGACCAGGACCAGCCGACCACTCCCCCGGCCGACAACGGCGGCAACCAGGGCGGCAACGGCGACCAGGCCGGCGGCGGCCAGGGCGACGGCGACCAGGGCGACAACGGCGGCGACCAGGCCGGCGGCGGCGACCAGGGCGACAACGGCGGCGGCGACAACGGCGGCGCGAACCCCGGCGCCACCGCGACGCCGAAGACCGAGACCGGCACCACCCCGCCGAAGGCCCCGACCGTGTCCCTCCCGCCCCGCGCGGGCGCCGGCAACGGCCAGGACGACGACACCCCCGCCACCGCGAAGCCGGTACGCACCACGGCCGCTCCCGACCGCGAGGACGAGAAGGCGGACGCCGGCTCGGACGAGGAGCCGCAGAACGTGACCGGCCGTACGGCCACGCCCAAGCCGGCCAAGTCCACGAAGGCGGCAGCGGCGGCGGACACCGACGACGGCGCCCCCGACGAGCCGGCCGCGGCGCAGGACACCGAGGTCGCCGACGTCCAGGCCACCGGCGGCAACCGCCTCGCGCTGACCGGTGCGAACGTCATGACGATCGGTCTCGGCGGCGCGGTGCTGGTGCTGGCGGGCCTGCTGGTCCTCAGCGCGACCCGGCGCCGGCGGGCCGAGGCGGAGCAGGACTGACACGTACGCGCGCCACACGCCGGCCCGGGTCGTCATCGATCCGGGCCGGCGTCTTGCCGTGACACCCGCGCAACCGGCCGTACGGGCGTCCGATGAGGACATAGGGACAATGGCCGCCCCGCTCACCACCCGGTAGGTTGCGCCGCATGGAGGCATTCGATCAGCTCGCCGAGCTCTACCAGGGCGAGCACAGCCATAACCCGCACCAGGCCGCGCTCATCGCCAGGATCGACTCACTCGTGCCGGGCGGGGCGCCGGTCCTCGACCTCGGGTGCGGCACCGGCGTACCCACCGCCCGGGTCTTCACCGAGTCCGGGCGCCGGGTCGTGGGCGTGGACGTCTCGGAGGGCATGCTGCGGCTGGCCCGCGAGCAGGTGCCGGCGGCCGAGTTCCTCCACGCCGACGTGCGCGAGCTCCCCGACGACCTGGGCCGGTTCGGGGCGGTGACCGCGTTCTTCTCGCTGCTCATGCTCAGCCGCGCCGACATCGAGACGACGCTGGGCCGGATCCCGGGCTGGCTGGAGCCGGGCGGCCGGTTCGGGCTCGGCATGGTCGACCTGGACGCCGACAGTCTGCCGGTCGAGTTCCTCGGCGTACCGGTCACGGTCTCCGGCTATCCGCAGGACGTGCTGGCGGAGAAGCTGGCCGGCGCCGGCTTCGAGGTGGAGAGCATCGAGACCGTCGACTTCCTCCCGGCGGGCGGCCCGCCGGAGAGCCAGATCTTCGCCCTGGCCAAGCTGCCTTCCTGAGATGCCGGCCACGCGACCGGCCGACGGCAAGGTCGGCCGACAGCGAGGCCGGCCGACAGCGAGGCCGGCCGACAGCAAGGCCGGCCGACAGCGAGGCCGACGGGCCGGCCGGCGGCGGCCTTGGCGCGGCCCGACCGACCGACCGGCCGGGCCGGCTTACCGTACGGCGGCGTCGGCGACGGCTTGGCGCGCCAGCATCTCGGTCACCGCGGACGGGGCGCCGGGGCGGCCGAAGAGGTAGCCCTGGCCCTGGTCGCAGCCGATCTGCCGGAGCCGCAGCCACTGCTCGTCGGTCTCGATGCCCTCGGCGACCGTCTGCAGCCGCAGCGCCTGGCCGAGGCCCACCACCGCGTCGACCAGCGCCACGTCGTCGGCGTCGGTGTCGACCTGCTCGACGAACGTACGGTCGATCTTGATGATGTCGACGGGCAGCTGCTTGAGGTAGTTGAGCGAGCTGTAGCCGGTGCCGAAGTCGTCGATGGCGAGGCGGACGCCGAGGCCGCGCAGCGCGCCGAGGGTCTCGATCGCCGTGCTGACGTCCTCCATCAGCATCGACTCGGTGATCTCGAGGGTGAGCGATCCCGCCGGGATGCCGGCGTCGGCGATGGCCGCGGCGACGTCGGCGACCAGGCCGTCGTCCTGGAACTGCCGGGCCGACAGGTTGACGTTCATCCGCAGGTTCGCCGCCTCCGGCGTCTCGCGGCGCCAGGCGGCCAGCTGCCGGCACGCCTGCTGCAGGACCCACCGGCCGAGCGGCACGATCAGGCCGTTCGCCTCGGCGCTCGCGATGAAACGGTACGGCCCGAGCAGCCCTTCCCGCGGGTGCTGCCAGCGGACCAGCGCCTCAACGCCGGTCAGCCGCTGGGTGTTCATGTCGACGACGGGCTGGTAGTGGACGACGAACTGCTCCTCGGCCAGGCCGCGTTCCATGTCGACGCGCTGCTGCGCTTCCTCCAGCACCGACCGGGACATGGACGGGTCGAAGACCGCGTACGCGTTGCGCCCGGCGCGCTTGGCCGCGTACATGGCGAGGTCGGCGTCGCGCAGCAGGTGCTCGGCGGGGCGGGTGCCGCCGGCGATGCCGATGCTCAGCGAGCAGGTGAGCTCGCGGCTGGCCAGCCGGATCGGTTCGCGTACGGCGCGCAGCAGCCGCTCGGCCAGCGCCACCGCGGACGGCTCGTCGATGTCCTCCACCAGCACGGCGAACTCGTCGCCGCCGAGGCGGGCGAGGGTGTCGCCGGGGCGCATCTCGTGGCGCAGCCGGTCGGCGACGGTGGTGAGCAGCTCGTCGCCGAGGCTGTGCCCCAGGTCGTCGTTGACGAGCTTGAAGTCGTCGAGGTCGATGAGCAGCACGGCGACCTCGGTGCCCTGCAGCGCGGCGACGGCCTTCTCCAGCCGGTCGCGGAAGAGCGTACGGTTGGGCAGGCCGGTGAGGCGGTCCGTGAAGGCCTGGTGGCGCAGCTGCTCCTCGAGGGCGCGCCGCGTACCCATGTCGCGCAGGCTGATGACCGCCGAGCGCAGGTCCGGGTCCTCGACCCGGTTGGTGCCGATGACGTCGACGTAGACCCAGGTGCCGTCGGCGGCGAGCATCCTGATCTCGGTGCGCGAGGTGTGCCCCGCCGGGGCGGCGAACAGCGCGTGCAGCCAGTCCCGGGCGCCGGACATCTCGTCGGGGTGGATGATCTGGCCGAGCAGCGGGCCGGTGAGCTCCTCGGGGCGGCGCCCGAGGATGGTCCGCACGGAGCTGCTGGCGTACCGGACCTTGTTGTGCACGTCGATCGCGAACACCGCGTCGGAGGAGGCCTCGAGCAGCAGTGCCGTCCGGCGGTCCGTGGAGCGCCGCCGCTCGTCCAGGGTGCGCCGGCTCTGCGCGTTGACCGCGCACACCGCCACCACGCTCGCCATGATCGCGATGAGGGTGACGATCGACAGCGGGCTGGCGCTGGTCTGCTGGGGCAGCAGCACCGCGTAGCCCGCGAGCGAAGCGACCCCGAGGCCGAGCACGACCGCCGGCCCGTAGAGGGCCCCGGCGAGCACCAGGATCAGCGAGACACACGGCAGATAGGCCATGTTCCCGTCGGCGTCGGCGATGCCGAAGAGGAACACCACGGGCAGCTCGGCGACCCACCAGAGGACCAGCCAGCGCCGGACGCGCGCGCTGCGCACGAGCCGGTTCCAGGGCAGCCGGAACGCGACCAGCTGCACGGCGGCGGCGATCAGCAGCGGCAGGATCCACCAGCGCCGGTCGCCCGGCCAGTCGACTGCCACGCGGAAGGTGCCCAGCATCGTCACACCGGCGGCGATGGCGCTGCCGATACGGAGCTGGCGCGCCCAGTATTCCGCGGTGTGGTCGTCGATCTCGGCGGGTTGCACGCGCTGTCCATCGGCGGGTGCACGCCGGTTGTGAGAGTTTCGGCACGTCGGCGGGCGCACGCCCGGGCGGCCCGGCACCTCGGCCCGCCCGGGCCCTCGTCCTACCCGACTCGCCGGGCGACGAAGTCCGTGGCGTCGCCGCGGAACTTCGCGTAGTCGAGGTGCGCCGCGAGGCTGGTCCCGCCCTGACAGAACCGGTCGTTGCGGTTGCAGAACGACCGCGTCCGGGCCGCGAACGCGTCGAGCCGGCCGGCGCCGCGGCTGAGGATGCCGGAGCGGGCGCCGTCGGTGACGTTGAAGTCCTCCCCGGCCGTGAAGGTGGGGTCACCGAAGAGCAGCACCGCCGCGATCCGGCCGGCGAGGTTCGCCGGGATGGCGGGCTGCCCCGCCGCCCGGCCGCGCACCGAGCGCCCGGCGAGGGCGTCGCCGACCACGTTCGCGCCCTGCGAGTAGCCCATCAGCACGAACCGGGTGTTCCCGCAGGCCGCCGCGGTACGCCGCACGTCGGCCGCCAGCGCGGTGACGCCCTGCTGGACGCTCGCGGTGTAGGTGAAGTTCGCGGGGTAGTCCAGCGCGGTGGTGCGTACGGTCTGCGGCACCTCGCGGGTGATCTGCTGGGCCAGCGGGGTCAGCACCACGCCGAGCCCGGGCCGTTCGGTGGTGCCGCGGGCGCCGATGATCTCGACGTCGGGGCAGGAGTCACCGGGGGCCTGCGCGGCGAACGTCAGGGGCGCCACCACAAGACCGGCGAGGGCGACGGCCCCCGCCGCCACAACCGTGAGAATTGTGCGTAACCGCATTCCGCCATCCCTTCGTCGGCGACAACTTCATGCACTCGGTACGCACAAAGAGCCCGGGACGACGGCCGTTGTTTGTTTTTTCACATCACGTGCACGATTCAGTGCCGCGGTGATCCGTCACTCATCGAAGTCGATGACTACCTTCGGTGATGCCGGCGTGGACTGGCACGTGAGCACGTAACCCGCGGCGACCTCGGCGGCCTCGAGCGCGAAGTTGCGCCGCATCCGCACCTCACCCTCGACCACGCGCGCCCGGCAGGTGCCGCACACCCCGCCCTTGCAGGCGAACGGCAGGTCGGGGCGGGTCAGCTGCGCGCCCTCGAGGATCGTCTCGCCCTCCATCACCGGGATCGTCGTGGCCCGGCCGTCGAGCACGACGGTCACCTCGCTGCCGGGGCCGGCCGCCTGCCGGTCCGGGCGTACGGGCTCCGGCGGCGCCTCGTCCACCCAGAACAGCTCGCGGTGGACCCGGCCGGAGGGCACGCCGAATCCGCCGAGCACCTCGGTGGCGTCGCTGACCATGCCGTACGGCCCGCAGAGCCACCAGTGATCCACGGCGGGCACGTCGATCAGCGCGGGCAGCAGCGCGCGCAGCTTGGCGGCGTCGAGCCGGCCGTTGAACAGCTCGACCTCGCGGGCCTCCCGGGACAGCAGGTGCACCAGCTCCAGCCGGGACGGATGGGCGTCCTTGAGGTCGGCGAGCTCCTCGGCGAACATGACCGTGTCGGCGCGGCGGTTGCCGTACAGGATGCTGACGACCGCCTTCGGGCCCTGCAGCAGCGACGCGGCGATCGACAGCACCGGGGTGATCCCCGAGCCGGCCGCGATGAGCACGTGCCGGCCGCCCGACTCCAGGTCCGGCGTGAACGAGCCGGTGGGCGGCGCGACCTCGATCTCGTCGCCGGGCCGCACGTCGTGCACGAGCCACGACGACACCGCGCCGCCGGGGACCTCGCGGACGCCGATGCGCGGGCGCCCGCCGGCCGGCGAGCAGATCGAGTACGTGCGGCGCTCGTCCGAGCCGTCCGCGGCGCGCCGTACGGTCAGCGCCTGGCCGGGGCGGAACGCGTACCGGCCGGCGAGCTCGCGTGGCACGTCGAAGGTGACCGCGACGGCGTCGGCGCAGAGCCGTTCGACGGCGGCGACCCGCAGCGGGTGAAACTCGCGGACCACCACGTCAGATCTCCTTCACGTGCTCGAACGGCTCCCGGCAGGCCGGGCAGCGGCGCAGCGAGCGGCACGCCGTGGCGCTGAACGCGGCGATCTCCTCCGTCACCGTGTGCCCGCAGTGCGGGCACGCGATGTCGCGCCGCGGCGCGCCGAGGGTGAGCGGCACCGGGCCGGACGGCCGGCGCGGGGCCGGACCGGGCGGCGAGATGCCGGCGGCGGCGAGCTTGGCCCGTCCCGCCTCGGTGATCCAGTCGGTGGTCCAGGCGGGGCTCAGCGCCGTGCGGACCTCGACCCGCCGGTAGCCGGCGCCGGTCAGGGCGCGGACCAGGTCGTCGCGGATGGTCTGCATCGCCGGGCAGCCCGAGTACGTCGGCGTGACGGTCACGACGACCTCGCCGGCGTGCTCCTGCACCCCGCGCAGGATGCCCAGGTCGGCGAGGGTGAGCAGGGGCAGCTCGGGGTCGGTGACCCGCGCGGCGACCGCGGCGGCGGTCACCACACACCGCCCGGCGTCGAGCGCGCGACGGCCTGAAGCTCGGTGAGGATCTCCGTCAGCGCCGCGGTGTGGCCGGCCTCGCGGCCTGGCGCGCTCGCGGGGACCGTCGCCGGGCGCAGCGTGGCGGCCTGCAGAACCTGCCCCCACACCGCATCGACCTCCTCGCGCAGCGTGGACGGGTCCACCGCCACGCCGAGCCCGGCCAGGCGGTGCTCGACGTCGGACACGGCGAACAGCTCGGCGGTCAGCGGCAGCACCGCGTCCACCGCAGCCTGCATACGCTCGTGGGACATCGGCGTGCCGTCGCCCAGGCGCACCACCCACTGGGCCGCGTAGTCCCGGTGATACGTCACCTCCTTGACGCCCTTGGCCGCCACCGCCGCCAGCACCGGATCCGCCGAGGCGGTCAGCCGGTCCAGCAGAGCGAGCCGCCATGCCGAGAAGGCGAGCAACCGCGCGACGAGGTGCGCGAAGTCGGCGTCGGCGCGCTCGGCGAGGCGCACGTTGCGGAACTCGTCCTCGCCGCGCAGGTACGCCATTGCGTCCTCGTCGCGGCCGGCGTCCTCCACCTCGGCGGCGCGGCTCAGCAGCAGCCGCGCCTGGCCGAGCAGGTCGAGGGCGATGTTCGCGATGGCGAGCTCGTCCTCCAGCTCCGGCGCGCGGGTCACCCACTGCTGCAGCCGGTGCGACAGGATCAGCGCGTCGTCGCCGAGCATCAGGCAGTACGCGGCCAGCTCCGCCCGGGGCACCCCGGCCGGGACCGCGGTGTCCACCCCGGCGAGGGGATCGGTGAAGCCGGTGCCGTACGCCCACCGCGTGTCGTCGTCGTGGTCGGTCAGCGCCTCGTAGGCCGCGTCGAAGGACATGGTGGCCGCCTCAGATGTGCGGTACGGAGTCGGGGATCGAGTAGTACGTCGGGTGCCGGTACGCCTTGTCGCCGCTCGGCGCGAAGAACGCCTCCTTCTCGTCCGGGCTGGACGCGGCCACGTCGTCGGAGCGCACCACCCAGATGCTCACGCCCTCGTTGCGCCGCGTGTAGAGATCCCGGGCGTGGTGCAGGGCCATCGTGTGGTCGGCCGCCCGCAGCGAGCCGACGTGCACGTGGTTGAGGCCCCGCTTGGCCCGGACGAAGACCTCGAACAGCGGCCACTCGTGCCGGATCTCGTCACTCATGCTGTGCCTCCTGTCGGCGTGCCCTCCTGGCCCTCACCGTCACGGCCGTTGCCGACTCCCGGCATGAGAGGTTCGGTGCAGTCGCTCACGCCGGGACTCCCGTCTGCTTCGCGGCGTGGGCGGCCGCGGCTTCGCGGACCCAGGCGCCGTCCTCGTCGGCCCGGCGACGGCGTTCGATGCGCTGGGCGTTGCACGGGCCGTCGCCCGAGATCACCCGGGTCAGCTCGGCCCAGTCCGGCGTGCCGAAGTCGTAATGCCCGCGCTCGGCGTTCCAGGCGAGCGACGGGTCGGGCAGGGTCACGCCCAGCGCCTCGGCCTGCGGCACGGTCATGTCGACGAAACGCTGGCGCAGCTCGTCGTTGCTGTGCCGCTTGATCTTCCAGGCCATCGACTGCGCCGAGTTCGGCGAGCGGTCGTCGGGCGGGCCGAACATCATCAGCGACGGCCACCACCACCGGTTCACCGCGTCCTGGACCATGTCGCGCTGCGCGGGGGTGCCGCCCATCATGGTCAGCAGCAACTCGTAGCCCTGCCGCTGGTGGAACGACTCCTCCTTGCAGATACGGATCATGGCTCGCGCGTACGGGCCGAAGGAGCTGCGGCACAGCGGCACCTGGTTGCAGATCGCCGCGCCGTCGACGAGCCAGCCGATGACGCCCACGTCGGCGAAGGACAGCGTCGGGTAGTTGAAGATCGACGAGTACTTCTGCCGCCCCTCGATGAGCCGCCGGGTCAGGTCCCCGCGGTCCGCGCCGAGCGTCTCGGCCGCCGAGTACAGGTAGAGCCCGTGGCCGGCCTCGTCCTGCACCTTGGCGAGCAGGATCGCCTTGCGCCGCAGCGACGGCGCCCGGGTGATCCACTCCCCCTCCGGCTGCATGCCGATGATCTCCGAATGCGCGTGCTGCGCGATCTGCCGGATCATCGTCCTGCGGTAGCCGTCCGGCATCCAGTCACGCGGCTCGACCCGCTGGTCCTTCGCGATGGTCTCGGTGAAGACCTCTTCACCGGTCATGACGCCTCCCAGGTGTAGAAGCCCTGCCCGCTCTTGCGGCCCAGTTCGCCGCGTGCGACCTTCTCGCGCAGCAGCCGCGGCGGCGCGAACCGGTCGCCGAGCTCGCGGTGCAGATGGTCGGCGATGGCCAGGCGGACGTCGAGGCCGACGAGGTCGGTGGAGCGCAGCGGACCCATCGGGTGCCGGTAGCCCAGCTCCATCGCGCGGTCGATCGCCGCCGCGTCCGCCACGCCCTCCTCGAGCATGCGGATGGCCTCCAGCCCGAGCAGCACGCCGAGGCGGCTGGTGGCGAAGCCGGGCGAGTCGCGTACGACGATCGCGGTCTTGCCCAGCGCGCCCGCCCACCCGGCCGCGGCGTCGCGCACGGCGCCGGCGGTCCGCGGGCCGACGACGATCTCGACGAGATCGCTGGCGGGCACCGGGTTGAAGAAGTGCATACCCACGAAGCGCTCGGGCCGCCGCAGGCCCTCGGCCAGCCCCGCGACGGACAGCGAGCTGGTGTTGGTGGCGAGCACCGCGTCGTCGCCGACGACCTTCTCGGCGGCCGCGAGCACGCTGGTCTTCAACGCCGCGTCCTCGGGGACGGCCTCGACCACCAGGCCGGCGTCGCCTGGCAGCTCACCCGACAGCTCGACCCGCTCCAGGACCGCCGCCGCGTCACCGGCCAGCTTGCCGCGCTCCTCCGCGCGCCTGAGCCCCGTCGCGATCCGCTCCCGCGCGGCCGCGGCGTCCGGCTCGACGACCGTCACGACGGCGCCGGCCACGGCGAAGACCTGCGCGATGCCGGCGCCCATCCGGCCGCCGCCGATCACCCCGACCCGCTTCGGTACGCCGGTCATCGCCGCTCACCCGCCAGGAAAGCGTCCATCCGCGACCGCTTGTCCTCGGACTCGAACAGGACGGCCTGCGCCAGGTCGTCGGTGACCGGGTGACCGCCCGGCGCGTCCGCGACCAGCTTGGTCAGCCGCAACGCCAGCGGCCCGGACCGGGCCATCCGGTCGAGCAGCGCGTGCGCCCGCTCGATCAGCTCCCCCGCCGGCACGACCTCGGCGACCAGCCCGAACCGGTACGCGTCGTCCGCGTCGAGCCGGCGCCCGGCCAGCAGCACCTGTTTGGCCACCGAGGCGCCGACCAGCTCCCGCAGCCGCCAGCACGCGCCGGCCGCGGCGAGGATGCCCAGCCCCGGCTCCGGGTTGCCGAACACCGCCGCGGGCGAGGCCAGCCGCACGTCGCAGGCGTACGCGAGCTCCGCGCCGCCGCCGAGCGCGTACCCGTCGACCGCGGCGACCGTGGGCAGCGACAGCCGCGCGATCCGGTCGAACAGGCGGCTGTTGATCCCCTGCAGCGCCTGGTCACGGCCGCGCTCGCGCAGCTCGCCGATGTCCGCGCCGGCGGCGAAGGTGCCCTCGGCGCCCGTGATCAGCAGCAGCCGGGGGTGCTCCTCCAGGCCCGCGCAGACGTCGTGCAGTTCGCGGATCATGGCGGCGTTGATCGCGTTGCGGGCCTCGGGCCGCCGCAGCGTCACGACCACCCGGTCGGCGTGCTCCTCGATGGCGAGGGTGGCTCCCATCAGACGCGCTCCACCAGCATCGACACGCCCTGCCCCACGCCGACGCAGAGGGTGGCCAGGCCGCGGCGGGCGTTCTCGCGCTCCATGCGGCCCAGCAGCGTCACCGTGAGCCGGGCGCCGGAGCAGCCCAGCGGGTGCCCGAGGGCGATCGCGCCGCCGTCGGCGTTGACCCGCTCCTCGTCGAGCTTGAGCCGGCGGACGACCGCGAGCGACTGCGCGGCGAAGGCCTCGTTCAGCTCGACGGCGTCCAGGTCGTCGATGCTCCAGCCGGCGCGGGCCAGGGCCTTCTCCGTGGCGGGAACCGGGCCCAGGCCCATGACGTGCGGCTCGACGCCGGCGCTGGCGCCCACGACGATGCGGGCGCGCGGGGTCAGGCCGTACCGTTCGACGGCCTCGCCGCTGGCGACCACGATGGCCGCGGCGCCGTCCGAGAGCGGTGACGACGACCCGGCGGTGACGATGCCGCCGGCGCGGAAGACGGGCCTGAGCTTCGCGAGCTTCTCCAGGCTGCCGCCGCGCCGCGGGCCCTCGTCCCGCACGACCTCGCCGTCCTTGACCGGCACCGGGACGATCTCCGCGTCGAAGCGGCCCGCGTCGATCGCGTCGATCGCCCGCTCGTGGCTGCGCAGCGCGAAGGCGTCGCTGTCCTCGCGGGTGATGCCGTCGAGCGCGGCGACCTCCTCGGCCGTCTCGCCCATGGAGAGCGTCTGCTTCGCGCTGAACCTCGGGTTGGTGAAACGCCAGCCCAGCGAGCTGTCCACGACCTCGCCGGGCCGCGCCCACGGGGTGCCGGGCTTGGCCATCACCCAGGGCGCCCGGGTCATCGACTCGACACCGCCGGCCACGACGACGTCGGCCTCGCCGGCGCGGATCGCCCGGGACGCCGAGATGATCGCGGTGAGGCCGCTGGCGCACAGGCGGTTGACCGTGTAGCCGGGCACGGTGTCGGGCAGCCCGGACAGCAGCGCGGCCATCCGCGCGACGTTGCGGTTGTCCTCGCCGGCCTGGTTGGCGGCGCCGAGCACGACCTCGTCGATCGACTCCGCGGGCACGCCGGCACGCCGGACGGCCTCGCCCACCACGAGCGCGGCGAGGTCGTCGGGGCGCACCCCGGACAGGGCGCCGCCGTACTTGCCCTGCGGGGTACGCACACCGCCGACCAGGTACGCCTCAGGCATTGCTCTCCTCGCTGACGTGGTGCCGCGACTGCAGGGTGAAGAAGCGTCCGGTGACGTACGCGGCATCGGTCAGCGAGGCCGTGGCGGCCGGGTTGGCGCCGGTGCCGTGCAGGTCGCTGAAGGCCGCGGTCTGGTTGACGAAGACGCCGCCGGTCAGGTTCTGCGAGAGGTGCACCCCGGCGTCCAGGGCGGCCTCCCGCGCGGCGGCGAGCACCTCTTCGGAGGTCGAGTACACCGACGCGGTGAGCGCGCCGTGGTGCCGTACGGTCTCGGTGAACAGCCGCAGGCTCTGCTCGGTCGACCCGGTGGTGATGACGAACGACACCGGCCCGAACCACTCCCGGGTGTACGTCTTCTCGTCCGAGGCGTCGAGACGGGCGATCACCGGCGTGCGGATCGTGGCGCCGGGGAACTGCTCGTCGGCGATCCCGGCGGACGGGTGCACGACGCCCGGGAGCGAGCCGGCCTCGGTGAGCCGGGCCAGGACGCCGTCGTTGACGATCGCGCCCAGCGTGCCGGCGGCGCGTCTCGGGTCACCGAGCAGCTTGCCGACCGCGGCGGCCAGGTCGGCGGCGAACTCCTCGGGCGTCTTCGGGCCGGCGTCGGTGCCGATGCCGCCGGAAGGCACGAGCAGGTTCTGCGGGGTCGTGCACATCTGGCCGCTGTAGAGCGACAGCGAGAACGCCAGGTTGCGCAGCATGCCGCGGTAGTCGTCGGTGGAGTCGACGATGACGGTGTTGAGGCCCGCCTTCTCGGTGTAGACGACGGCCTGGCGTGCGTTGGCCTCCAGCCAGTTGCCGAACTCGCTGGAGCCGGTGAAGTCGACGATGCGCACGTCCGGGTGCGTCGCCAGGGTGGCGGCGATCCCGTCGCCGCGCTCCTCGACCGCGAGCGTCACGAGGTTCGGATCCTGCCCGGCCTCGGCGAGCACCTCGCGGGCGACCTGCACGGTGATGGCCAGCGGGAGGACCGCGCCGGGGTGCGGCTTGACGATCACCGGGTTGCCGGTGACCAGGCTGGCGAACAGGCCCGGGTAGCTGTTCCAGGTCGGGAACGTGTTGCAGCCGATCACCAGCGCGACGCCGCGGCCGACCGGCGTGCTGGTCTTGCTCAGCCGCAGCGGGTCGCCGCCGCGCTGCGGCTTGGTCCAGGTGGTGGCCGCCGGGATGCGCGTCTGCTCGGCCAGCGCGACGGCGACGGCCTCCAGCCCGCGGTCCTGCGCGTGCGCGCCGCCGGCCTGGAACGCCATGACGAACGCCTGCCCGCTGGTGTGCTGCACGGCGTGGGCCATCTCGAAGATCCGCGCGTTGACGCGCCGCAGGATCTCGGCGGCGACGCCGGCGCGGGCGTGCGGGCCCACGGCTCGCCAGGCCGGCGTGGCGGCCCGCGCGGCGGCGATCAGGTCGCCCGGCTCACCCTTCGGATAGCGGATGCCCAGCTCGATGCCGTACGGGGACCGCTCGGTCGCGACGCTCGTGGTGGCGCCCGGCACCTCGATCGGGAACTCCTTGCCGAGCAGCGCCTGGAACGCCTGCTCCCCCGCGGGGGCGGCCTCCTCGCCGTAGACGGACTTGCTCGGCGACTCCGGGTACGCCGACCAGTGATCGCGGGTCGCGGCGGCCTCGATCGCCCGGTCCAGCAGGTCGCGGTGCGTCTCGTAGAACTCGGCGGGGCTTGTCACCGGCGCTCCTTTGCGATGGGGTGTGCCTATTATCTACCGTCCGTTCGGTCGGTTAACAAGTCCCTGGGGTTTCTCATGGCACACACGGCGGCGCACGAGATGTTCGCGCGCGACAGGGCGTCCCAGCGCTTGGGGATGGACCTCGTCTGCGCAGGTGACGGGGCCGCGACGGTCCGCATGACGGTCACCGCCGAGATGGTCAACGGCCACGGCATGACCCACGGCGGCTACGTGTTCCTCCTTGCCGACACCGCCTTCGCCTGCGCCTGCAACAGCCGCGGCCCGGTGACCGTGGCGGCCGGCGCGGACGTGACGTTCCTGCGCCCCACCGCCGAGGGCGACGTGCTGGAGGCCCGCGCCGTCGAACGCTCGACCAGCGGGCGCAGCGGCATCTACGACGTCACGGTCACCCGCGACGGCGACGTGGTCGCCGAGTTCCGCGGCCGCAGCCGCAGGATCAGCCCCGGACGGCCCGCGTGAGCGATCCGGCGGCGCGTGGCCGTCGCGGCCGTCCCGGGCACGACCTCGACGCCGTGCTCACCGCCGCGGTGCAGCTCTTCAACGAGCGCGGGTACGACGCCACGAGCATGGACGACCTCGCCCGGCGGCTGGGCATCACGAAGTCGAGCATCTACCACCACGTCCGGGGCAAGCAGGAGCTGCTGCGGCTGGCCGTCGGGCACGCCCTCGACGGGCTCGACGAGGCCGCGACCCGGGTACGCGACCTGGCCGGCGCCAGCGCGCTGGACCGGCTCGAGACGCTGATCCGGCTCAGCGTGCTGGTGCTGGCCGAGCGGCTGCCGTACGTGACGCTGCTGCTGCGCGTACGCGGCAACACCGAGGTGGAGACCGAGGCGCTGGACCGCCGGCGCCTGTTCGACCAGGAGGTCACCACGCTCGTGAAGCAGGCCCAGGCGGAAGGCTCGATCCGCGCCGACGTGGACCCGGCCACCGCCGCGCGCCTGCTCTTCGGCATGGTGAACTCGCTCATCGAGTGGTACAGCCCGTCCCGCGGAGGCGCGGCCGAGCTGGCCGCCACCGTCACGGCCATCGCCTTCGACGGCCTGCGTACGAGGCCTGCGTAAAGGAGAACGACGATGCAGGACCGCACCCCTCGCCTGTCCGACCTCGAACCCGTCGAGCGCGCCTCGATCGACGAGCTGCGCGCGCTGCAGCTCGAACGGTTGCGGTGGACGCTGCGGCACGCGTACGAGAACGTGGCGCCGTACCGGAAGATGTTCGAGGAACGGCAGGTCCACCCCGACGACCTGCATGACCTCGCCGACCTGGCCGAGTTCCCGTTCACCGACAAGGCGGTGCTGCGCGCCCATTACCCGTACGGCATGTTCGCCGTGCCCCGCGAGCGCATCTCGCGGCTGCACGCGTCGTCGGGGACGACCGGCCGGCCCACGGTCGTCGGCTACACGCACGAGGACGTGCGCACCTGGGCCCGCCTGATGGCCCGCTCCATCCGCGCGGCCGGCGGCCGCCCGGGCGACCGGGTGCACGTCGCCTACGGGTACGGGCTGTTCACCGGCGGGCTGGGAGCCCACTACGGCGCCGAGGAACTGGGCTGCACCGTGATCCCCGTGTCGGGCGGCATGACCGAGCGCCAGGTCATGCTCATCAAGGACTTCGAGCCCGACATCATCATGGTCACGCCCAGCTACATGCTCGCGATCGTCGACGAGATGCGCCGCCAGGGCCTCGACCCGCGCGCCACGTCGCTCGCGGTCGGCATCTTCGGCGCCGAGCCCTGGACGCAGGAGCTGCGCGCCGAGATCGAAAAGGACCTGGACCTGCACGCCGTGGACATCTACGGCCTGTCGGAGGTGATGGGCCCCGGCGTGGCGATGGAATGCGTCGAGACCAAGGACGGCCTGCACGTCTGGGAGGACCACTTCCTCCCCGAGATCATCGACCCGCTGACCGGCGAGGTGCTCCCCGACGGCGAACTCGGCGAACTCGTCTTCACCTCGCTCACCAAGGAGGCGATGCCGGTCGTGCGCTACCGCACCCGCGACCTGACCCGCCTGCTGCCCGGCACCGCCCGGCCCATGCGCCGCATCGAGAAGATCACCGGCCGCACCGACGACATGATCATCCTGCGCGGCGTGAACCTCTTCCCCACCCAGATCGAGGAGCTCATCGTCCGTACGCCCGAGCTCACCCCGCACTTCCAGTGCGTACTGAGCCGCTCGGGACGCCTCGACGAGCTGACGGTCAAGGTGGAACGGCGGCCCGGCGCCGCCCCGGAGTCGGCGCAGGCGGCGGGACGGCAACTGGCCACGCTCGTCAAGAACACGATCGGGGTGAGCGTGGCGGTCGAGGTGATCGAGCCGGACGGCGTGGAACGCTCGATGGGCAAGATGCGGCGCATCCTGGACCACCGCCCGAAGCCCTGACCGGGCGTACCGTGCGGACATGCAGCAGCCCGACCTGAGCGGGCGGCCGCCGCCCGGATCACCGCCTTCGTCGACCGGGTCAGTGCCGCCCACCCGCCGGGCGACCCCGCCGAAGCGCTTCCCGGGCTCCGCGGCATCAGCCGGGACCGCGTCGTGCTCGGCGACGTCCTCGGTGACTACCTGCACCGGGTGATCGCCGGCTCGCAGGCCGGCACGATCACCTCGTCATTTCGCCGCGACCGGCTGCCGGAGGATGGTGCGGAGTCTGGCGGGCGCGACCCTGCGGGCGTCGCTCAGGTAGATCTCGTGGTGGCGGCCGGTCATGCGCAGCCCGTGCCCCGGGATGAACTCGTGGTGCATCCGGTCCAGGACCTCGGCCTCGTCGTCGTACGGGCCGACGTGCAGGGTCTGCACGCAGCGCCCCTCGGAGAGTGACTGCAGGCGGACCTCGTGCAGACGCTGCGGCGGGCTCGCGGAGGCGAGCTGGTCGACCGCGGTGGCCAGCATGGCCGGGTCGATCCACCCGGGCACCATGATCATGAGGGTCCAGTGCCATCGGGACTTGTCGCGCGCGGCGGTGAACGAGTCCATGTCGTCGGCCCACCAGAGGCCCTCCAGGGGCATCACGACGTAGTCGCGCCCCAGGGTCTGCTTGCTCGCGAACTTCAGCCGGTACGCCAAGGGGTAGAGCGCCTCGGTCGCGTCGGCGAACGCCTGGCCGTGGTTGGGGTCGCCGTGCCCGTCGATCATCAGGTATTGCAGGTCGGGCACGTCCACGACGGTGAACGAGCCCCGGCGGGCCCGGTACGCGCCGATCTCCTTCTTGAAGTCGGCCTTCTCCGGCTGACTCGTCATTCGCGCAGCGCCCAGACGACCATACCTACAGGTACCACGATCAGCAGGGCGGCGTAACCGTTGCCGCTGGGGCGAAGGCGTACCAGTTCAGCACCGAGATGACATTCAGGATGGCGCCCCCCGGCGAGCCGGGGGGCGAAAGCGCGGGTGACGGCCGGCGTGCCCGGAAGTTCGTCTCGAACTCGCGGGCTTTCGTGCCGTTGCTCTGCATGCCGCTACGCTAAAACCTCACGTTGACGTCAGAGGCAAGGGTTGCGAGGTAGGCCACGGTGCGGATCGGGGATCTGGCGACCAGGACACGGGTGAGCGTGCGCGCGCTGCGCTACTACGAAGAGCAGGGGTTGCTCGCCTCGACGCGCAGTGAGAGCGGGCAGCGGCTCTACGGGAGCACGGCGGTCGACCGGGTACGGCTGATCCAGCAGCTGTACGGCGCCGGGCTGTCGAGCAAGACGATCGCGGAGCTCCTGCCGTGCGTGGACGCCAAGGTGAGCACGCCGGAGTCGCGGAGACTCCTGATCGAGGAGCGGGACCGCATCACCACGCAGATCGCCGAGCTCATCGTCGCCCGGGACAGGCTCAACGACATCATCGACATGACCTCGAGGCCGAACCCGCAGTGCGATTACGTATGAGGATGCAGCGGATTCTCGCAGCCGTCACGGCCGGAGCGACGGCCCTCGCGGCGGCCGGCTGCGACAGCGAACCGCCGCCCACCCGTCCGGCCCCGCCGTCACCGCCTGCAGCGACCCCGTCGGCGGCCGCCGCGCCGGCCGCGTGGGAGCAGGGCCGGACCGTCGACGCCGCCGGCGACCGGCTGACCCTGACCGTCGGCCCCCTGGTGCGGTCCGGCGCGACGGTCGTGCTCAGTGTCCGTACGCGGGTGGAGGAGATCGCCGGCGGGCGGGGGTCCACCGTGGTGAGCCGCCATTTCTCCGGTGACCAGTCGCTGTCGTTCGCCGGCGGGCGGCTCGTGGACGAGCGGTCGCGGCGGGTCCATCTGGTCGCCGAGTCGTCCGGCGGGGACTGTGTCTGCACCGGCTCGGTGCGGGCCGGAGCCGGGGACACCACGACGCTGCAGGCGGCCTTCGCCGGGGTCCCGGCCACGGTGGACCGGCTGTCCGTGATGTTGCCGTACGCGGGGGTGTTCGCGGACGTGCCGATCATCGGCGGTCCGGTGCCGGCGCCGGCCGAGGGCGAGGACGCGCTGGAGGTGGCGGACGCCTCGTCGCGGGTGGCGGAGCTGAGCGCGTACACCGAGCGGCGGGACGTCGGGCTGCGCGCGCGGCGTACCCCCGACCGGATTGATCTTGATCTGGACACCGATGTGCTGTTCCGGGTCGACAGCGCGCGCCTGACCACCGCGGCGGCGAAGACGGTGGCGGCGGCCGTCGCCGACATCACGGCCGCGGGTGCGGGACCGTTGACGATCACCGGGCACACCGACGACACGGGCAGCGCCACGCACAATCAGCGGCTGTCGCAGGCGCGGGCCGAGGCGGTCGCGGAGGCGCTGCGCGGCCGGTTGCCGGACCGGCGCTGGCCGAAAACGGTCAGCGCGAAGGGCGAGACCCAGCCGGTCGTGCCCAATGACTCGGCCGCCGGGCGGGCCCGCAACCGCCGGGTGACCGTCAGCTTCCGGGCCGGGGACAAGACCGCGGAGAAGCCGGCGGGAAAGCCCGCGCCGCCCCCCACCGAAGGCGTTCGGGTCGCCCTGCCGCTGCATCGCGGCACCGTGCGTTTCACGCCGGGACCGGCGACGGTACGCGGAGAGCTCCTGCAGCTGGACCTCGTGGTGCGCAACGTCGGCGACGACGACGCGACGATCCTCGACTACCTGGGTCAGGGTGTGTTCACGGCCCGCAAGGAGTTCGACCCGTTCGCCCCGTACGGCGCCTCCGGGGTGCGGCTGCTCGCCGGTGACACGGTGGCGTACCCGATGGACTACGAGCTCGAGCGAGGCGACCACCGCTGCCTGTGCGACCGGCTGTTGAACCAGGCGATCCCGCCGGGCGGTTCGCGGCTGCTGGCCCTGTGGTTCCCCGCGCCGGACCCGGGCACGACGGCCGTCACGATCGACGTGCCCGGCAAGTTCCGGATCAAGGATGTCCCGGTGAGCTGAGGAACCAGCCACCGCGGATGGTCACGCCGCGTCCGCGTAGAGGTCCGGTCGGGGCATGAGGGTCACCTCGACGCGGGAGCCGCCGCGCAGCGCCGCCACGCTCGCGTCGGAGACCACGGCGGCCGCGTACCCGTCCCAGGCGCTCGGGCCCACCGGTCGGCCCCCGCCGGCGATCGAGTCGACCCATTCCTGCAGCTCCACGTCGTACGCGCGGCGGAACCGCTCGCGCCAGTCGGCCGGAATCGGGCTGACCAGCTGCCGGCTCGCCCGCAGCGTCACCGGGGTGAGCTCGCCGAGGGCCGCGGTGCCCTCCTCGCCGACGACCTCGCCGCGGATGTCGTAGCCGTACCGGATGTTGACGGAGATCTCCACGTCCACGATCGCGCCGCTCGCCGTCTCCAGCACCAGGATGAGCGGGTCCTGCAGCGCTCCCCCGTTGCGGCTCCTGCGCGGCACGAGCACCCGGGTCGCCGTGATCTCCTCGCCGAACATCCAGCGCACCATGTCGATCTCGTGCACCGCGGTGTCGGTGATCGCCATCTCCTTCTCGTAGTGCGCGGGCACCGAGGCGTTGCGGTGGGCGCAGTGCATCATCAGCGGCGCGCCGATCCGGCCGCTGTCCACCACGGCCTTCAGCGCGCGGTACGCCTCGTCGTACCGTCGCATGTAGCCGACCTGGACCAGCCGGCTGCCGTGCGCGACCTCGGCCTCGACGATGCGCCGGCAGGCCCCCTCGGTGGTCGCGAGCGGCTTCTCGCAGAAGACCGGCTTGCCGGCCGCGATCGAGGCGAGCACGTACTGCTCGTGGGTGGGTCCCCAGGAGCAGACCACGACCGCGTCGACGCCCGGGTCGGCGATCAGCTCCTCGCCGGTGCCGTGCACGACCGCCCCGGGCAGCCCCTCCGCGACCCGCTTGGCGGTCTCCGCGTCCACGTCCGTGACCGCGGCGACCTCGACGCCGGCCAGCACCGTGGTCATCCGCCGGATGTGGTCCTGCCCGATCATCCCGGTGCCGACAACTCCGACCCTGAGCATCACCGCCCCAGCTCGTGGGAGAGCTCGGCCAGCTCGTCGCCGCCGGCCATCTGGCCGGTCAGTTCGTCGAGCGTGACGTCCTTGCGGTTCTTGTCCAGCACGGTGCCGCCGAGCTTGAGGATGACGAAGTGGTCGCCGACCAGGTACGCGTGGTGCGGGTTGTGGGTGATGAAGACGACGCCCAGCCCGGCGTCGCGGGCCGCGGCGACGTACTTGAGCACCACGCCGGACTGCTTGACGCCCAGCGCGGCGGTCGGCTCGTCGAGGATCAGCACCCGGGCGCCGAAGTAGACGGCCCGGGCGATCGCGACGCACTGCCGCTGGCCGCCGGAGAGGGTGCCGATGGGCTGGTTGATGTCCTTGACGACGATGCCCATCTTGCGCAACTCCTCGTCGGCGATGCGCCGCATCTGTCTGACCTTGAGCGGGGCGAGTGGGAACCGGCCGCTGCTCAGCTCGGAGCCGAGGAAGAAGTTGCGCCACACCTCCATGAGCGGGACGACGGCGAGGTCCTGGTAGACGGTCGCGATGCCGCGGTCCAGCGCCTCCCGGGGCGAGGAGAAGGTCGCCTTCCGCCCGTCGACGGTCAGGGTGCCCTCGTTGTGCGGGTGCAGGCCACTCATGATCTTGATCAGGGTGGACTTGCCCGCGCCGTTGTCGCCCAGCACGCAGGTGACCTCGCCGGCGTTGACGCGCAGGTTGACGTCGCGCAGGGCGCGGATGGCGCCGTACGACTTGCCCACGCCGGTCATCTCGATGAGCGGCTCGCCCGGCTGCAGCCGGCTGTCGGCGTGGTCCGCGAGGGTGTCGGTCATGGCTCAGCCCACCTTCCGGGCGGTCGACATCCGCTTGACGTAGAGGTTCACCAGGACGGCGAGCAGCAGCATGACGCCGAGGAACGCCTTGAACCAGTTGGGGTCCCAGCCCGCGTACACGATGCCCAGGCTGGTCATGCCGAAGATGAACGCGCCGATCGCGACGCCGATCGCGTTGCCGAAGCCGCCGGTGAGCAGCGTGCCGCCGACGACCGCGGCGATGATGTAGAGGAACTCGTTGCCGACGCCGTTGCCGGCCTGCAGGGTGTTGAACCGGTAGAGGGTGTGCATGCCGACGAACCAGCCGAGGAACGACACGGTCATGAACAGCCCGATCTTCGTCCTGACCACCGGCACGCCGACCGCGCGGGCGCTGTCCGGGGCGCCGCCGACGGCGAAGAACCAGTTGCCGATGCGGGTCCGCTGCAGCATCCAGGCGGCCAGCGCGACGAACAGGACCCACCAGATCACCGTGATCCACACGGTGACGGAGCCGACCTTGAAGCTGGACGCGAAGATCTTGCTCAGCGACCCGAACCCGTCGATCCGGCTGATGTCGGTGCTGGACACCGATCCGGTGACCAGCTTGGTGACACCGAGGTTCGCGCCCTGCAGCACGAAGAAGGTCCCGAGGGTGATCAGGAAGCTCGGGATCCCGGTCCGCATCACCAGGTAGCCGTTGACGAAGCCGACGAACAGGCAGAACGCCAGGGACAGCAGGGCGCCGGCCCAGAGGTTGACACCGAAGTACCAGCAGAACATCGAGTTGACCAGGCCGGCGCTGGTGGTGATGACGCCCGCGGACAGGTCGAACTCGCCGCCGATCATCAGCAGGCCGACGCCGACGGCGACGATGCCGATGGTGGACGACTGGTAGAGCACCGTGAAGAAGGAATCGGCGGACCGGAACGCCGGCGCCGCGGCCATGAAGAAGACGAAGATGAGGATCGCCGCGACCAGCGCGCCCACCTCGGGGCGGGCCAGCAGCCGGTTGGACAGCCCGAGGGTGACCCGGTTGGACGCGTCCGAGGGCGCCGGCCTCGGCGGCGCCGCCTGCACGCTGTGGCTCATGACTGCACTCCGATCGATGGGGGCCGGGAGGCCGCAGGCGGTGCCGCGGCCTCCCGGGACGCCGGTCAGCGGGTGTTGTTCTTCGCGAACGGCAGGATCTTGCCGATGTTGTCCTTGTCCACGAAGGACGGGCCGGTGAGCACGGCCTTGCCGCCACCGATGTCGTTGCCGTTCTTGAGGTACAGGTAGAGCGACGTGACCGCCATGTAGCCCTGGACGTACGGCTGCTGGTCGATGGAGAACTCGATCTTGCCGTCCTGGATGTCCTGGGCGGCCTCCTGGTTGAGGTCGAAGGTGATCAGCTTCGCCTTGCTGCCGGCGGCGTCGATCGCCTTGATCGAGTCGATGGCCTGCGGCGCGCCCAGCGTCACGATGTAGTCGATCGACTTGTCCTGCGCCAGCTTGGCCTGCAGGGTCGACGTGACGGCCGCGTCGTCGGCGCCGTTGACCTGGATGTTCTCCGTGCCCGGCACGGCGCTCTTGACGCCGGCGCAGCGGGCCTCGAGGGAGACCGAGCCGGCCTGATGGATCACGCAGAGCGGGTGCTTGCCGCCGTTCTGAGCGATGCGCTGCCCGGCGGTCTGCCCGGCGAGGCTCTCGTCTGAGCCGAAGTACATCAGCGCGCCGAGCTGCTTGTACTGGTCGATGCCGGCGTTGAGACCGACGACCGGGATCTTCGCGTCGGTGGCCGCCTTCACCGCACCCGCGAGGGCGTTGGGCGTGACCAGGGTGGTGGCGATGCCGCTCACCTTCGAGTCGACCGCGTTCTGGATGAGCACGGCCTGTTTCGCGGCGTCCGGGTCGTTGGAGTACTTGAGCGTGACGCCCGTGTCCTTGGCCGCCTGCTGCGCGCCCGCCTTGACCTTGTCCCAGAACGTGTCGCCCGGCGTCTCGTGGGTGATGAAGGCGACGGTGTACCCGGAGCTGCCGGCCGCGTTGCCGCCGCCGGTGGTGGTGTCGGCGGACTTCTCCTTGCCGCCGCCGCTGCAGGCGGTGACCCCGAGGACCATCACCGCCGCCAGCAGGGTCAGGCGGGCGCTCCGTGATCGACTCGTCATCATGAAATGTGCCTTCCGAAGAGGGATGGATGCAGGCCGCGATCGTCAGCTCGCGGTCGGGAAGTGCAGGGAGGCGCCGTGCGCGGCCTCGACGTGCGGCCAGCGGGAGGTGACGACCTTGCCGCGGGTGTAGAACGAGACGCCTTCGGGACCGTGGACGTGCTTGTCGCCGAAGAGCGAGTCCTTCCAGCCGCCGAAGGAGTAGTACGCCATCGGCACCGGGATCGGGACGTTGATGCCGATCATGCCGACGTTCACCCCGCGCTGGAACCGGCGGGCCGCCTCGCCGCTGTTCGTGAAGATGGCGGTGCCGTTGCCGTACGGGTTGGCGTTGATCAGGTCGATCGCGGCGTCCACGCTGTCACTGCGCAGCACCGACAACACCGGCCCGAAGATCTCCTCGGTGTAGACGTCCATGCCGGTGCCGACGTGGTCGAGGACCGTCGGGCCGACGAAGAAGCCGTTCTCGTGGCCGGGCACCGTGCGGCCGCGGCCGTCGACGAGCACCTTCGCGCCCTGCTGCTCGCCCGTACCGATCAGGCCCTCGATGCGTTCCTTGGCCGCGGCCGTGACCACCGGCCCCATCTCGCTTCTCGGATCGCGGCCCGGGCCCACGACCACGTCGGCGGCCTTGCGGGCCAGGATGTCCATCAAAGGGTCGGCGGCGCCGCCGACCGCCACCGCCGCGGAGACGGCCATGCACCGCTCCCCCGCCGAGCCGAACGCCGCGGCGCTCAGGTGCTCGGCGGCGAACTCCAGGTCGGCGTCGGGCAGGATGATCGCGTGGTTCTTGGCGCCGCCGAGGGCCTGCACCCGCTTGCCGGACGCGGTGGCCCTGCCGTGGATGTGGCGGGCGATCGGCGTCGAGCCGACGAAGGAGACCGCGGCGACGTCCGGGTGCTCGAGGATCGCGTCGACCGCCACCTTGTCGCCGTGCACCACGTTGAACACGCCGTCGGGCAGCCCGGCCCGGCGCCACAGATCGGCGACGAGGTTCGACGCCGACGGGTCGCGCTCGCTGGGCTTGAGCACGAACGTGTTGCCGCAGGCGATGGCGACCGGGTGCATCCACATCGGGACCATCACCGGGAAGTTGAACGGGGTGATCCCGGCGACCACGCCCAGCGGCTCGCGGAAGCTGAACACGTCCACCCCGGTGGACGCCTGGTCGGAGTACTCGCCCTTGAGCAGCTGCGGGACGCCGCAGGCGAACTCGACGACCTCCAGGCCGCGCTGCACCTCCCCGGCCGCGTCGCTGAGCACCTTGCCGTGCTCGTCCGAGACGATCTCGGCGAGCTCCTGGACGTGCGTGTTCACCAGCTCCCGGAAGGCGAACAGGATCTTCGTGCGCTTGCTGAGCGACGCCTGGCTCCACTCGGCGAAGGCGCCCTTCGCGGCGGCCACGGCGGCGTCCACGTCGGCGGCCTCGGCGAGCAGCACCTCGTGCTGCTGCTGACCGGTCGCCGGGTTGTAGACCGGCGCGCGGCGGGATCCGGTCCCGCTCGTGGTGCCGCCGCCGATCCAGTGTTCGATGGTTGTCACGTCAGGCCTCTCTACAGGTGATTCCGCTGGGCGCGCTTCGCGGCTTCGTACGCGGCCCGCGCCGCCCGGGTGCTGTCCAGCGACGACACCTCGGCGACCGGCACGTCCCACCAGGACTCCGAGGACGGGACCGGGGACAGCGGATCCGTCTCGATGTGCACGACGGTGAGCCGGTCGGCGTCGCGGGCCTGCTTGAGGCCCTCGGTCAGGTCGGCGATCGTCCGGCAGCGGATGACGGCCGCGCCGAGGCTCTCGGCGTTGGCGGCCAGGTCCACCGGCAGGTAGCCGCCGTCGTAGTCGTCGTCCCCGCCGCGGTAGCGGTAGCTCGTGCCGAACCGCTGCGAGCCCAGCGACTCCGACAGCGCGCCGATCGACGCGAAGCCGTGGTTCTGCACCAGGACGATGACCAGCTTGTGGCCGTCGGCCACGGCGCTGACGATCTCCTGCGCCATCATCAGGTACGAGCCGTCGCCGACCAGCGCGTACACCTCACGGGTGGGGTCGGCCATCTTGACGCCGAGCGCGCCGGCGATCTCGAAGCCCATGCAGGAGTAGCCGTACTCCACGTGATACTGCTTCGGGTCCCGGGCGCGCCACAACAGCTGCAGGTCGCCGGGCATGCTCCCGGCCGCCTGCACCACCACGTCGCGCTCGCCGCAGGCGTCGTTGACGGCGCCGATGACCTCGCTCTGCGCGGGCAGCGGCGCGTGCCCCAGGTGGCACGCCTCGTCGACGCGCCGCTGCCACGCCGCGACGTCCTCCGCGTACGCCAGGTCGAACCGCACGCCCTGGAGCGCCTCGGTGAGCGCGGTCAGACCGGCGCGCGCGTCGGCCACCAGCGCCGTCGCGCCCTTCTTGGACGCGTCGAACGCGGCCACGTTGAGGTTGACGAACCGGACGTCCGGGTCGGCGAACGCGGTGTGCGAGGCGGTCGTGAAGTCGCTGTAGCGGGTGCCGACACCGATGATCACGTCGGCCTCGCGGGCGAGCCGGTTCGCGACCGGGGTGCCGGTCGAGCCGACGCCGCCGACGGAGTTCGGGTGGTCCCAGCGCAGGGCGCCCTTGCCGGCGTGGGTGTCGGCCACCGGGATGCCGGTGGCGCGGGCGAACGCGTCGAGCTCCGCGGACGCCTCGGCGTACACCGCGCCACCACCGGCGATGATCAGCGGGCGGCGCGCGGAGCGGATGACCTCGACCGCGCGGGCCACGGCCGCGGGTTCCGGCGCCGGGCGGGCCACGTGCCAGACGCGCCGCTCGAACAGCTCGTCCGGGAAGTCGTACGCCTCGGCCTGGACGTCCTGCGGCAGGCACAGCGTGACCGCGCCGGTCTCGGCCGGGTCGAACAGCACCCGCATCGCCGCGAGCAGCGCCGACGGCAGCTGCTCGGGCCGCCAGATGCGGTCGAAGAAGCGCGACAGGGGGCGGAACGCGTCGTTGACGCTGACGTCGTACGAGCGGGGGTCCTCGAGCTCCTGCAGCACCGGCGGCGCGACCCGGGTGGCGAAGACGTCGCTGGGCAGCAGCAGCACGGGCAGGCGGTTCACCGTGGCCAGGGCGGCGCCGGTGAGCATGTTCGTCGAGCCGGGACCGATCGAGGCGGTGCAGGCCAGCGCGGAGAGGCGGTTCTTCATCTTGGCGAACCCGGCGGCGGCGTGCACCATCGCCTGCTCGTTGCGGGCCAGGTGGTACGGCATGTCCGCCTCGCCGGTGCGCTGGGCCTGCAGCAGCGCCTGGCCGATGCCGGCGACGTTGCCGTGCCCGAAGATGCCGAACGTCCCCGCGATCGCCCGCTGCTCGACGCCGTCGCGCTCGGTCCACTGGCTGGCCAGGAACCGGACGACGGCCTGCGCGACCGTGAGCCTCACGATCGTCTCCTCTCGGTGGTGGAGGTCAGGGGAAGCCGGGGGTCCATCGGCCGGCCGTCCCACGAGCCGCGCACCCAGGCGTGCACGGGGTCGTCGGAGAACAGCCACTTGCGCGGTCCCGCCCCGGCCATGACGTTGAGGTAGTACAGGTCGTAGCCCGGTGCGGCCATCGACGGGCCGTGCCAGCCGTACGGGATGAGCACCACGTCGCCGCTGCGCACCTCGGCGCAGACGTCGATGTCGTGGCCGGGGTGGCCGTACACCCGCTGGTACGCCGCGCCGGGTGTCCCGGCCGGCGAGGCGGCGACCTGGAAGTAGTAGATCTCCTCGAGCGCGGTCTCGTGCTCGCCCGCCTCGTCGTGCTTGTGCGGCGGGTACGACGACCAGTTCCCGCCCGGCGTCAGGACCTCCACGGCGATGAGCCGGTCGGCCTCGAACGACTCCGGGGTGCAGAAGTTGTTGACCTGACGGCTCGCCTGGCCCGCACCGCGCAGCTCGACGGGTACGGATTCGGCCGGGCCGTACCGGAAGGGCAGCCGTTTCGTGGTGCGCGCCGACGGCAGCGCGAACCGGCCGCCGTTGCCCGCGCGGATCGTCACCGCGGACCCGGCCGGCACGTACGCGAAGTCGGTGACCCGGGTGAACACCGACCGCCGCCCGGTCAGCGTGACGCGTTCGTCGTCGCAGGTCACGTCGCAGCCGCCGGAGAGCGGCAGGACGATCATCTCCTCGTCGCCGGTGACGAAGCTGACCCGCTGGCCGATCGTCATGTCGAGCACGCGCAGGCCGCTGAACCCCCAGCCGGCCCGTTCCGGGGTGACGACCAGGTCGAAGGGCTTCTCGGCGGCCTCGCCGCGGCGCAGCAGGTGGCTCACAGCAGGCTCACCGCCCGGTCCACCGCGCCGGCCACGTCTCCGCGGGGCGGGTAGAGCAGGCTGCGCCCGATCACCAGGCCCTGCACGGTGGGCAGGGCGAGGGCCTTGCCCCAGCGCGCGTACGCGGCGTCGGCGTCGGCGGAGACCTCGCCGCCGAGGATGAGCGCCGGCAGCGTGGTCGCCGCCATGACCCGCTCCATGTCGTCGACGACCGGCACCTTCAGCCACGTGTACGACGAGGTCGGGCCCAGCCCGGCGGCCACGGTCATCGCCCGCACCATCGCCTCGGCGCTGAGCTCGTTGCGGACCCGCCCGTCGACGCGATGCGTGATGAACGGCTCCACCATCGCGATCAGCCGGCGCTGCGCCAGCTCCCCGACGGCGTGCGCACAGCCCTGCAGGGTGTTCGCGGTGCCCGCGTCGGCCGGGTCGATGCGCAGCAGCATCTTGCCGCCCTCGAACCCGGCGGTGCTGATCCCGGCGGCGTCGTACGCGGTGAACCGGTCGTCGATCTCGAAGCTGGTGCCGGCGAGGCCGCCGCGGTTCATCGACCCGATGACCACCTTGTCGTCGAGCGCCCCGAGCAGCAGCAGATCCTCGAGGACGTCCGGGGTGCCCAGCACGCCGTTGACCCCGGGACGGGCCAGCGCGGTGCAGATGCGGTCGAGGAGGTCGGCCCGGTTGCCCATGGCGAGCGGGTCGGCGCCGGCCCGCAGGGCGCCGCGCGCCGGGTGGTCGGCCGCGATCACCATGAGCCGGCCGTGCTCGCCCCGCCAGGACGGGGGCCGGCGGCGCTTCTTCGCGGCCGAGGCGATCGCGTACGGCCGGTCGACCCGCGCGGTGACGATGTCGTGGACGTCAGGCACCGGAGCCTCCCGCGGCGAGCAGCTCGACCTCGGCCGCGGTGGGCATGGCGTCCGCGCAGGCCAGCCGCGACGCCACGATCGCGCCCGCGGCGTTGCAGAAGCGCATCGTGGTCTCCAGGTCCCAGCCGGAGAGCAGGCCGTGGCACAGCGCGCCGCCGAAGGCGTCCCCGGCGCCCAGGCCGTTGACCACTTCGACGGGTATCGGCGGGGCCTGCACCTCCTCGCCGGCCCGGGAAGCCAGCACCCCGTCCGGCCCTTGCTTGATGACGGCCAGCTCGATCCCGAGGTCGTGCAGCGCGGCGGCGGCCTTGCGCGGTTCGCGGACCCCGACGGCCGTGCAGCACTCGTCGAGGTTGCCGACCGCCACGGTCGCGTACGGCAGCGCCTCCTGCACCCACCGCCGCGCCTCGTCGCGGGACTCCCAGAACATCGGCCGGTAGTCGAGGTCGAGCACGGTGATGCCGCAGCGGTCGCGGGCGCGCAGGGCCGCGAGGGTCGCCGAGCGCGACGGCTCCTGGCACAGCCCCGTCCCGGTGACCCAGAAGACGTCGGCCGCGCGGATCGCGCCGAGGTCCAGCTCGGACTCGTGGATCTCGAGGTCCGGGGCCTTCGGGAAGCGGTAGAAGTAGAGCGGGAAGTCGTCGGGCGGGAAGATCTCGCAGAACGTGACGGGCGTGGGCAGCGCCGGCACGGCCGAGACGTACCGGTCGTCCACGCCGAAGGCGCGCAGCGCGTCGTGGATGTACACCCCGAACGGGTCGTCGCCGGTCCGGGTGATCACGGCGCTGCGGCGGCCGTACCGGGCGGCGGCGACCGCGACGTTGGTGGGGCTGCCGCCGAGGAACTTCTCGAAGGTGCGGACCTCGCGCAGCGACGCGCCGATCTGTTGTGGATACAGGTCGACGCCGATACGTCCCATGGTCAGTACCTCGTCTGCGGGCATGCGTCCCCCTTGCAGGAGCGGTCGGGGCGTACGGCGATAGCGGGTACAGAAGGGGCGTGACGACGCCCGGATGCCGTGCTGACTACGGCGCGATTCGCAAGGCTCTGGGACCGGAAGCTCGAAGCCGGTGGGGGTGTCTCGGTTCGTTTCGATGTAATAACGTGAGTGCTTCGACGTCAATACTTTGTCCTGACAAACTGAAAAACGAAGGGGGTCCTGTGGCATCCGATGTCTCGCCGCCGCGCAGCCCGGTCCGCCCCGTCGAGGTGGACCGCAGCAGCCCGGTGCCGCTGTACTTCCAGGTCGCGAGCCGGCTGCAGGAGCTCATCGAGGCCGGTGAGATCGGCGTCGGCGCGCGCATCGAGAACGAGGTCGACCTCGCCGAGCGGCTCGGCGTCTCCCGCCCCACGACCCGCCGCGCGATCCAGTACCTCGTCGAGCGCGGCATGCTCGTGCGCAAGCGCGGCGTCGGCACCCAGGTCGTGCACCCCAAGGTCCGCCGCCCGGTCGAGCTGTCCAGCCTGTACGACGACCTCGTCAGCGCCGACCGCAAGCCGCGCACGGAGGTGCTGCGGCTGACGGTGGTGCCCGCGCCCGTGGACATCGCCGAGGCCCTCGAGCTCGCCCCCGGCACGGAGGTCACCTGGATCGAACGGCTGCGCTACGCCGGCGGTGAGCCCCTCGCGCTGATGCACAACGCGATCCCGCTCGACCTCATCCACCTGGAGGCGCAGGACCTCGCCCGGCACGGCCTGTACGAGCTGCTGCGCCGGGCCGGCTACCAGCCGCGCATAGCGACCCAGGTCATCGGCGCGCGCTCGGCGACCGCGAAGGAGGCCCGCACCCTGCAGGAGAAGCGCGGCGCCTCGCTGCTGACGATGACCCGGACGGCGTGGGACGTGAGCGGGCGCGCGCTCGAATACGGCTCGCACGTCTACCGCGCGAGCCGCTACAGCTTCGAACTCAACCTCTCGGCGGGCTGACCCCGCGTCACCGTGCGGTCTTGAACCTCAGATGCAGCACTCCGTCGCTCGGGATCACCACGTGCGGGTCCGCCAAGCGACGCTGTCCCTCGCCGCTGCCGAAGTAGCGCCTGCCCGACCCGAACACGACGGGCACCACATCGATCGCCACCTCATCGACGAGGCCGGCCGCGAAGATCTGGCCGCCCACGTCGCCGGCGTTCACGGCGACGGTCCGGTCACCGGCGAGGTCCTGCGCCCTGGCGATCGCGGCCCGGACGTCGCCTGCGAAGTGGTACGACGCCTCGGGGTGCCAGCCCTGCGGCTTGGGCCGGTGCGACACCACGACCACGTGGTCCCCCGCGGGCGGGCGGCCCTCCCAGCCGTTCACCAGGTCGAACAGGTGCCGGCCCATGACGATCACACCGATCGACTCCCACATCGGCCGTACGTACTCCGCCGACGTACGGGAGACCTTGAAGCCGTCCCCGCCGAGAATCGGGGTGTCGCCGCTGAAGTACCAGTCGTGAAGCGGCCCCACCTCGTCGTTGCCGTCCGCGATGAAGCCGTCCACCGACATCACGCTGTGCATGATCACTGTGCCCACGGGCCCTCCTCGGCGTCTCCGGTGTCCTCACCCCCGATCATGCTGCGCCCTGGGCCGTCCAGGCTTGTAGGAAATCCCTCGGCGGGCATCGGACCGCTGTCCGGCGGGAACCCGCGCTCGCCCGGCCACCGGCGCCGCAGGGCCAGGTACTGCGTCGGGGTGTGGCCGGTGAAGTCCTTGAACTCGCGGCTGAGGTGGGCCTGGTCGAAGTAACCCGCCGCTTGGGCGAGCCGCGACCAGTCCACCGGACGCGAGGTGTCCACGCAGACGATCAGCCGGGCGAAGCGGTAGATCCGCGCGACGAGCTTCGGTGTGACGCCGACATGTGCGGTGAACTGCGCCGCCAGGTAGTTGCGGCTCACGCCGGCGGCGTCGGTCAGGGCACCGACCGGCACCACGCCGTGGGAGCGCTCCAGCCGGCCGCCGGTGTGCCGGACCAGGTCGAGACCCCGCGGCGGCGCCTCGGCGAGGCGCTCACGCAGCTCGTCCTCCATCCACCGGAGGACATCAGCGGCCGACGCGGCCTCGCCGGCCCGATCTCGCATCCGGTCCGGGAACCGGTGCCAGACGGCGTCCGCCGGGACCCACCGGTCACGCAGCTCGCTCGCCGGCAGACCGATGAACGGCGCCATCCCCCACGGCTTGAAGTGCACACCGAGGAGCCGTACCGGCGTCGGGTGCTCGACGAGGAACCGCCGGGTCCACACGCCCATGAACCAGGCGCCGGTGAGCACCGCGGGCGGCACGGAGGGGTCGGAGTCCCACAGCCGGACAGGGCCGCCCAGGTTGACGAAGAGATGCGCCGACGGCATCGGCGGGACGTTCATCCGCCGATGCCGTGGCTGCCCGCTCAGGCAGTAGATGTCGTCGACGAACCGGTCGAGCGGCGCGGCCGGCACCCGCGAGACGTAGCGCATGGACCCAGTCTGCGGGCCGGCCGGGGCCGGTTCTAGCGGACGAAGCGCTCCCGGCGTACCGTCGGGCGCCGGCCGCGGATGGTGCTGCGCTGCATCGCGGCGATGACCATGTCGGCGGCCGGCTCCGGCACCTCGACCAGCGAGAACCGGTCGGTGATCTGGATCGCGCCGATCTCCCGGGCGCTGAGCCCGGACTCGCCGGCGATCGCGCCCACCAGGTCCTGCGGGCGCAGCCCGGCGCGCCGGCCGATCCCGAAGAACAACCGCGTCACCCCGGCGTCCGAGGCCCGGGCACCCGGGCGCCGCTCGCGCCCACCGCCGGCCGGACGGGCGTCCCGGCCCTCGCGCGGCGCGGCCGGCGTGGGGATGTCGTCCTCGTCGACGTCGCCGCCGGCCGCCTCGTGCAACAGCTTCACGGCGGCGAGGGCGATGTTCTCGACGTCGAACTCGTCGGTCAGCGAGTCGAGGACCACCCGGAACCGCTCCAGGTCGTCGGTCTCCAGGCTCGCCTGCAACGCCGTACGCGTCTTCTCCAGCCGCCGGGCCCGCAGGTCCGTCACCGTCGGCAGCTTCTCCAGGGTGATGCGCTGCCCGGTGAGCCGCTCGATCGCCTTGAGCATGCGCTGTTCCCGCGGCTCCGCGAGGGTGATGGCGGAACCCTCCCGCCCGGCCCGGCCGACCCGGCCGATGCGGTGCACGTACGCCTCCGGCGCCGCCGGCACGTTGAAGTTGATGACGTGGGTCAGCTGCTCCACGTCGAGCCCGCGGGCGGCGACATCCGTGGCGACCAGCAGCTCGGTGCTCCCGCCGCGCAGCCGGCCCATGACCCGGTCGCGCTGGTCCTGGCTCATGCCGCCGTGCAGCGCCTCCGCCCGGTAGCCGCGCCCGTTGAGCGCCTCCGTGACCTGGTCGACCTCTTCCCGCGTACGGCAGAAGACGATCGCGGCCGACGGCATCTCGACGTCGAGGATCCGCCCGAGGGCGGCCGACCGGTGCGCCCGGGCGACCATGTACGCGCTCTGCCGCACCAGCGGCAGCTCGCCCGGCGCGGGAGCCTCCCGGCCCATCGTGATCCGGACCGGCTCCCGCAGGTGCCGGCGGGCGATGCCGTCGATGCGGGGCGGCATCGTCGCGGAGAACAGCACGGTCTGCCGGCTCTCCGGCGTCTCGGCGAGAATCGCCTCGATGTCCTCGGCGAACCCCATGTCGAGCATCTCGTCGGCCTCGTCGAGCACCACGGTACGGACGTCGCCCAGCCGCAGCGTCTCCCGCTCGATGTGGTCGAGCACCCGCCCGGGCGTACCGACGACGACGTCCACGCCGCGCTGCAGGGCCTGCAACTGCCGCCCGATCGGCTGGCCGCCGTACACGGGGAGGACGCGGACGCCCAGCTCACGGCCGTACCGGTGGACCGCCTGGGACACCTGCTCGGCCAGCTCCCGGGTCGGCACGAGCACGAGCGCCGCGGGGCCCGTACCCCGCTCCCCCGCGGTCATCCCCTGCAGCAGGGGCAGCGCGAACGCGGCGGTCTTCCCGGTGCCGGTCGCGGCCTGACCCACCAGGTCGTGGCCGGCCACCAGCGGCGGGATCGCCCCCTGCTGAATGGGGGTGGGCTCCTCATAGCCGAGGGCGCTCAACGCACGGAGCAGCTCCGCCCGCAACCCCAGCCCGGCGAAACCCGCCTCGGCCTCGAACGGATCGTCTTCCATGCCGACAACCATAGGAGAACCGCCGGCGGCGGGCTCCGCCCGGGCTACCGGTGGGTGACGCATCCCCTACGCCGGCAGCGCGAGCAGCGGCCCCCGCCCACCCGACCACCATCGGCGAGGGTGAACACCCACGCACCCCCGCCGATGGTGGCGCTCGGCACGACAGCCCGGCCGAACGCCGGCATCAGGATGCGGCGAGGAAAGCACCCGGAACACCCCGTGCGGGTCAGCTCGAACCGGAGACCACGATTGACGGAGGTTGCAGCGGCGTGTTCGTTCCTGAATGGTTGCCGGGGCATCGGCCGCGGACGCTGGGGTACGCGTCCCGCAGCTCCCTCAGTGTCGTGACGGAGTCCGCGAAGGCCGGGTCCGCGAAGTAGTTGGAGTGCCCGCACGGCGCGGGGTCGCAGGTGTCGCCGTCGGGGCGGTCGAAGCGCGGGTCGATCAGCTGCCGGTCGAGGTCGCCGTTGTCACCCGCCGGCGTCAGCGGTCCCAGCCCGCCGGGGCCCCGGACTCGGGGCGGATAGGTGATCAGGAGCGGCCCGCCGATGGGGTCGCTGCGCCGGTGCAGGTTGCGCCACGGGCGGTGCTCGCGCGGTGTGTTCTCGTGGGCGCATCCCAGCAGGAACGACCCTGTCCGGTTGATGACCCGGACGTTGAAGTACTGCGGGAAGAAGCGGCAGTAGAGCCGGCGCAACGGGCTTCCGTAGGTGAGGAACGCCACGGGTGCGCTCTCGTCGTACGTCAACTGCATGATGACGGCCGCGCCGATGATGGTGCCCTGCGAATGGCAGGAGAGCAGCACCTTGCCGCCTTCGGACCGGTCTCCGAGATAGCGGATCCGGGTCATCAGGTCGGGCACGGTCCGCTCGGTGTAGCAGGGCGGGGCGAGCGGGTGCGCGGCGCGGGGCCAGAAGGTGCCGACGTCCCACAGCACCCCGACGGTCCGCCGGAAGTTCGCGTTCTGGTACGCCTGGCGGCCCACGTACAGCAGGAGAAGCAGGAAGCCGACGACCAGGAACGTGCCCACGTTGACCAGCCACCGCGCGTGGTCCAGCAGCCACGTCGGATCGAGCCAGAACACGGCGAGCCCGGCCGCGAGCACCACGGCGGCGACGACGAGAAGCCAGCCGGCCAGCCGCTGCGCCACCTCGCCGACCTCCGCCCGGGCCCAGACTCCGGCGATGGCTCTGCGCCGCCCGGCGTGCGCCTCGCCGGCCGCATCGTCGTAGAAGTCCTCGAATCCGGACTCGATCGACGTCGCTTCCCGAGCCACGTGCCGCCACCCGGCGAGGGCGGCCACGAGCAGCGCGAGCACGAGCACAGCGGTCACCGCCGCCGCCGAGAAGTAGCCTCCGGGCACCAGGAACGACGACGGGTTCTCGTAGTCGACGGCGGGCGCGCCGAGCAGGTCGGCGATCCGGATGCCGGCCCCGGCGGCGACCTCACCGATGAACGCCAGCGCCAGCATCATCAGGGCCGCAGCGGCCAGGCCGCCCCACGCCGGCCGGTCCTCGTACGCCTCGCCGGTGCGGCCCTGCACCGGGCCGACCGCCTCCGGAGGCGGCATCGTCCGTCTCAGCCGGAGAAGGAGGCCGGCCAGCAGGAGCAGCAGCACGAGCTGCGCCGTGAACAACCCTTGCACGGCGCCGGCGAGCCCGGGGAGCGACGGCTCCTCCCGGAACGAACCCCGGCCCGCGAACCCCGCCGTGAACACGGCAACCAGCACCACGACGGCAACGACGAGCGGGAAGGCCGTGTACCGGTCGAGTCCGGCAGCGCCGGGGGTCTCGCCGGGGCGCGTCCTCCGGCTCGTCGCCGGCACACACACCAGGACGGCGGCCAGCGCGAGCGCTGCCGTCAGGAGCCACAGCACGCCCGTCGCGACGGGAAGACGCAGCGGGGCGACCAGGAAGACGCCGACCACCGCCAGCGCGGCCGCGAGGTGCACGGCCCGCAGCCTGCGCACCGGCTCCCGGCCGTTCCACATGTTCCGGTCCTCCAGCGGCGTCTGGTCCGTCTCCGCAGCCACGGCGCCGGGCACCGTGGTGTTCTCGAGCCGCAGCCAGGTGGAGCGGCCCAGCCTCCACAGCAGGACGACCACGAGCAGCGGTACGAGCGCCGTCACCGCCAGCCGTCCGCCCGGCGTCGCGAGCCACCTCCACTGCAGGAAGCCGAGCCACGAGGTCTGCGCGGTGCAGTCCCGGAGGCCGGGACGTACGCACTGCCAGCCGATCAGGTCCATCGCGACCTGCACCGGGACCAGCACGAAGGTCACGGTGACCGACAGCGCGAAGAGCCGCACGAGCGCTTCGGGTACGACCGCGGGCCATCGTCGCCACCCCTTGCCGCCCGCCGTGACCCGGGGCAGCGCGAAGAAGGCGAGATTGGCCAGCATGAAGGGCGCCAGCAGCAGCCACAGCGCCCGGGCGCCGGCGCCCGCGGTGAGCCCTCCCCACGAGTACGCCTCGGCACGCTGCTGATCGTCGTCGTCCGACACCGCCGGCGCGTCGTAGCGCCGCCGGAAGAACCCGGCATCGGTGTCCCCGGCGACCATCTCGATCTGCGCGTGCTGCAGCATCCGGTCCGGCGGCGTCCCGGACACGCCGTGCACCCGCAGCTCGGTCCAGCCCTTGCGGCCCTGGTTCACGCACCCGGCCATCGCCCCACCGCCCGATCCCGCATGGATATCGCCTCGGTATACCGCAGATGGGCGTTCCGCGGCTGTCACCTGGCGGACGACCAGCCGCCCGGGAGCGGTAAAGCAGCGTTCCGAGCGCGGGGTACGGGCGTACCCCGCGCTCGGAGCCGATCAGGGACGCCACATCCGGAAGAACGGGGTGTCGTCCGGGAGCCGGATGTCGAACGGCGACATCCGGGTGTAGCCGTGCCGCTCGTACAGGCGGATGTTGTCCTCGTTGGTCGCCTCGAGGTACGCCGGCACGTCGATCTGTTCGTGGGTGTGCTGCATCAGCGCGCTGCCGAGGCCCGCGCTCTGGTGGTCCGGGCGGACCGCCAGGAACGCCAGGTGCCAGTGCGGCTCGTCCGGGTGGTGCTTCTCGAAGACCTCGTCGAGGGCCTGGAAGTTGGGCAGGTAGGGGCCGGCGACGGCGCTGAGGCGCTGCTCGTACCCCTCGATCTCGGGCATCTCCCGGGTGCGGTCGAACCAGACCGCGGCCGCCGCGAGGGCGCCGGTGGCGTCCTCGATGACGTCGATGCGGCCGGCTTCCGGCGCGGACTCCGACAGGAACGTGAAGAATTCCGTCATCACCGGGAGCCGGTCGTTCTCGTCCGGGACCAGCGACCGGTTCTGCGGGAGGTGGTCGAAGGACAGCGCGATGAGCCGGCCGACCTCGGGGATCTCGGTGGGGGCGGCGGTGCGGATGGGCGTCACTTGGTGGCCTCCGAGAAGGAGAAGGAGGTGGTGGCGCTGCGGGCGCCGAGGCCGATGCCCTCGTACACCGTGCGGCGGGTGCGGCGCAGGATCAGCGCCCAGCCGGCGCCGGCGAGGGTGACGACGGCGTACGCGAGCGGCACCACCCAGGTCGGCTTGGAACCGGGCTCGACGCCGAAGAGGGTCGCGATGTTGGTGAGCGCCAGGTACGTCATGACGAGCAGCAGGACGGTGCCGATGATCGGCGCGCCGATGCGGTGCCAGGCGTCTTCGCCGGAGGGGTTACGGGTGAAGTAGCCGATGACCGCCAGCGACGTGACGGTGATGAGCAGCAGCACGCCGATGCCGCCGGTGGTGCCGCCCCAGAAGAAGAGCTGCACCAGCGGGTCCCAGCCCATGACGGCGTACAGGAGGATCACGGCGAGCCCGACCGCGGACTGCAGGAGCGAGCCGTTCTTGGGTGCGCCGGTGCCGGGCACCGTACGGCCGAACGCCCGCGGCAGCACGCCTTCGCGGCCCAGCGAGAACGTGTAGCGCGCGATGATGTTGTGGAAGGAGATCATCGCCGCGATCAGCGACGTCAGGAACAGGGCGTGGCCGAGGTGCAGGGCGGTGCTGCCGAGCCGGTCGGAGGCGAGGTTGAAGAACAGCTCGGGGCCCTCCGCGCCGGCCCGGTCGACGGCCTGCCCGCCGGTGGCGGAGATCATGGCCCAGGCGGAGAAGGCGTACAGCACCGCGATCAGCGCGACCGCGATGTAGGTGGCGCGGGGCACCGTGCGCCGCGGGTCGCGCGACTCCTCGCTGAAGACGACGGACTGTTCGAAGCCGACGAAGCCGGTGACCGCCATGACCAGCAGCGCGCCGGCACCGGCGCCGACGAGGCTGCCCGGGTTCAGCGGGGCCGAGGAGGCGGCGAAGTCGGGCGCGAACAGGTCGGCGACGCTGAAGACGACGACCAGGACGATCTCGGCGACGAGCAGGGTGGCGAGGACCTTGCCGTTGACGGCGACGTCGCGCACGCCCAGGACCGCCACGAGCGCCCAGGCCGCCAGGGAGATGACCCACCACTGCACGTCCACGCCGAACCAGTCGGCGAACAGCGGCGAGGCGATCGCGCCGAAGCCGCCGTACGAGGCGACCTGGAAGCTGTTGTACGCCAGCAGCGCGACCCAGGAGGCGCCCACCCCGAACGGGCGGCCGATGCCCCGGGCGACGTACGCGTAGAAGGCCCCGGCGTTGGCGATGTGCCGGGCCATGGCGACGTAGCCGACGGAGAAGACCGCGAGCACCACCGCGACGGCGAGGAACGCGATCGAGATGGCGGTGAGGCCGGTGACCGCGAGGCCGGTGGGGACGACGCCGGCGACGACGGTCAGCGGGGCGGCGGCGGACATGACGAAGAAGACGACGGCCGCCACACCGAGGCGGTCGCGGGCGAGGGCGGTCGAGAGCTGGCTGGGTCTGGCGGGGGTGGTGGTGGCGGACACGCTGGTCTCCAAGGCGGGGAGGAGGGAGGAGTGGTCAGGCCCGGCGGGCCATCACGGCGTCGCCCACGGCGGCCTCTGCGTGGCCGACGAGGTGCTGCAGCATCGTCGGCATGCGCCGGCGGAGCTGGCCGAACAACTGGTCACGCTCGTGCGCCTCGAGCGTCACGAGCACGTGCTGGTCGAGGCCGGTGGCGAGCACCAGCCCGGTCAGCACCAGATCGGAGGTGTCGAGCATCTCGCCGCGGCCGGCGGCGATGCGGATGCGGGTGCCGGGCCAGCCGGCCACGGACGAGTCGACGGGCACGAACCGCACCTTGGTGCCGAGCAACCCTCGCTTCTCCTGCCGGTGCACGACGCCGGCGCGGGCGAGCCGGCGCTCGACCAGGTCGGTGGCCACGCCGGTGGCCAGGAAGGAGATCCAGTCCCGGATGCGGCGGTGGTGGCTCTCGCGCAACAGCTGGCCCAGGACGGCGGCGGTGGCCGGGTCCGGGGTCGCCTGGTCGTCGATGACGACGATGTGGTTGTCGCGGACGTCGAGGCGGCGCCAGAGCACGAGCTCGGCGAGCAGCGCGGCGGCGAGCCCGAGGCCGAGCGTGGCGGGGGTGAGCAGGCACCGGCCGCGGGCGGAGTCGTGGGCGGCGAGGTACAGGTCGTCGGCCAGCGGCAGCTGCGATGACGACACGACGATCCCCTCGGAACATGACGGAATGACCGCCGGTCGGGGTGACCGGCAGTCGGAAGGTCGGACTGAGCGGGGCGGGGTGGGGCGGCCGCGGACCATCACGGTGAGCGGCGTGAATGCGACACCGGGTAGCTTGCCAGCGCGCGACTACCCCGCGCAATGTCCGAAGTGGTCAAAGCTTCAATGCATCGTGCAGGACCGTTCTGAGCTGCGCCTATGCCCGCAAGGAAATCCGGGGAGTTAACACGATCGTCATCTGGGGTCCCCCGTACGCCCACCGAACGCCGCCCTTACCGTTTCCTGACACGGCGTCCCTAGCGTCGCCGCCATGACCGACCGCAGCACGGTTGCCCATCTGCTCCGCCGCCTGACCTTCGGCCCGACGGCCGCGGAGGTCGACGCGGCGCTGGACGCGGGTGCCGGCGCGACCCTCGACGCGGTGCTGGCCCCGGTCGGCCGTACCGTGCCGCTTCCGGAGCCCGGCACGTTCCGGCCGGGCAAGGAGGGCCGTCAGGACGCGCGACGGCAGGCCCGCGACGCCCTCCGGTGGTGGCTGCGCCGCATGGTGGCCGAGCCGGGGGCGGCCGAGAAGCTCACGTTCTTCTGGCACGGGCACTGGGCCACGTCGGTCCAGAAGGTACGGGCGATGCCGCTCATGCTCGCCCAGCAGCAGACGCTGCGGCGCTACGGCGGCGGCGACACCGGCGCGCTGGTCCGCGCGATGCTGCGCGACCCCGCCCTGATCCTGTGGCTCGACGGGCAGCGCAACACCCGTACGGCCCCGAACGAGAACCTGGCCCGCGAGCTGATGGAGCTGTTCACGCTGGGCGTGGGCGCGTACACCGAGGACGACGTCAAGGCGGGCGCGCGGGTGCTCACCGGGTGGCGGGCCTCGCGCACGAGCGGCACGGCGACGTTCGTCCCCGGCCGGCACGACCCCGGCCCGGTCACCCTGCTCGGGCGCACCGGCACGGTCGACGCAGACGGGTACGCGGACCTGCTCGTCCGCCACCCGGCGCATCTTCCCCATCTCGTCACGCGGCTCTGGGTGCGTTACGGCTCGGGCACCGCACCGGACGCCGCCACGATCGCCCGGGTGACCGCCGCCGGCGGGCGCAGCACCACCGGCCTGCTGCGGGCGATCGCCACCGATCCCGCGTTCCCGACCACCGCCGGGCAGCTCGTCAAACAGCCCGTCGAGTGGCTGGTGGGTGCGCTGCGCCAGCTCGGCGCGGATCCGGTCGAGGCGTCCGAGAAGATGCTGCGCGCGCTGGGTCAGGTGCCGTTCCGGCCGCCGAGCGTCGGCGGCTGGCCGGTGGGCGCCGCCTGGCTGACCACCTCGTCGACCCGCGCCCGGCTGGAGCACGCCCGCAAGCTGTCCGCGCTGGCCCCGGACGCTGTGCGGGAGCTGGGCCGGACCCCGGCCGCCGGGCGGCTCGACGCCGTGGCCCGGCTGCTGGTCGTCGACGGCTGGAGCGAGCGCACCCGCGCGGTCCTGGCCGATGCCGCCGACGAGCCGCGCCGCCTGCTCGCGCTCGCGCTGGCCAGCCCTGAATACGCCGTCCACTGAGGAGGAGTCCATGAACACCGTCACCCGGCGCCGGTTCCTGACCGCCAGCGGGGTCGTCGCGGCCGGTGCGCTGGCGGCCGGCGGGACCGCGTACGGCCTGCGCGACGTCCTGGGCTTCCGCACCGACGAGCCGCGCGGCCGCACGCTCGTGCTGGTCACCCTCTACGGCGGCAACGACGGGCTCAACACGGTCATCCCGTACGCGGACCCCGCCTACGCCGCGAACCGCCCGTCGATGGCGTACGACGAGGGCGAGGTGTTGCGCCTCGACGACGAGTTCGGCCTGAACCCCGGCCTCGCCGGCCTGCACCGCCTGTACGGGCAGCACCGCCTCGCGATCGTCCACGGGGTGGGTTACCCGAGCCCGGACCGCAGCCATTTCCGCTCGATGGACATCTGGCAGACGGCCCGGCCCGAGCGTCCCGGCACGACCGGCTGGCTGGGCCGCTGGCTGGACACCGCGGGCGGCGACCCGCGCCTGGCCGTGTCGTTCGAACCGGTGCTGCCGCCGTTGCTGGCCGGCGCGACGAGCGCGGGCGCCACCGTTCCCGGCGGCGCCCTGATCCTGCCGGAGGGTGTCACCACGCAGGTCCTGGCCGGATTCGGTACGCCCTCGGCCGGCGAGTCGCCCGCCCGGGCGCGCGCGGCGGCCTGCTTCGCCGACCTGGTGAAGGTGCGCGACCTCGTGGACGACGTGATCCCCGACGAGGATCCGGATGCCGAGGCCCCGGCCACGGCCACCGGCGGGCAGGCTCCCCCGCTGGAGCGTCAACTGGCCCTCGTGGCGCGCTGCATCGAGGCGGGCTCCGCGACCCGGGTCTACTCCGTCTCGCTGGGCGGCTTCGACTTCCACGCCGACGAGAGGACGGCCCAGGAATCGATCCTGGCCGCGCTCGACAAGCCCCTCGCCGCGTTCGTGGACCGGATGGCGGACCGGGACGTGGTGGTGGCCGTCTACTCGGAGTTCGGCCGCCGGGTCCGCGCGAACGCCTCCGACGGCACCGACCACGGCACGGCCTCCACGGTCCTGCTCGCCGGCGGCGGCATCCCGGGCGGCCGGTACGGCGAGCCGCCCGGCCTCACCGACCTCGACGACGGCGACCTGCGGCACACCACCGACTTCCGCGACGTGTACGCCACCCTGCTCGCCGACGTGCTCGGCGCGGACCCGGAGCGCATTCTCGGCGGCTGGACGGGGCGTCTCCGATTTAGTTGACGAATCAAGTAATTCGCCGTACCGTTGCTCCAGAAGGTTGAAGCGTCAACGGAGGCAACCCATGAGCACCATGCCCGCCCTGTTCCTCAGCCACGGCGCTCCCCCGCTGGTGGACGACCCCACGTGGGTCGCTCAGCTGCAGGAGCTGGCCGCGGCCCTCCCCCGGCCCGAGGCCGTCCTCATGGCCTCGGCGCACTGGGAGTCGGCGCCGCTCATGCTCGGCGCCACCGAGACGGTTCCCCTGGTGTACGACTTCGGCGGCTTCGCCCGTCGCTACTACGAGGCCCGCTACGACGCGCCCGGCGCGCCCGAGCTCGCCGCCCGCGTCGAGAAGCTGATGCCCGACACCGAGCACGTCGCCCGGACGAACCGCGGGCTGGACCACGGCGCGTACGTGCCGCTGAGCGTGATGTATCCCGACGCGGACATCCCGGTGCTGCAGATGTCGCTGCCCACCCTGGAACCCGACCGCCTGCTCGAGCTGGGGCGCCGGCTGGCCCCGCTGCGCGAGGAAGGCGTGCTGATCATCGGCTCCGGGTTCACCACGCACGGGCTGCCGTTCCTGCGGGAATTCCGCACCGACGCGCCGGCCCCGGGCTGGTCGCGCGAGTTCGACGCGTGGGCCGCCGAGGCGCTGACCCGCGGCGCCGTCGACGAGCTGGCCGACTTCCGCAGCCGCGCGCCCGGCATGCCGTACGCGCACCCCACGATCGAGCACTTCGCCCCGATGTTCCTGACGCTGGGCGCGTCCGGCAACCCGGAGCAGAGCGCGCAGCAGCCGATCGACGGCTTCTGGATGGGGCTGGCGAAGCGCTCGTTCCAGGTGGCCTGACCGGGGGGTTTTCAGGTTCCTCCCAGCGTGACCGGGGATTCTGTGGGAACGTTCCGCCATCCCCGTCGCACCGACGCCCGGAGGTTCCCCCCTGATGCTGGAGGTCACCGCGCTCGGCTGGACGCTGACCATCGCGGTCATCGTCGCCCTGCTCGCCCTCGACCTGACCCTCGGCGTGCTGCGACCGCACGCCGTGGGTTTTCGCGAGGCCACCGCCTGGTCGGTCTTCTACATCGCCGTCGCCCTGGCGTTCGGCGTCGTCTTCGCCCAGATCGCCGGGTGGGACTACGGCACCGAGTACTTCGCCGGCTACATCGTCGAGAAGAGCCTGTCGGTCGACAACCTCTTCGTCTTCGTGATCATCATGAGCACCTTCGCGGTGCCCGAGAAGTACCAGCAGGAGGTGCTGACCTTCGGCATCATCATCGCGCTGGTGCTGCGGGTCGTCTTCATCGCGCTGGGCGCGACGCTGCTGTCGCTGTTCTCGTTCATGTTCCTGATCTTCGGCCTGCTGCTGATCTACACCGCGGTGCAGCTCTTCCGGCACCGCGACGAGGATCCCAGTGTCGACGACAACGCCCTGGTCAAGGCCAGCAAGCGGCTCTTCCCGGTGACCGATCAGTACGCCGGCGGCAAGCTGTTCGCCCGCATCGACGGGCGCCGCATGGCCACACCGCTGTTCATCACGCTGATCGCGATCGGCAGCACCGACCTGCTCTTCGCGCTCGACTCGATCCCGGCGGTGTTCGGCGTGACCGAGGAGGCGTACATCGTCTTCGTCGCCAACGCCTTCGCATTGCTCGGGCTGCGCGCCCTGTTCTTCCTCGTGAAGGGGCTGCTGGACCGGCTGGTCTACCTGTCGACCGGCCTGTCGCTGATCCTCGCCTTCATCGGCGTGAAGCTCGTGCTGCACTGGCTGCACGAGGACGTCTGGCACGACGCGCCGCAGATCAGCACGCCGGTCTCGCTGATCGTCATCCTGGTCATCCTGGTGATCACGACGGTGGCCAGCCTGGCGAAGACCCGGCGCGACCCGACGGCGAAGGCCCACGCCGGCAGCCTGCGGGCCCACGCGCCGCGCGAGGACCACGCGGACCGCTGACCTGCGGAGACGACGAAGGCCCCGGCAGAGCGCCGGGGCCTTCGCGCTGGGGGTGGCGCGCTCAGCCGCGATAACTGCCGACGGCGGTCCGCGTACGCATCCGCTCGTAGTCCTGCTGGTTGAGGATCGCGCGGATCTGCGCGGTGTCGGCCTCGTCGTGACGGCCGAGGATGAGGTCCAGCTCGGCGCGTTCGGCCGGGGTCTGGAAGGCAGCCAGCTCCGCGCTCAGCTGCCGGTGCGCCCGTCGCTGCGTACGACGGTTCGCCAGGCTGATGCGCGCGTCGGTGATTCGGTTCTTGAGGGGCATCGTCCGTCTCCTTACGGAAAGTGATGGCGAAAGCCTCGTCGCTCTCGTGATCCAGCTTCCGCCTTACGGACTACCGCAACAAATCAACCAGGTAAAACATTCGATGCAGACGTGACGCGGGCCACCGGAATGCTGTAGCCCGCGTCACTCTGCGTTGCTTATTGCCTGGTCACGCCCCTCCCGTGTTTTGCACCACAGGGGAGTAAAAACTAGAGGGTCAGCGTCCAGGTGTCGATACGGCCCGTGTCCCAGCTGTACACGTCGCGTACCTGCAGCTTCCAGGCGCCGTTCGCCGCCTCCGAGGAGAGGTTCACCGTGTAGGTGGCGTTGACGTTGTCGGCGCTGTCCGAGGAGCTGCTGTTCTTCAGCCGGTACGACGACCCGTCCGGCGCGACCAGGTCCACGACCAGGTCACCGCGGTACGTGTGGACGATCGAGACCGCCACCGTCGAGGTGGCCGAGGCGTTGCGCGCGCAGCCGCTGATCGTGATCGTGCTGGTCACCGCGGACCCGGCGTCCGGGATGGCCACGTCGGTGCCGTTGGTGCCGGTGCAGCCGCCGCCGGTGCCGCCGGTGACGGTCAGCGTGTACGTGGCGGTGTGCGTCGCGGAGCCGGTGCCGGTGACGGTGACCGGGTAGCTGCCCGCCGGGGTGGACGCGCTGGTCGAGATCGTCAGCGTGGACGACGAGCCGGAGGTCACCGAGGCCGGGCTGAACGCCGCGGTCGCGCCGCCGGGCAGGCCCGAGGCGCTGAGCGCGACGGACTGCGCCGAGCCCGCGGTGGTCGCGGTGGCGATCGTCGTGGTGGCCGCCGAGCCCGCGGCCACACTGCCCGAAGCCGGCGACGCCGAGATCGAGAAGTCGTTCGTGGGCGTACCGCCGCCGGTGCAGGTCGCCTCGCCGGACTGCGCGGGGACGCTGATCGCGTTCCACGCCGCCTTGACCGTGTCGAACTCGGTGCAGCTGCCCGGGTAGAGGTTCTTCGCCGCGTTCAGCGTGGCCGTACGGATGCTGGCGTACTTCCACGTGGAGGTCTTGGCCTGCATCGCGTTGTAGTAGATCTCGCCGGCCTTGCGGATCGAGATGCCGGTGACCGACGAGGAGTTGCAGGTCGGGCTGGACGGCTGCCCGTTGCTCGGCGCGGAGCCCTCGGCCACCAGGTAGAACCAGTGGTTGAGCGGGCCGGCCGCCGAGTGCACCTCGGTCGACGGGATCGAGCTCGACCAGCAGTTCGGGTCGCCGGCGAGCGACGGGTTGTACATGTAGCGGATCGGGCCGTCGCCGACCAGGTCCACCTCCTCGCCGACGCTGTAGTCCGGCGGGTCCAGCGGGCTGTTCGCGTACGCCTCGGTCAGCGCGCCGAAGATGTCGCCGGTGGACTCGTTGATGCCGCCGTTCTCGTTGCCGCTGCCCGCGCCGCCCGGCGTGTTCTGGAAGACGGCGTGGCCCAGCTCGTGGCCCACCACGTCGATCGGGGTCGCCTGCCGGGTGTTCGCCTGGTTGTGGCCGAAGTTGACGTACGAGCCGTTCCAGTAGGCGTTCACGTCGGACAGCCCCACCCGGATCGGCGGGTTGGAGCCGTTGCCCAGGATGCCGTTGCGGCCGAACCAGGCCGAGAACATGTCGACCTCACGCTGCGCGCCCCACAACGCGTCGACGCAGGCGGTCTCGAGGTTGGTGCCCGAGCCGTTGCCCCACGCGTCGTCCGTGCCGGTGTACGCGCTGCCGTTCTGCCCGCCGCACTTGAGGCCGGGACGGGTGGTGTCGGTCATCGAGTACGAGGACCCCGAGCCCGAGGTGTTGATGGTGACATTGCCGTAGTAGTAGCCGTTGCCCGTACCCTCGCGGACGTCGTCGACCTGATCGAGGACCCGGCCGGTACGCGCGTCGACGAACACGTGCAGGCGGCTCGGCCGCTGCTGGGCGGTGCGTCCCTCGACGACCACCTCGTACGCGAGCTTGGGCGTGCCCCAGGCGAGGACCTTGAGCTGCGCGGGCGCGGCGCTGTCCACCGTGGCCAGCCGGGCCCGCGCGGCCGCGGTGGCCTTCGCGGCGCTGACCGTGGCGGTCGTCGCGACGTCGATCGCGCCCGTCTGCGCGACCGCGGTGTCCTTGACCGTGCCGGCCGCGTCCGTGGTCACCACGACGTCGCCGCCGACCACGGGCAGGCCCTTGAACGTGCGGGCGTACGTCACGTACTGCAGGCCACGCGTGCCCTGCACGACGCCGGTGCGCTTGAGGGCGTCCCCGTCGGCGCGGCGCAGCAGCGACGCGGTGCCGGCGCTGCCGACGAGCCGGTCGGCGGAGGCCGCGGCCAGCGCGGAGGGGGCAGGTGCGGGGCTGGGCGACTGCTGCGGCTGGGCGGAGGCCGGCGAGGCCGCCAGCGTCAGCGCGGCCCCGGCGGCGAGCGCCGCCGCGGCCGGGATGAGTTTCTTACGTCCCACGCTCGTACTCCTTCTCTCGACCCGGTCAGGGCGAGGCCTGGGCGCGAGGTCCCGGGGTCGGGCGGCACCAGGCTGACTGGCTGTGACGCTAGGGATCGACAGCCGTCACCGAATCGGGGAAAACCCTTGTCGATGCGGGGGCGGTCGCGCCGAGCCGCTGGGAGAGCTGGGTGCGGGAGCGTACGCCCAGTTTGCGGTAGACCCGGGTGAGGGTCGCCTCGACCGTCTTGACGCTGAGGAACAGCCGGGTGGCGATCTCCCGGTTGCTGGCGCCCTCGCGCACCAGGCCGGCGATGCGGGCCTCGGTGGCGGTCAGGCCCAGGTCGGCGGGCAGGGCCGCGGTTCCCTCGGTACGGGCCAGCGCACGCTGCGTCTGCTCGGTCCACGGCTTCGCCTCCGCGGCCAGGAACAGGGCGAGCGCCGCGCCGATGGCCACGCGGGCGGCCGCGTACCGGCGGCGCCGCCGTTCCGCCCCGCCCTGCACGAGCAGCGCGTGGGCCTGCTCGACGGGCTGGCGCAGGCCGGCGAACCGCTGTGCCGCGGCGGCCGACAGGCGGACGGCCGAGTCGGCCTGACCGCTCTCGGAGAGCACGACCGCCGTGGCCCGGTCGAGGTAGCCGTTCAGGCCCGGCGAGGCACCGAGCCGCTCGGCGGCGGCCCGCGCCTCGGCGAGCATGCGGGCCGCCTCGTCGTGCTCGCCCAGCGCCGCCAGGCCGCCCGCGAGATCGCCCTGCCAGCGCACGATCATCGGGTCCGCCGCGCCGCCCTCCAGCTCACGGAGCCTGCGCAGCGCCGCCACGCCGGCCCGGGTGTCGCCCGAGCGCAGCCGCGCCTGGCCCAGGGCGTGCAGGTTGCGGCGCAGGTAGAGGCTGTCACCCTCCTGTTCGGACGCGCGGGCGCCGCGCTGGGCGTACCCGGCGGCGGCCTCGAGGCTGCCACCGGCCAGCTCGGCGACGGCCGCCGTGTACCAGGTCGGCCCGGGACTGAGCCCGGCCCGCTGGGCGGCGGTGACGGCGCGGTGGGCGTACCGCAGCGCGTCGCGGCAGCGCCCGGCGCGGGTGGCCACCTCGGACAGGCTGCGGAGCACTTCGACGAGCGCTTCGCCCGTACGGTCGTGCTCCGCGACGGCGAGCAGCGTGAGCAGTTCCGCGCGGGCTTCGTCGAGCCGGTCGTCCATCATGGCGAAACGGGCCGCCAGATAGCGCGGGCTCAGGTGCAGCCAGCCCGGCTCCGGCGGCGCGGGCAGCGCCAGCGCGCGCTCCAGCGTGCCCGTCCACTCCGCTTCGCCGCGCAACCGCTGCACCTGGGCGAGGGCGCTCAGGGCCATCGCCTCGGTGGCCGGGTCGCCGGCCAGCCGGGCGTCGGCGGCCGCCTCGGCGGCGCACGAGGCGGCGGTGTCCGGCGCGCCGCCGAGCATGGCCGCCCAGGTCAGCCGGAGCCGGACCGCCGCCAGCAGCATCGCGTCGCCGCCGGCCTCGTTGAGCGCCGCGGCGAACGTCTCCCCCATGTCGGCGAGCGCCTGCCCGGCCAGGTCCAGCAGCACCAGCCGGGCCCGGACCCGGTGCACGGCCGGCGCGCCGGCCGCGGCTAGCACGGCCTCGGCGGCCCGGCCGGCCAGCTCGGGCGCCCCGGCGGTCGTCGCCGTCCGCGCGGCCGCCACGAGCCAGTCGAAACGCTCGGCCGCCAGGCTGCGCGGGCACCGGTCGGCGGCCAGCAGGTGCAGCTCCGCCGCGGTGCCCCCGTCGCCGCGGGCCGCGGCCCAGGTCGCCGCGCGGACCAGCTCGCGGGCCACGTCGGCGTCCGGGCGGCCGCTGCGCAGGGCCCGGTGCCGGACGGCCACCGTCTCGTCCAGCGCCGCGTCGGCCAGCGCGTCGTGCACCCCGGCGCGCCGGGCGGCGCCCGCGTCCTCGGCCAGGACGCCGGCCAGCGCGGGCGGCGTGAACCGGATCGTCTCGCCGTCCAGCCGGACCACCCCGGCGGCCGCCGCCGCGCGCACGTCGCGGGCGGCGTCGTCGTGCCCGCAGCGGGTCAGCGTCGCGATGGTGGGCTCGGTGGCCAGGGCGGCCACCAGCAGCGTCGACGTGACATGTGGCGGCAGCGCGGACAGGCGGCGGCGCAGCACCGCCCGGGCTGCCTCGGGCAGCGGCGCCGGGCGCCACGCCGGCCCGGCGCCGACCACGCCGCCCAGAGCCAGGGCGAGCAGCGGATTGCCCCCGCTCGCCTCGTGCAGCGCCGCGGCCTTCCGGCACGGCAGGCCGCGCTCCTCGAGCAGCGCGGTCAGGTCGTCCGGGTCCAGCGGCGGGACCAGCAGGTCGGCGACCGGCGCGGGGCAGAGCCGGGCCGCACGGTGCCGGCCGGCCTCGTCCGGATGGCGTTGCGCGGCCACCACCCGGACCCGCGGCCCCGGGCGACGGCGCATGGCGAACCCGATCAGCTCGGCGGACTCGGCGTCGAGCCACTGCACGTCGTCCACCACGAGCAGGACCGGGCCGCCGCGGGCGCAGTGGGCCAGCAGGCTGGGCAGGACCAGGCGACGGGCCAGGGCCGGGGCGCCGGTGCGGGGAGCGCTGCCGCGGCGCAGGACGGCCAGGGCCGCGCGGTGCGCCGGGGGCAGGGCGGCGACGGCGGCCTGCGGCAGCTGCGCCACGAGGTCCGCGATCCCCGCGTACGGCAGCAGCCGCTCGGCCGGGGCGGGCCGCAGCCGTACGACCAGCTCACCACGCGCGCACGCCGCGGCGGCGACGGCGTCGAGCAGGGCCGTCTTGCCGATGCCCTCCGGCCCGTGCAGGGCCACCCCGCCGCCGGAAGCCAGCCGGGCCTCCACGGCGGCCAGCAGCGGCTGCCTGCCGACGAGGGCAGCGTTCGCGGGCCGCGCGGGGGTGTCCAGGGCGTCTCCCCAGGTGGATACCGGTCGATCGGTTGCAGCCTAAGGACCCTCCGGGAATGCATCAATGGGCCGCCGCTCTACGCTCGGAGCGTGACGAGCTACTTCGCGCGCGTGAGCGCCGGCCGGTTCCGGCCCAGCGAGCTGACCGGCGGTGCCTGGGCCACCGACGAGCAACACATCGCCCCGATGACCGGCCTGATCGCGCACGAGGTGGAACGCTTCGCCGCCCGGCGCGGGCCCGACGGCATGGTGATCACGCGGATCAGCATGGACATCCTGGGCGTGCTGAAGCTCGCGGAGTTCGACGTGGAGGTGACCGTCGTACGGCCCGGACGCACCATCGAGCTGCTCGAGGCCGTGGTGACCGCGCGGGGGCGGGTCGCCGTCCGCGCGCGGATCTGGCGCATGGGCCCGTACGACACCGCGGCGGTGGCCGGCGGCGACGGCGGTGTCCTGCCGCACCCGGACGGGCTGGTCTCGTACCCGCTCGGCGACGTGTGGCCCGGCGGCTTCATCGGCTCGGTGGACGTACGCCCGGTCGGCGAGCCACGCCCCGGCCACGCTCGGGTCTGGATCACCTCCGCCGCGAGCCTGGTCGCCGGCGAGGAGGCGAGCCCGCTCGCCGAGTACGTGAAACTGATCGACACGGCCAACGGCATCGCGGTGCGCGAGTCCCCCAAGGAATGGATGTTCCCCAACCTGGACCTGACCATCCACCTGCACCGGCAGCCGGAAGGGCGCTGGGTGGGGCTGGACACGGCGGTCACGTTCGGGGCGCAGGGCGTGGGGCTGACGAGCAGCGTGCTGCACGACGACCGGGGACCGGTCGGCCGCGCCGAGCAGATCCTGACGATCCGCCCGATCTGACCCGGGCCGCACCGCGCCGATCGGCGCGGGCAGCCGGCTCATTCGGCGCTGTACTCGCGCCCCTTGGGAATCGTGACGAGGATCGAGATGATCGCGATCAGCGCGAGGACGAGGTTGAAGAGGAACGTGATGAGCCCCGCCTGGCGGACCGCGGCGTTGGTCTGGATGCCCTGGGTGTGCAGCAGCTCACCGACGATCGTCACGCCGCTGCCCAGGAACGAGCTGAAGATCGTCAGCGACAGCGCCGCCCCGATGGCGCTCCCGAGCGACGACGCCATCTTGTAGATGCCCGCGCCGGCTCCCGCCTCGGCCGGTGGGAGGTTGGACAGCGCGGCGTCCGTCGACGGGGTCGCGTAGAAGGCCAGGCCGACGCCGAAGAGGCTGTAGGCGATGACGGCGAGCACGATGTACGGGCCCACCAGGATGTTCGTCGGCATGAGCAGGACGCAGGACAGCGCGACGATCATGGAACCCCAGAGCATCGGCTTGCGGGGGCCGAACCGCCGGAGCAGCTTCTCACCGACCCGGATGAACCCGATGATCGCGACCGCGTAGCCGATGGTCAGCAGCCCGGCCTTCCACGGGTCGAACAGCTCGGGGCGGGCGATCTGGAGCATCTGCTGGCTGACGATGAGCAGACCGATCGTGCCGTTGAGGACGAAGTTCGAGATCGTGGCGCCGGTGAACGTCGTGTTGCGGAACAGCCCGAAGTCGACGAAGGGCGAGACCCGCGTCCGTTCGTAGAAGAAGAACGCGACGCCGCCGATGACGGCCACGGCGGCGAGGACCAGCGTGGTGACCGACGCCCACCCCAGCTGGCGGCCGAAGATCAACACGATCATGAGGGACAGCACGGTGATCATGAAGATCACCAGGCCCACCACGTCGAACCGGGCGTGCGCGCCGCGCTCGGCACGGCTCTCGGGAGTGCCCCAGATCAGCGCGATGGAGGCCGCCGAGACCGCGATCGCGAGGTAGAAGATGACGCGCCAGTTGAAGGTCGACGCCACGAATCCGCCGTAGAGCGCCGCCACACCCGAGCCTCCCCAGGATCCGATGGACCACATCGACACGGCCCGCTGCCGCGCCGCACCGTCCCAGTAGGCCTTCACCAGGGCCATGGTCGCGGGCATGATGCACGCTGCCGACAGGCCCTGGATCGCCCGCCCCGCCAGCAGCAGCGGCAGGGCCGCGCCGCCCGAGGCGAGGATGATCAGGAGGGAGCCGAGGATCCCCAGGGCGTTGCCGACCAGGGCGATACGCACCCGGCCCACGCGGTCGGCCAGGCCGCCCATGAACACGATGAACAGGCCGGAGAAGAGCGCCGTGATCGAGACGGCGAGGTTCATCTGGTCGAGGCTGACCAGCGGCCTGGCCACCTCGTCGATCGGCGCGCCGTTGATGTCCGTGAGGATGCTGCGGGCGACGGTTCCCACCGTGCCGGCGAACATCCAGAAGGTCAGGACGCCGAGCACCATGCCCGTCAGCAGCCGGTCGTTGCCCTTGAATCCCTGCCCGGCCGCCGTGGCCGGCTGGGTGGTTGTCATGACGCGTCCTCCCCGAGGTAGGCCAGCGTCGCCACGACGATGGCCTCGGTCCCGGCGTCGAGCGTCGGATGGATCGCCGGCGCGAAGTGCGGCGAGTGGTTGGGGTACGCCTGCTGGTCGCGGGTGAAGCCGCCGACGCCCCAGTAGCTGTACGGGATCCCGAAGGCGTCCGGGACCCGGCTGAAGTCCTCGCTGGCGGTGATCCGGCCGAGCTCGACGACCCGGTCCTCGCCGAAGTACTCCCGGAAGGCCGCCGCGACCCGGGCGGTCACCGTCGGGTCGTTGTCCGTCAACGGGAACTGGTCGTAGTACTCGAACGCCGGCGGCTCAGGCGATCCCGAAGCCTCACACTCCGCGCGGACGATCCGCTCGATGCTCGCGATGACCCGCTCGCGGATCTCCGCGTCGTAGGTCCGCACGTTGACGAGCAGGACCGCGTGGTCGGCGATGATGTTGCTCTTCGTGCCGGCGACGCTGCTGCCGACCGTCACCACGGCGAACTCCCCGGGCTCGACCTCCCGGGCCACGATCGTCTGCAGGCGCAGCACGACGGAGGCGGCCAGCACGACGGGGTCGACGCCCAGGTGCGGCATCGAGCCGTGCGACCCTCTGCCGGACAGGGTGATCCTGATGCTGTCGCCCGCCGAGAGGACCGGGCCGGCCTGCCAGCCGAGCACCCCGGCCTCGTGGTTGAGGACGTGCTGTCCGAAGGCGACATCGGGACGGGGGATCCTGCTGGTGAGCCCGTCGGCGAGCATGGCCCGCGCGCCCGCGGCGGTCTCCTCCGCCGGCTGGAAGAGGGCGATGAACGTGCCGCTCCAGGCCTGTCTGGCCCCGCTCAGCAGCGCGGCCGCCCCCAGCAGGCAGGTGATGTGGACATCGTGCCCGCACGCGTGGGCGACACCGACTGCCGCACCGGACTCGTCCACGGCGGTGACGGTGGACGCGTACGGCAGGCCGGTGAGCTCGGTCACCGGCAGAGCGTCGATGTCGGCGCGCATGAGCACGGTCCGGCCGTTGCCGTTGGCGAGGACCCCCACGACGCCGCCGCCGATGTGCTGCACCTCGTAGCCCCACTCCCGGAGGCGCCGGGCGATCTCGGCCGCGGTCCGCACTTCGTGCGAGCTCAGCTCCGGATGGGCGTGCAGGTGCCGGTAGAGCTGCTCCTGCCACGTCCGCGTCTCGTCGATCCGCTTCAGCACGTCACCGGCGCCGGCCATTGCGCTCATCTCCCCGGCTGCGCGCATCCGGCACCATGCCGCCGGGGCTCGCTGCGAAAGAAGGCCTGAGGGTCGCCATCCACGGTCTTCGCGGGCGCGCCGGGCGCGGTAGGGCCGATGGTCCCGGAGCCGGACGCCATGCCGTCCGCACGGGCGGATCCCCGGACCCGCCGGGCCGCCGCGGGCGGCCCGGCGACCGTCACGCCGGCGGCAGCGCGGCCTCGAGGTTGATCCACCGGTCGGCGGTCTGGCGGCGGCGGCACGCGATGAGGTGACTCGCCAGGATCACCGGCTGACCGCCGCGGACGCACACGTCCGCGCCGTCGCTGAGCACGCCGGCGACCAGGTCGGCCGGGGCGTCGTCGTCGACCAGCGCCACGATCCGGGTACGCGCGGACAGCGCGGCACGGGCCCGGACCACGTCCGGCCGCTTCGCGCCGCTGAGCAGCAGGATCTCCCCCGTGCGCACGTCGTCGAGGCCGGCGGCGAAGCGTAGCGTCCAGCCGCCGGGCAGGTGCGCGCCGAGAGCGGCCACCCGGCTGGGCCGGCCCAGCACGGCCACCACCGGGTCGGCGCGCTGCCGGTTGAGGTCCGGCGCGGGCAGCGCTGTGGAGTTGGGCGCGAACGCCCTGTTCTGGTCGGTGCGGTTCAGCTGCACGAGCATCTCGGACTCCCCCAAGCCGTCGTCGTCTACGCTGCCCACTCTTGCGGCCGAGGCTGAACCCACCGTGTGCCGTACCTGTGCGTCTGTTGTCAATGCCGCCGCTGCAGTCCCGGCAGCGGGTCGATCTGCTCACCGTCAGCGCATGTCGGCGCGGTCGCCCAGCGCGCGGGCCAGGGCCCGGCAGATCCGGCCGTGCCGGATGGCGTCGTCGGTGCTGACCAGCAGCACCGGGGTGCCCTGGATGCCGGCCCACAGCTCGAGGCGCCGGCCGTAGCGGCGCAGGTCCTCGACGGCGTTGACGGCCACCGCACCGGTGATGAGCCGGGCCATGGCCCGGACGACCACGAGCGCCGCGACGACGAGCGCCAGGCCGCGGCCGCCGAGGATCCACCGGCCGGCCAGGCAGATGCCGACCTGCGCCAGGCCGGCGCCGGTCAGCAGGGCCGCGGCGGCCAGCGACCGGCGGCCGAGGGCCCGGCGACGGACCCGCCAGACCCGCTCGATGTCGTCCAACGGATAGCGGAAGCCCGGCACGGAGAACGCCGCGGAGCTGACGCAGACCCCCGGGTCGTGGTAATAGATCCGCATCCGGCGCCCCTGTCACCGCAGCCCGGAGACGGTCAGCGGTTGCGCCACCGGTATTCGTCCACGGCGATAGCCGTGCCGGTCGCGCCCACGATCAGGAGGGTGAGCGCCACCCCCGCCGCTCCCCAGGCGACCATCGCCACCGACAGCAGCCCCCAGACCAGCCCGCCCAGGACGGCGAGCGCGGCCACGACCCGCCGGGACCGGCGCCGGCGGCCGGCCAGCGACGGATAGTCCGCGGTCAGGCGCGCGACGATCTGGTCGAACTGTCGTTCCCGGTCGTTGGTTCCCATCGGACCGACCTCCCGGCCAGATTCCGGCGTGTGCCTCTTGTCCGAAGACCTAGGCTAGGCCCCTCCCGCACGCCGCCGCCATGGATTCCGGCGGCCGATCCGCGACGGGCCGGCCGCGGACGCCGGACCGGTGAGGGCGCCGGGCGGGTCAGGGGCGGTGCACGGACCTGACCGTGTAGAGCCGCGGGTCCGCGGTGTGCGCGATCGACATGACCTCGAGCAGGTGCTCGCGGACCTCCGGCCGGCGCAGCATCTCCTCGTACGCCTCCAGGCTCGTCCACTGCGCGTAGTTCACCACGCGGGTGCGGTCGAGGCTGGCGTGCACGGTGGCGGAGATGAAGCCGGGCACCTGCGCGAAGATGTCGGTTGTCGCCTTGTCCAGGGCCATGACCAGGGCGTTCTGCCGCGTCTCGGCGACGGTGTAGATGTTGATGGCGGTGATCCCCGGCTTGCCGGCGGCGATGGTGGTCTCGGACATGCCCCCACGGTAGGGGGTGTCTCAGGTGGACGCGCGCCGGACGAGGCGGACCACGGCCGCGGCGTCGAGGACCGGCCGCTCACCGCCGCGGACGGCGGCGACGACCGTGGCGGCGAGGTGGGCGGCCACGGCGCGCTGGTCGGTGGTCACGGTGGTCAGCGCGGGAGCGGCGAGGCGCGCCGCCGGGAGGTCGTCGACGCCGACGAGCGCGAGGCCGGCGGGGGCGTCCAGGCCGGTGTCGCGCATCCCGGCCAGGACCGCCAGGGCGACTTCGTCGTTGTACGCGCAGACCGCCGTCACGCCGGCCGAGCGCCACGCGCGCACCGCCACCGCGGCGGCCTCGGCGTCCACGGCGACCGTGTGCACCTCGGGCTCCGGCAGCGCGCGTTCGGCGCACCCGGCGCGGACCCCGTCGAGGCGGGGCTCGGCGAAGATGCGGACCCGGGCGTCGTCGGGGTACGCGTACCCGATCCGCAGATGACCCGCGTCCGCGAGATGCGCGGCCTGCAGGCGCCCGATGCGCTCCTGGGTCGCCTGCAGTTCCCGGTGCGGCCGGGGTCCGGGGCCGAGCAGCGCCACGACCAGCGCGACCCCGGCGGCGCGCAGCGCCGCGATCCCCGCGTCCGAGAAGCCGGTGAAGGCGAGCACCGCGGCCGGGGTGATCGCCTTCCACAGGTCGCCGCCCGGCCGGTCCGCGGGGGTGCCGGGATGCACGACGAACGTCAGCCCGGCGGCGGCGAACTCGGTGGACAGGTGGGTCAGCAGGCTGCCGACCTCCTGGCCGATGGGCCAGTCCGGCAGCAGGCACAACACCACGTCGGAGCGGCCGGTACGCAGCGTGCGCGCGGCCGCGGAGGGCGCGTACCCGAGGGTGGCGGCGGCGTCGAGGACCCGGGCGCGGGTGGCGCCGGAGATCGTCTGGCGCGGGGTGTCGTTGAGGACATAGCTGACCGTCGCGCGGGACACCCCGGCGATGCGGGCCACGTCCGCGCTCGTCACGCGGCGGGCCGGACCATCCGTCACGGGAGCAAGTTACACGTGTCAGTCGCGCCCGCCGATCCCGGGATTAGCCGGCGCGATGCTGGGCATGCACGCGGGCATGATCACGACGCCGACCGCCGTGACCGCCCTGCAGGAGCTGGGCGTCGCGCTCAAGGACCTCGGGTACACCTTCACCACCGTCACCCCGGCCACCCACGCCCGGGTCAACCGCCGCCCGCGCAACGCGCTCGCCCGCGACCTGCGCGACGTGCTCGGGTGGAGCCGCCCGTTCGACCCCGGCACGCTGCCCGGGCGCATCGTCGAGCTGATGGACGCCGCCGGGGTGCTGGACCGCTCCGGCGAGCACTGGCGCAGCCGCGTACGGTTCTCCAGCTACGACGGCGAGCTGTTCGTCCACTCGGCGTTCCCCACCGACGCTCCCGACTCGGTGTTCTTCGGGCCGGACACCTACCGCATGGCCGACGCCGCCGCCGCGCATGTCGAGCGGCTCGGGCGTCCGGTACGCCGGGCGGTCGACATCGGCTGCGGCACCGGCACCGGGGCGATCACGGTGGCCAAACGCGCGCCCGGCGCCGACGTGCTGGGCGTGGACATCAACGACACCGCGCTGCGCTTCACCGAGGTCAACACCGCGCTCGCCGGCGTCGCGAACGTCAAGCCGTGCCACAGCGACCTGCTGTCGGGCGTGGACGGCGACTTCGACCTGATCATCTCCAACCCGCCGTTCATGATCGACCCGGCCGGGCGGGCGTACCGCGACGGCGGCGGCCCCGAGGGGCACGGCCTGTCGCTGAAGATCCTCGACGCGGCCAAGGAGCGGCTCGCCCCGGGCGGTTCACTCGTGCTGTTCAGCGGTACGGGCATCGCCGACGGCCGCGACCCGCTGCGGGCGGCCGCGGCGCAGAGCCTCGCGGGTACCGACCTCGAATGGGAGTATCGCGAGGTGGACCCCGACGTGTACGGCGAGGAGCTGGACGGCGCCGCGTACGCGCACGCCGAGCGGATCGCGGTGGTCGTGCTGATCGCGACCCGCCGGTGACCTCCGGGCTGACGCTGGGGGTCGAGGAGGAGTTCCTCCTGCTCGACCCCGTCACCGGCCACAACGCGCCGGTGGTGCCCAAGGTCATCGCCGCGCTGAGCGACGCGGCCCGCGGGCAGAGCCGGCTGGAGTTCCGGCTCAGCATGCTCGAAATGGTCACCCCGGTGTGCGCTGACCTGGCCGGTCTGGGCCACGAGCTCACCGGGCTGCGCCGGGCCGCGGCGGACGCGGCGGCCGAGGCGGGGGCGTTGCTCGTGCCGGTGGGCGCCACCCCGGTCGCCGAACCGGTCCGGGAGCCCGCCGACGATCCGCGCTTCCGTGCCATCGCCCGGCACTACGGCCCCATCGCGTACGACGCCGCCGTCTGCGGCTGCCACGTCCACGTGGGCGTGCCCGGCCGGGAGACCGCCGTACGGGTCTGCACCGAGCTGCGGCCGTGGCTGCCGGCCCTGCAGGCGCTCACGGCCAACTCCCCGTTCTACGCCGGCTCCGACACCGGGCACGCGAGCTGGCGGTCGCTGCAGCTCAAGCGCTGGCCCGCGCTCGGACCCTTCCCCGCGTTCACCTCCGGCGCCGACTACGACCGCACCGTCGCGTCGCTCGTGGCCTCCGGCGCGATGCTCGACCAGAGCATGATCCTCTGGTACGCGCGGCCGTCGGCCACCTACCCGACGGTCGAGGTCCGGGTCGCCGACGTCTGCCCGGCGCCCGCCGACACCGTGCTGCTCGCCGCCCTGATCCGCGGCCTGGTCGCCACGATCCTCGCCGGGGCCGGCCCGGCGGCGCCGATCGCCGATCACGTCCTCGAGGCCGCCCACTGGAACGCCGCCCACTCCGGCATGGACGGCACGCTGCTGGACCCGCGTACGGGCGAGACCCGCCCGGCCTGGGACCTCGTCGCCGACCTGCTGGACCTCGTCACCCCGGCGCTGCGGCGGCTCGGCGACGACACGGCCGTGGCGGCGGGCCTCGAACGCGTACGCGCGGAGGGCACCGGGGCGGCCCGCCAGCGCCGCCTGCTCGCCCGCGAGGGGAACCTCCCGGCCGTCCTGACCGCCATGGCGGTTTCGCCGTAACCCGTCAGCGGTTACATTGCCATCAGCATCATCGACGATCCTGGATGGCAGCCATGTCGGATCAGTTCACGATCGTGACCGACCCCGTCGCCGGCTCCGTGGCGCTCTCGGCCATCTTCGCGGTCCTGCCTCTGCTCACGCTGTTCGTGCTGCTCGGCGCCGTCCGCATGCGCGCCTGGCTCGCCGGGCTGATCTCGCTGCTCGTCGCGCTCGTGGTGGCGGTCGCGATCTACTCGATGCCGGTCGGCCAGGCGCTGCTGTCGGCGAGCGAGGGCGCCGCGTTCGGCTTCTTCCCGATCCTGTGGATCGTCATCAACGCGATCTGGGTCTACAACCTGACCGTCGTCAGCGGGCACTTCGACGTGCTGCGCCGCTCGATGGAACGGGTCAGCCCGGACATGCGCATCCAGGCCATCATCGTCGCGTTCTGCTTCGGGGCGCTGCTGGAGGCGCTCGCCGGCTTCGGCACCCCGGTGGCGGTCACCGTGGTCATGCTGATGGCTCTGGGCTTCCCGCCGCTGCGCGCGGCCTCGGTCGCGCTGATCGCCAACACCGCCCCGGTCGCGTTCGGCGCCCTCGCGACGCCGATCGTCACGCTGGGTACGGTCACCTCGGGCGCCAGCGACGACGCCCGGCTCACCACGGAGACGCTCGGCGCGATGGTCGGCCGGCAGACGCCACTGCTGGCGGTGGTCGTACCGCTGGTCCTCGTGGCCGTCATCGACGGCCGCCGCGGCGTCCGCCAGACCTGGCCGGCGGCGCTGGTCGCCGGCGTGGTCTTCGCCGCCGGGCAGTTCCTGGCGTCCAACTTCGTGTCGGTGCCGCTGACGGACATCATCGCGGCGCTGCTCGCGGCGGCGGCGGTCGTGCTGCTGCTGCGGTTCTGGCGGCCCGCGGAGACTCCCGACCTGCGTGAGCCGGGCGCTGCGGCTCCGCCCGCCGGCCGGCTCGCGGACGCGCCCGCGGCCTCCGGCACCCGCCCCTCCTCCCCGGGCCCGTCCTCCGGCGGGGCGGCCGTCGCCACCTCCGAGCGGCGCGACACCGGGGCCGAGGTGGCCCGCGCTTACGCGCCGTACCTGATCATCATTGCGATCTTCTCGATCGCGAACATCGGCGCGGTCAAGACGGCGCTGGCGAAGGAGCCGTGGACGGTCGCCTTCGCGTGGCCGGGCCTGCACGTGCTGGGCTCCAGCGGCAAGCCGCTGTCGTCGACGACGTTCACCCTGGGCTGGCTGCCGGCCGCCGGCACGCTGATGATCCTGGCGGGCCTGCTCACCGCGATCGTGCTGCGCATCCGTCCGGGCCGGGCCCTGAAGGCGTACGCCGGCACGTACGTGGAACTGCGCCACGCCATCGTGACGGTGATGGCGGTGCTGGCCCTGGCGTACGTGTTGAACCAGTCCGGCCAGACCAACACCCTCGGCGAGTTCCTGGCCGCGGCCGGCGGGCTGTTCGTCTTCCTCTCGTCGATCCTCGGCTGGATCGGCGTGGCCGTGACCGGCTCGGACACCTCGGCCAACGCGCTCTTCGGCGCGCTGCAGGTCCAGACGGCCGAGCGCGCCGGCCTCGACCCGCTGCTGCTCGCGGCGGCCAACTCCTCCGGCGGCGTGCTCGGCAAGATGATCAGCCCGCAGAACCTGGCGATCGCGGCGTCGGCGGTCGGCATGGCCGGCCGGGAGGGCGACATCTTCCGCCGGGTGGTGGGCTGGAGCCTGCTGCTCCTCCTGGTGATGTGCATCCTGGTCACGCTGCAGGGCACACCGGTGCTCAGCTGGATGGTGCCCTGACCGGCCCAGCAGCGCGGCGAACGCCGTCATCGCAGGGGTGCCGGTCATGCCCGGCATCGTAGGGGCCCCGCGCCGCACCGATCAGGCGAGACCGAGCCCGCGCCGGCCCGTCTCGTTCAGGTCCTGCGCCGTGAACCGGTTGGGCCACGTGCTCTCGTAGTGCTCCTCCGGGAAGTCGCTCGGGCTGTTCCCCAGCGCGAACGCCTCGCGCACGCTCTTCGCGTACCTTTCGTTGCGGGGGCACCACGGCGCCGCGGGGATGTACATGACGTTGCCCCAGCCCTGCTGATTCTCGACCGGCGCGACACTGTGGATCATGTCGCAGTGCCACCAGACCGAGTCGCCGGCCCGGACGTCCGGAATGCCGCTGACGGCCTCCATGAGCAGCGGGTGCCACTTCTCGCTCGCCGGGAAGACCTGGTTGACGGTGACGCCGCACATGTCGTCGTCCGGCACGTCGGGCAGCAGCGGGCGCAGCATCAGGTACGCCATCGCGCCCGGGATCGGGACGGTGTGCAGCACGCCCTGGTCGTGGGCCATGTCGGAGAGTGCGGTCCAGCCCTGGAACGTGCGGAACGCCGAGCACATGGTGCTGCCGGGGTACTGCGGGCCGTCCGTACGGTAGGCGGCGTCCCAGGGGTCGTACTGCTCGACCGTGCCGTCGAAGAGGTGCCGGAACGCCTTCTGGTACGCCTGGGTCATCCACAGGTCGAGCGTGCCCGGGTCGAGGTGCGTGCCCAGACCCTTGGACGACGCGCCCTCCGGGCGGCGGCGGATCCGGTCCGGGTAGAGCGAGTCGCGCTCCGGGTCGAACCACTGCACGCCGTCGGAAGTGTGCTTCCACTGGCTGTTGAGGAACGCCTGCACGCGCGCCATCCGGTCGCTCTGGCGCGCCTGCATCTGCGCGGGCGACCAGTAGATCGGGTAGATCTCGGGCTTCGAGCCGACACTGCCGAAGAAGTCGTCGCCGGGGCCGCGGTAGTTCTCGAAGAACCGGTTGCTCTCGACGTACTCGAGGATGTCGCGGTCCCAGCCGAGCGCCTGCTCGCGGTCGAAGTGGCCGCGGATCACCGCACAGCCGCGCCGCTTGAGCTTCGCGACCGTCTCGGCCGGCACGGCGCCGGCCGCGATGTCGGCGTACTCGATGACCGGCCAGATGGTCTCGCCGCGCTCGCGCGCGGCCTCGATCTCCTCGACCTCGGCCTTCACCTGCCGCTCGACGACGGCGAAGACCTCCTCGACGGTACGGCCGGAAGCGGCGATCCGGGCCCGCAGGGCGGTCTTGATCTCGCGGATCGCCGCCGTGAGGTCCTCGGGCGTCTCCTCCCAGTGCGGCAGGGCGGGCAGTTCCGTGGCGTTCGGAAGGGTCGGGGCGGACACAGCGGCGGCTCCTTCTAGTCAGCTCTCCTTACTTGAATGACCGTACGGCGCGCCGCACGTTCCAGGCAAGAGGCCTGACTAGAATCGGCACGTGGACCTCGTACGCGCGGCGACCGACGAACGGGTCCTGCGGGCCCTCATGGATCACCGCCGCCTGACCCGCGCCGAGTTGGCCGCCCTGATCGGCATCTCCAAGCCCACGGCCGGCGAGAGTGTCCGCCGGCTGAGCGAGGCCGGCCTGGTCGCGGACACGGGTGCCCGCACGCCGGGCGGGCGGGGACGCGGACGGGTCGGCTCCTACTACGCGCTCGCCGAGGACATCGGTACGGCGCTCGCGGTCGGCATCGCCCCGGAAGGCGCCGTCACCGAGGTGGTCGACGCGTACGGCGAGGTGATCGCCCGCGCCGAGCACGGGATCAGCAGACCGGCCCGCCCCGCCCAGGTCGCCGCCGCCGTACGCACGGTCGCCGCGCAGGCCGCCGGCAAGGCACCGGCTCCGCCGCGGCTGGCGGTCGTCAGCGCGGCCGACCCGGTCGACCGGGCCACCGGCCGGCTCGTCCAGCTGCCGGACGCGCCGTTCCTCGTCGGTGAGCTCGATCCCGTCGAGGTGCTGGCCGCGTCCGTCGCCGGGCCGGTCGTCGTCGACAACGACGTCAACTGGGCCGCCCAGGCGGAACGCGCGGCCGCCGATCCCCCGCTCGCCGACTTCGCGTACCTCTACCTGGGCGAGGGCCTGGGCTGCGCGCTCGTCAGCGACGACGAGGTACGCCGCGGCGCGACGGGCCTGGCCGGCGAGATCGCCCACCTCGTCACCACCGGCCCGCGGGACCGCGCCATGCCGCTGACCCGGGTCTTCGCCGAGTTGGGCCTGCACCGGCCGGGCACGACCGCCATCGACGTCGACAGACTCCTGGCCGCCGCTTCGACCCCGCTGCACGCCACACTCGGCCGGGCCGTCAGCGGGGTGCTCGCCGCGGTGGTGGCGCTGGCCGACCCGACGGCCGTCGTCATCGGCGGCCCCTGGGGCAGCGACCCCGCGATCCTGGAGGCGATCCGCGCCGGCTTCGCGGGCGGGCCCCGCCAGGTGGAGATCCGGGCCGCCGTCGTCCGCGAACGGCCGGCGCTGGCAGGCGCCCGCCTGGACGCCGCCCGGCGGCTGCGCGCCGACATCGTCGCCTCGGCCGGGTAGCGGCACGGAGACCGGCGTTGAACACGGACACACCGACCTCGAAAGGCTGCTCACTGATGACGCTCTCCGACCTCGGCCCCGCCGACCGCCACCGCGGGATCGCGGCGACGTTCACCGACCGCGTACGGTCCGCACAGGACTGGGACGCCCCGGCCCCGGTGTCCGGCTGGACGGCCCGCGACGTCGTGCGCCACCTCGTCGAATGGCTCCCGGCGCTGCTGGCCGGCGGCTCCGACGTCCACCTGCCCGCGACACCCGCCGTGGACGAGGACCCGGTCGCAGCCTGGGAGGCTCACTGCGAGGCGGTGCAGGCGGTGCTGGACGACCCGTCGTCGGCGGAGCGCACGCTGTCGAACCCGCACATCGGCGAGGTGCCGGTGGACCAGGCGATCGACCGCTTCTACACGACCGACGTCTTCCTGCACACGTGGGACCTGGCCCGCGCCACCGGCCAGGACGACCGGCTCGACCCGGACTTCTGCGCGGCCCTGCTGGCCGGGATGGAACCGCTGGACGAGATGCTGCGCGCGTCCGGCCAGTACGGGCCCCGCGTTCCTGTTCCGGCGGACGCGGACGCGTGTACGCGGCTGATCGGGTTCATCGGCCGCGACCCGTTCTGGACGGGGGGTCACCCCTCACCGGTGGCGTCGTAGACGAGCCGGTCCGGAGCACACAGGCGGGCTCCCGCCGCCACGCGATGCGCCGTCAGCCCACCGCGGTGGTCGAGGTGATCGACCGCCAGGCCCCGGACCAGCACGAGGAAGTCCGACACCATCCGGCGATGGCAGCGCCACCACAGGCTCTCGCTGCACATCACCGCGGTGCGGGCCTTCTCCGCGTCGGCGACCAGGGCGTCGGCCGCCTCGAGGAACTCCGCCGTCCGCATGTGCGCCGCGTAGCCGCGGAACGCCGGAACCTGCCACCACACGTCCGGGGATTCGGCCGGCACCGAGCGCCGGCCTCCGAGCCGCGGCTCCCAGCGGTACGAGACGCCCGCCTCGGGAAGCCACTGCTCGAGGGCATCCCGGCCGGCATGGGGGTGCGCCCGGCTACCCGGATAGCGCCGGACGTCCACGAGCAGCCGCACATCCGCGCCCTGCAGCAACGACGTGAGCTCCTGCTGCGAGGCGGCGCCGTGCCCGACGGTGATCAGACCCGTTTCCACGGCTCAGGCATACCCGGCCGGACGGCAAGCCACCCTTCTCACCCCGATGACGATCCACCGGCCGGCGCAGCCCGCGCTCAGCTGCCGCGCATCGCCCGGCGGACGGCTTCCGGCACGGTGACTGCCGACAGGGCGCCGGTGACCCGTACGTCCTGCGCCGCCGGTGCGGCATCGAACGGCGAGCCCTCGGGCTGGCAGACGAGGCCCGGCGGCGGCGCCTGCCCGGTCACCAGGTACTGGGTGACCTGGCCGTCCACGCAGGCGTTGCCCGCGATGAAGTACGCCGCGTGCCCCCACCCCGCGTACGACAGCAGTCGCGAGTGGGGCAGCAGCCGAGCCGCCGCCTCGGCGCCCTGGTAACGGGTGGCCGGGTCGAAGTAGTTGCCGACGACCAGCACCGGCGACGACGTCCGGGCGGTCCACGGGCCCAGACGGCGGTCCTGGCCGGCGGTGGGCGGCCAGGCGCGGCAGGCGCTCCAGGCCCAGTTCCAGATCCGGCCGAAGTAGCCGTCGCGGCGTTCGGCCGCGTCCGCGGCGCGCTGCCACGGGCGCAACGTCCTCGGGTTCAGCGTGTCGGAGCAGGCGACGCCCGGGGAGCCCTCCACGTCGTTCGGATAATCCTCCACGGCGTCCGCGGTGAGCCCGAGTCCCGTCCGGAGGGCCGCGAGCCGCTCACCCAGCGCGGCCGGCGGCACCTGGGCGTCCACGTCCGCGAGGAACCGCGCGAGGTCCGGCCACACGTCCGCCGCGTACAGCGCTCCCAGCGTCACGGCGATGAGGTCGTTGTAGGTGAACGTGGCCGGTTCCCCGGTGCCGGGGTCCACGATGACCGCCGGGTGGCGGCGCAGCGACGCGGCCAAGGCGGCGTACCGGCGGGCGGTGCCGCCGGAGAACGCGCATTCCGGGCCGGCCGCGTCGCACAGGCGGAAGAACTCGCCCAGCGTGCGCCGGGCCCCGTCGGCGCTGCCGATGCGGGTGCCGACCGGAACATCCCGGGCGCCGGTGCCGACCCAGGCGACCGGGTCGACCACGCCGTCGATGACCAGGGCACGGAAGCGGTCCGGGAACAGGTTGGCGTAGTTCTGGCCGAGCAGCGAGCCGTACGAGTAGCCGAGGTACGTGAGTTTGCGGTCGCCGAGCATCTGGCGCAGCAGATCCATGTCACGGGCCGCGTCGGCGCTGGACATGTGGTTGAGGATCGCCCCTCCGTGCCGGGCGCAGGCCGCGGCCAGCCGGTCGTCCGACACGCGTTGCACCTGTTCCTGCGCCGGCGTCTGCGGGTACGGGAACGGCGGCAGCACCGCGACGGCCTGCTCGTACGTGTCGAAGCAGCGCAGCGGCGTGCTGCGGTAGATGCCCCGCGGGTCGAAGCCGACGATGTCGAAGCGGGCACGCAGGCCGGCGGGCAGTTGCCTGCCGACGATGCGGACGAAGTCGACGCCGGAGCCGCCCGGGCCGCCGGGGTTGACCAGCAGCGAGCCGATGCGCGCGGTGGGCTGTTCAGCGGGCAGCCGGATCAGCGAGATCGCTATCTGGGCGTCCCGCGGCCGGTCGTAGTCCAGCGGAGCGGCGACGGTCGCGCACTGGAACCCGTCGTCGCACGCCGACCACGCGACGCGCGGGACGGCGGGCGGCGAGGACGCCGAGGCGGAGGCCGGCGGGGCGGCTCCGAGAACGGTCGTCACCACGAGGACGGCAAGCAGGGACTTCGGTCGCGTCATGCGGACTCCCCCGGCGTCAGGACCGCCGCGCCCCGCGGCGGCCACCCGATCCGGGGCCGAACATACTCGCGACCATCGATGAACGCTATCCCGCGCCCGGCGCGGACCGTCCCCCGTTCAGACGGCCGGCGCGTTCCAGCTGTCGATCGCCGGCGTGCCGTGGTCGAAGCCGAGCGTCGACAGCGTCGCCGTGTCCAGCCTCAGCAGCGCGCCTCCGCTCGGCGGCAGCCCGATCCAGCGCGCCCCCGCGACCCGCAGGCTGTGCCCGTGCGCGATCAGCGCGACGTCCCCGCGGTCGAGGAATTCGCGCGCCCGGGCGAGCACCCGGTCGAGCCGCTCCCCCACCTGCTCGGGCGACTCCCCGCCGGGGCACCCGTCGGTCCAGAGCGACCAGTCCGGCCGCGTCTCGCGGATCGTCGCCGTCGTGCTGCCCTCGTAGTCGCCGTAGTTCCATTCGGCGAGGTCCTCGGTGGTCTCCGTGACCTCCAGGCCGGCGAGCCCGGCGGTGCGCAGGGCCCGCTTGCGCGGGCTGGAGATCACGGCGGCGAAGGTGCGGCCCTGGAGCCTCTTCCCGGCCTCGCGGGCCTGCTGCTCGCCGGTCGCGGTCAGATCCAGATCCGTGTACGAGGTGTGCTTGCCCGCCGCGCTCCACTCGGTCTGTCCGTGCCGGATGAGCACGATCTCCGCCATGTCTCCCCCTGTTCGCTGGGTTCCTTGTACCCCCAGAACTGCTCAGTTCCCCGCGAGCAGCTCCTCGAACGAGGTTGTCAGCGCGAACGGGTCGGTGACCCGGGCCGGTTCGCGGCGTTCGATCTCGCGGGCCAGTTCCGCGGCGGCGCGTTCGACACGGGCGCGGAGCTCGTCGTCGCCGCCCCAGTCCTCGGAGGCGGCGTACACGGACGTGGGGACGGTGGCGGCCCGCAGGTACGCGAACATCGGCCGCAGCGCGTGCTCGAGTGCCAGCGAGTGGCGGGCTGTGCCGCCCGTCGCCGCGAGGAGCACCGGCTTGTCGTGCAGCGCGTCCTTCTCCAGCACGTCGAAGAACGATTTGAACAAGCCGCTGTACGAGGCGTTGAAGATCGGCGTCACGGCGATCAGGCCGTCCGCCGCCGCGACCGCGTCCAGGGCCTCCCGGAGCCGCGCCGGCGGGAAGCCGGTGAGCATGTGGTCCATCAGGTCGTGGGCGACGTCGCGGAGCTCGACGACGCGGACGGTCAGGTCGACGCCGAGACCGGCGGCCCGCTCCACCGCCGCCGCGGACAGCCGGTCCGCGAGCAGGCGGGTGGAGGAGGGCCGGCTCAGCCCCGCCGCGACGACGACGAGAGTGCGCTCGGTCATGCGACCGGAACCTCCTGGGACTCGCTCGCCGCCTTGGCGGCGAGCAGCGAAGCGTGGGTCGGGGCGTCGGGGACGTGCGCCGGCTTGAGCGCGGCGAACTCCTTGCGGAGCACGGGTACGACCTCCTCGCCGAGCAGGTCGAGCTGCTCGAGGACGGTCTTGAGCGGCAGGCCGGCGTGGTCCATCAGGAACAGCTGGCGCTGGTAGTCGCCGACGTACTCGCGGAAGCCGAGCGTACGGTCGATGACCTGCTGGGGGCTGCCGACCGTGAGCGGCGTCTCCCGACTGAAGTCCTCCAGGGACGGGCCGTGGCCGTAGACGGGGGCGTTGTCGAAGTACGGGCGGAACTCCTTGACCGCGTCCTGGCTGTTGCGGCGCATGAAGACCTGGCCGCCGAGGCCGACGATGGCCTGGTCGGCGCTGCCGTGGCCGTAGTGGGCGTAGCGCTCGCGGTACAGGGCGATCATGCGCTGGGTGTGCGACGCCGGCCAGAAGATGTGGTTGGCGAAGAAGCCGTCGCCGTAGTACGCGGCCTGCTCGGCGATCTCGGGGCTGCGGATCGAGCCGTGCCAGACGAACGGCGGGATGCCGTCGAGCGGGCGCGGCGTCGAGGTGAACGACTGCAGCGGCGTACGGTACTTGCCCTTCCAGTCGACGACGTGCTCGCGCCACAGCTTGTGCAGCAGGGCGTAGTTCTCGATGGCGAGCGGGATGCCGGCGCGGATGTCCTTGCCGAACCACGGGTACACGGGGCCGGTGTTGCCGCGGCCCATCATGAGGTCGACGCGGCCGTCGGCGAGGTGCTGCAGCATCGCGTAGTCCTCGGCGATCTTCACCGGGTCGTTGGTGGTGATCAGCGTGGTCGAGGTGCTCAGCAGCAGCGTGGAGGTCTGCGCGGCGATGTAGCCGAGCATCGTCGTCGGCGAGGACGGCACGAACGGCTCGTTGTGGTGCTCGCCGGTGGCGAACACGTCGAGGCCGACCTCCTCCGCCTTCTTCGCGATGGTCACCATCGCCTTGATGCGCTCGTGCTCGGTCGGCGCGCGCCCGGTCGTGGGGTCGGGCGTGACGTCGCCGACGGTGAAGATCCCGAACTGCATGACCGCTCCCGGTGTTCCGGTCGGGACCATCGGTCCCGGACTGACCCGCACAACTCCTTTGACTCCGCAATTATTTCACAGTCAAAGAATGGTGGGTCACCGGGCCGCGGTCAGGGCCTCCAGCCCCGATGCCTGGGTGCGCCAGTCACGCGCGTTCGGGTACGCGGCCGACGTCTGCCCGCTCCAGCGCTGCCCGATGCGGTTGAGCGCGTCCCGGTCGGCGGACCACAACCGGTCGGCCTGGGTACGCGCGTACGCCCGGTAGCCGGCGTCGCCGGTCACGTCGGCGAGGTCACCGAGGTACCGCATGAAGATGCCCTTGAACTGCTTGGCGTTGTCGTCGCACGTACGGTCGGCCGCGTCACAGGCCTCGGTGAGGATGCCGCCCCTGGTCAGCACCGGGGACGTGAGCGCCGCGTCGGCGAGCTGGCGGGCGGCCGCCAGCACAGCGGGGTCGCCGGCCGCCCGGTACACCTCGAGCGCGGCGCCGATCGCCAGGCCCTGGTTATAGGTGTAGACGGTCTGGCCGTTGTTGGCGCAGGAGCCGGTGAGCCCGTCGTTGACCAGGCCGGACGCGTTGATCAGGCCGCTGCGGGCGTACCAGTTCCAGCCGGCGACGGCCCGGTCGCGCCACGCCGTGTCGCCGGGGAGGCGGTTGTGCAGGGCCGCGGCGAGGCGGACGTACAGACCGATGGTGACGGCGTTCTTGTACGTGCGCTCACGGTCCCACCACACTCCCCCACCGCACGTCGAGGTGTCCCAGAAGCCGTGCACGTACGACGCGATCGTGACCGCCTCGTCCCGGTACCGGGTCTCGCCCGTGAGGTCGTACGCCTCGATCCAGGCCAGGCCCCACCAGGCCGCGTCGTCGATCGCGCGGCTGATGAAGTGTCCCTCGATCGCGTCCCCGCTCTTCACCCCGGCCGGGAAGGCGGCGCGGTTGACCTCGAAGGTGCGTCCGACGACCCACCGCAGATCGGTGCGCCCGGAACGCCGCATCCAGTTCATCAGGGCGGTGAGCGTAGCCGCGGAGTTCCACCAGCTCGAGGGCCACCACGCGGTGTCCGGCCGGTACGCCTGCATCAGCGCGTCGACGGCCGCGGCGGCACGGTCACCGGCCGGCCGGGCCCACGCCGTACAGCTGCCCTCGTTGCCGGTGACCGCCCGGCCGCAGGCCCGCAGCGCGCCGCCGTACAGCAGAAGCCGGGGATCCGCGGCCGCGAAGGCGGCCGTGCGGGTGGAGGCCGCCCCGGCCGGGACGCTCGTGCGCCCGAGGGACGATCCGCCGGGCCAGCTCGTTCCCTCGTCCCAGGACCGGTCGAGCCACACCTCGTCGCCGGGCGCGCCGCCGCCGATCGTGGCCCACATCATGCCGCGGTCGTCGGCGTGCAGGGCGATGGTCCGTCCGGCGAGCGTGGTGGCCGGGACCGGCCGGGCGTCGCCGGGCCCGGGCGCCGCACCGTCACAGGCGGCGTCGCAGGCTCGGGGGCGCACCCAGTCGGTGCACTGCACGGCCGCGGCGTCGCCGCAGGCGCGGACCATGCCGCGGCGGTGCGCGGCGGGGTCGGCGAGGTTGTGCATGAGCGTACGGGTGCCGGTCCACGTCGCCGGGACGCTCGCCTTGCCGAGCAGGCCCTCCCAGCCGGCACCGCCGTCCCAGGTGCGATCGATCCAGACCGAGTCACCGGGTACGGCGTTGTCGATGCTCGCCCAGGCCATCGCGTCGGCCTCGGACAGGTGCAGCGAGATCCGGCGCCCGTTGGGCGTGCGATCCGGTACGGGGAAGGTGTCCTGGCGAGCGGTGGACGGGTCGCGGCCGTCGCACGACACCGAGCACACGGCCGCCAGGGCCTGCACGGCTCGCGGGCCGGGTGAGGCCGGGTGGGGGACGGCGAGCAGGAGGACCAGGGCGATGGCGGCTCGGCGCATCCATTCATATTGACGTTTATAAATGGATTGTGACAAGAAGGCGGCCCCGGCGCTCGCGAGGTGCGCCGGGGCCGTCCGGTGTGGACTCAGCGGCCCTGCAGGGCCTTCACGTTGTCGCCGAAGGTCCAGCCCTTCGAGCCGTCCCAGTTGGCCGACCAGGTCATCAGCCCCTTGAGGCTGCCGTTGAGGCCGTTCCACGACTGGCTGACCAGCGACGGGCTCATGTAGCCGCCGCCCGCGCCCGGCTGCGCCGGCAGGCCGGGGACCTGCTTGTCGTACGGCACGCGGATCGTGGTGCCCTGGATGACGAGGCCGTTGTCGAGGCACTGGGTCTGCGTCACGAAGCCCTGGACCGTGCCGGCCGCGTACGAGTCGCCGGCGCAGCCGTACATGCTGCCGTTGTAGTACTGCATGTTCAGCCACCAGAGGCGGCCGTTGTCCGCGTACTTCTTGACGATCGGCAGGTACGCGCCCCAGATCGAGCCGTACGTGACGCTGCCGCCGGTGACGTACGCGGTCTCCGGCGCCATGGTGAGGCCGAAGGTCGACGGCATCTGGGCGAGCACGCCGTCGATGATGCGGACGAGGTTGGCCTGCGAGGCGGACAGCGTCCCGATGCTGCCGCTGCCGGACAGGCCGGTCTCGATGTCGATGTCGATGCCGTCGAAGTTGTACCGCTTGAGGATCGGCACGATGGTGGCGACGAACCGGTCCGCCACGACACTCGAGCTGAGGTCGATGCCGGCCGCCGCGCCGCCGATCGACATGAGCAGCGTCGCGCCGTTCGCCTTGGCCGTACACATCTCGGCGGGGGTGGCGACCTTCACGCCGGCGTCCATGCCGTTCTCCCAGAGCACCGTGCCGTCGGACCGGATCACCGGGAAGGCGAGGTTCAGCACGTTGTACCCGTGCTGCTTGAGCCGGGCGTCGGTGACCGGGATCCAGCCGAGCCCGGGGTGCACGCCGTTGCTCGCGCCGTCCCAGTTCTCCCAGTAGCCGACGAGCACCTTGCCGGCCGGCTTCGGCTTGACCGCGCAGGTGTCGGCACCCGGCGGCGTCGTGGTCGGCGGGGTGGTGGGTGGTGTCGTGGGCGGGGTGGTCGGGGGCGTCGTCGGCGGGGTGGTCGGCGGGGTCGTGCCGCCCGTGCACGCACCGAGGTCACGCCACAGCGACGGGGTGGCCACCGGATTCCAGCCCGCTCCCGGATAGGCGGTGTGGGTGACGAGCGCCGAATAGAGACGGCCGCCGTAGGTCACCTGCGTACCGGCGGTGTAAGTGTTCCCCTCGGCCCAGGCGGGTGCGGAACAGGCGACCGCGGCCGCCTGCAGCGGCGCCGCGCCGACGGCGGCCATGCCGTCGGGCGCGGCGATCACCGCCGTCGCCAGGGTCATCGCGGCGCCGGTGAACAGGGCGAGAACGGTACGTCGTTTCCTCATGGCGGCTCCCGGACGCATCGATGACCAGGCAGGTCCCCCACATCTTGACGTTCGTGAACTTGAATATCAAGGGTTGTTAACAGATCCAGCGCCGTCGACGTGATCCACGAAGCCGAGCAGGGTCCGCGCGAGCGCCTCGGGGGCCTCCAGCGCGGCATAGTGACCGACACCGTCGAGCTGCGCGGTGCTGATATCCCCGCCCGCTGCCCGCGACATGGTCGCCGCCGTGAACGGGCCGCCGCCGGCTCCGACCGCGAGCACGGGCATGTGCAACCCAGGCTTCTCGGCCAGCGCCCTGATCTCGGCACCTTCCCGCAGCATCGAGCGGTAGAGCCCGGCCGCGCCGCGCCAGCCGCCGGGGCGCGCATAGGCGCGGGCGAACTCCTCGATGTCGGCGTCCGTGATCGCTTCCGGGGTCGCGGTCATGGCCGGGAAGGCGTACCGGGCGAGGAAGTCGCGCTCACGGCCGGCCAGGAGCAGCTCGGGGATGCCGGGCGCGGCCAGCACGCCGATGTGCCAGCCGCCGCCGTGGGTGACGTCGGCGAGCCCCTCCAGGCCGAAGCCCGGCAGGCCCATCTCGACGGCGGTGAAGCTGCGGATGTCGCCCGGATACGTGGTGGCCAGGCGGAAGACCGTGGCCCCGGCGATGTCCTGGCCGGCGAGGTGGACCGGGCCGACGCCGAGGTGGTCGATCAGCTGGTGCAGATCCTCGGCGGCAACGGAGCTGTCGACCTCATCGGTCGCCGTGTCCGAGTCGCCGAAGCCGCGGAGGTCGACGGCGAAGACACGGTGGGTTTCCGCGAGCAGTGGGATGAGCTTGTGGAAGGCCCACCAGGTCTCGGGGAAGCCGTGCACGAGCAGGATCGGCGACCCGGCGGCGCCCGCGGCCACATAGTGCAGCTTCGTGCCGTTAACCCCGGCGGTGTGGTGCGTGATCATGACACTCCTCCAATAGACAGCCTGGGTGTCGAATACTAGACATCCTGGCTGTCGATCGTCCAGCGCGGTGCCGTAGCCTGTCGGTTGTGTCCCGCTCCGGCGCCGATCTGGCCCTGCTGCTGCTCGGCGGCTTCCGTACGCTCGTCGACGCGGCGATCGCCGAGCTGGCCCGGCGCGGCTACGAGGACGTGCGCCCGGTCCACGACTTCGCGATGCGCGCCATCGCCGCCGGCGCCGACAGCGCCTCCGAGCTGGGCCGCCGGCTGTCCATCACCAAGCAGTCGGCCGCGAAGACTATCGCGGTGCTGCAGGAGCGCGGGTACGTGGCCCGCGACACCGACCCGCACGACGCCCGGCGCAAGCGCCTGCAGGTCACCCCGCTGGGCTTCGAGGTGATGCGGCACGGCGAGGAGATCTTCGACGACCTGCGCCGGCGGTGGGAACAGCAGATCGGCGCCGCCCAGCTCGAGACGTTCGAGAAGCACCTGACGGCGTTGGTGGGGGCCCAGCCCGTGCGCTTCGACACGGCCGGCTACCTCGCGCGCGACCTCGGCGGCTCGTCCTGAGGCGCTAAGCCCAGGCCGCTACCCCGGCGCGCAACCTCGGCGGCTCAGCGTCAGGCGCCGGGCTCAGGCCGGCTACCCCGCGCGACCTCGGCGGCTCAACCTCAGGCGCCGGGCTCAAGCCGTCGGCACCCAGAAGCGGAGCTTGCCACCCGCCTCGTCCTGCAGGACGCCGCCGTTGCGTTCGATGACCCTGCGCGAGGCCACGTTGCCGACGTCGCACATCACCAGCGCGGTGGTGATCCCCAGGCCTCGCGCGACGGGCAGCGCGTCCCGCAGCATGTGCGTGGCGTACCCGCGGCGGCGCGCCGACGGCCGGACGTCGTAGCCGATGTGCCCGCCCACGCGGCGCAGCGCTTCGGTGAGCCGGTGCCGGATGGCGATGCGGCCCACGTAGCCGTCGCCGTCGAGCATCCACAGGTTCGTGGCCGGCACGTACCCCTCGGGCCGGGGCGCGTTCTCCCGCGCCTGGTCGAGCAGCCACCGCACGTACGCCGCGAAGCCCTCCGGCGAGCCCCACGAGCCGCCGAACGTCCGGATCTCCTGGCCGACCTCGGTGGAGTCCGTCGCGCCTCCGCGCCCCTCGGCCGCGAACTCGGCCATCGCGGCGAGGAACGAGCCTCGATATCGGACGTCGGGGACGGCCAGACGGCCGGGAGCAGCGGGAGTGGCCATGACGGTCAGGTGAGGACGATCGGATTGGACAGCACGGCCATGCGACCGTCGGGGTGGCGCACCTCGACGCGGACGTACGCGGGCTCCTCGGCCGTGGTCTCCCACCGCGCCTCGCCCGGCAGCTCGGCCTCGCGAACGCGTCCCCGGTCGGTGACGAAGCGGACCGTGCCGGAGGGCACCCCGTCGACCACGAAGCGAGCCACCGCGCCGCGGCCGCCGGTCTTCACCGTCGCGCCGATGTCCTCGGTGCGGCCGGCCGCGGTCACCGTGAAGGACAGGCCGATCCCGGGTGACCCGGCGATCCAGCTGCGACCGGCCCGGATCGCCGCGAGGATCGCGTCCGCGCTCCGCTCCCCGGCGAGGACGACGGTGTGCGGAACGGCGATCTGATCCCGCAGGTGCGTGTCGCTGTTGCCCATGGCCGGACGCCAGTCACCGGTCCGCACGCCGGCGCCGAGGTGGCGGCCCCACTCGGCCAGGGCCGCCTCGTTGTCGGCGTCCCACGGCAGATCCGAGGCCCACAACCCGTTCCAGACCTCGATCACATCGAAGCCCTCGAACGGAAACATGAAGACGCCCGAGGGGTACGGCGCGTGCGGATGCGCCACCACGCACAGGCCGCCGGCCCGGTGCACCGCCCGCACCTGCTCGTCGATCCGGTCGTCGCGGACGCCGTACCGCCAGTCGACGACGTGGCCGGGCGGGAGGCCGAGCGCGAGCCAGAGGCCGGTCGTCGTGGTCGCCTCCGGACCGAGGATGACCAGCAGGTCGTCACCGGCGAGCGCCGCCCACTCGGCGTGGGTGTCCGCGGTGTTGTGCTCGGTGACCGCGACGAAGTCCAGCCCGGCCCGGCGGGCGGCGGGCCGCAAGCTCGGCCGGGGTGAGCTCGCCGCCGTACGACCGCTGCGAGTGGACGTGGCAGTCACCGCGATACCAACGCATGGACACCGGCCGATCGTAGTCGTCAGGGTGTGGCGGCGGTCTTCATGGCGGGCGATGAGTACACGCTGGACACCCGGAAACCGCCCAGCCACACCGTCAACCGTTCCGCTTCCGCCTCGAGCAGGCGTCGCCCCGCGGCCGGCACGTCCTCCAGCAGGCGGATCCGCACCACTCCCGCCGCGTCCTGGACCCAGCAGCCCACCACCCGGCCGTCTACCCAGGCCGTCGTGCCGGCGTTGCCGCGGGTGTCGAAGATCTGGTCACGGTACGGGCCGAGGTAGAAGTCCCGGCCCCGCCAGCCCATGACCGTCGGGTCGAGGACCGGCAGCAGCGCCGCCCAGGGGCCCGGGTCGGGTGGCTCCTCGATGTCGCCGGGGAGGAGCCAGCCGGTCGCTGCGTGGTCGAGGGAGACGGGGACCGCGTCGAGGGCGGCCAGGGCCGCGCGGACCACCGTCTTCGTGGAGCCGAGCCACCAGGTGAGGTCGTCCTCCGTGCCGGGGCCGAACGAGGCCAGCCAGCGGCGGACGAGCTCGCGGTAGCCGTCCGCCGGGCCCAGATGCGGCGGCACGTAGCCGAGCCAGTGCCGCATCAGCGTCCAGCGCGGGCGGGAGGCGTGCCAGCCGGCGGTGTTGGTGCCGCGCACGATGTCGGCGGTGGCGCCGAGGTGGGTGAGCACCCGGTGCGCGGACCACACCTCCCCCGCGGTGGCCGCCACCTTCACGTCGATCATGGGCACGGCCAGGCGGATCTCCTGCGCCGGGCGGCCCTCGGGGGCGTCGGCGAGGGCCGCCAGCACCCCGGCACGGGCCTGGTCGAGCCAGTCGAAGCCGTCCGCGGCGAGTCCCGCCTTCACCGTGTCCCGGGTCATGCGGGCCCTTTCGGTAGCCGCGACCCGGGCGGAGGCGCTGGGCCACACCGCGGGCAGCAGATCCCGGGGGAACACGAACAGGGTGCGGCGCATCGCCAGCTGCTTGACCAGGCTGCGGTCGGAATACAGGGCGCGGTCGACGTCGGCGGGGGTGATCGCGCCGGTGCGGGCCCAGCAGGACAGGTAGACGGTGGCCGGCTCGGTCGCGTGCAGGACGGCCACCGCCCGGGTGGCGGCCTCCGGCGAGCCGGCGCGGAAGGCGGGGGCCAGCGCATGCCGCACCGCGAGGCGGGCCCGCCGTTCCCGGTCGGTCACGTGGCGCACAGTCGGGCTCACCGCCAGCGCACCTGCAACGGCAGACCGACGAACGTCGCATACGGCTGGAGGGCCGCCTCCGCGCGTCCGCGGGCCGCCTTGCTCAGCGGAACGAGGGGGAAGACCTCCACGGTCACCGCCTTGGCGCCGATGGTCCGCTTCCAGGTCGCCACCGTGCGGCCGCGCTCGACGAGGGTGGCCTGGAAGACGCCGTTGCCGCCCGGGACGACGGCGGTGAAGTGCTCCGGGTCGAGCATGAGGTCGCGGTCCTTGTAGCCGAGCATGTACTCGTCGAAGCCCGGCAACGCGACCCATCCGTCGACGGCCGCCGGACCCGCGTCCACGGACACCCGGGCCGTGCCGACGGCCGGCGGGTCTGCGTCCAGGGCCTCCGCTTCCAGGGCCGCCGCGTCGGCGATCATCTCGGTGCCGTCCACGCGGACGCAGGTGAGGGCGTCCCCGGCGCCGGCGATGCCCGCCTTCACGTCGGCCAGGGTCAGCCCGGTCCAGCGGGCCAGGTCCTGCCGTGTGGCGGGACCGTGGCTGCGGAAGTAGCGCAGCGCGATGGTGGCCAGCGCCTCCTCCCGGGACGGGCGGCGGGGCTCCGGCACCCACTCGTCGAGCAGCACGAACGTCTGTTCCTTGCCGATGTTGGGGGCGATGCAGGTGACGGCGCGCTGGCTCGCGTACCAGAGGAGGTGGTAGCCCATCTGACCGCTCAGCTCGACGCCGCCCTCGGCGAGCGCGGCCAGGCACTCGGCTCGCGTGAGCCGGCGGCCGCCGGCGAGAGCCTGCGCGAGGACCTCGACGCCGCGGTCGGCGGTCTTCTCGGACAGGCCGATGGTCTCCCGGCGTTTCGCCGCGCCGGCCAGCGCGCGCACGCCCATGAGCTCGAGCATCCAGTGGGCGTCGGCCGGCGGCACGAGGTGCACGGTGCCGCGCATCGGCCAGGTGCGGATCGCCTCGCGGCGCTCCAGGGCCTCGGTGACGGCGGCGGCGGTCGAGCCGGGCAGGCGGACGCCGAGCGACCACAGCCCGCTGGCCATGTCCTGGGCCTGCATCGCGCCGAACCACTCGACGATGCCGGCCACCGTGCCGGGCCGCTCGGGAGCGGAGAGCAGCAGGCTGCGCATCCGCAGCGCCAGAGCTTGATCAGCCGTCAGGTCTTGATCGGTCGTCAGGTCCACGGCACGAGCGTAGGGCGACCCTCTGACAAAAGGGGCGCCCCACGCTCGGAGCCGGGTCAGCGGCCGCGCTGGCGGCGGTACCGGGCGATCAGCGCGTCGGTCGACGAGTCGTTCGGCGCCTCCGGCGTGGACGCGCCGGTGAGCAGCGGCGCCAGCTGGTTGGCCATCACCTTGCCGAGCTCCACGCCCCACTGGTCGAAGGAGTTGATCTCCCAGATCGTGCCCTGGGTGAACGTGATGTGCTCGTACAGCGCGATGAGCTGGCCGAGCGTCGCCGGGGTCAGCTTCTCGGCCAGGATGGTCGTGGTCGGATGGTTGCCCGGCATGACCTTGTGCGGCACGATCTCCGCCGCGACGCCCTCGGCCTCGATCTGCTCCGCCGTACGGCCGAACGCCAGCGCGCCGGTCTGCGCGAAGAAGTTCGACATGAACAGGTCGTGCATCTCGCCGGTGTCGTGGTTCGGCACGCTGAAGCCGATGAAGTCCGCCGGGATCAGCTTCGTGCCCTGGTGGATCAGCTGGTAGAAGGCGTGCTGGCCGTTGGTGCCCGGCTCGCCCCAGAAGACCTCGCCGGTCTGGTACTCCACCGACGAGCCGTCGAGGCGGACGTGCTTGCCGTTGCTCTCCATCGTGAGCTGCTGCAGGTACGCCGCGAACCGGTGCAGATACTGCGAGTACGGCAGCACCGCGTGCGACTGCGCGCCGAGGAACGTGTCGTACCAGACGTTGAGCAGACCCATCAGCGCCGGCACGTTGCGCTCCAGCGGCGTGGTGCGGAAGTGCTCGTCGACGGCGTGGTAGCCGGCGAGCATCTCGGCGAACTGCTCCTTGCCGACGGCGATCATCACCGACAGGCCGACCGCGGAGGGCAGCGAGTAGCGCCCGCCGACCCAGTCCCAGAAGCCGAACATGTTCTCGGTGTCGATGCCGAAGTCGGCGACGCGCTGGGCGTTGGTGCTGACCGCGACGAAGTGCTTGGCGACCGCCGAGGCATCCCCGCCGAGGCCGGCGAGCAGCCAGTTGCGGGCCTCCTTCGCGTTCGTCAGCGTCTCCTGCGTGCCGAACGTCTTGGAGACCACCACGAACAGCGTGCCGGCCGGGTCGAGGTCGCGGGTCTTCTCGTGCAGGTCGGTCGGGTCGATGTTGGAGACGAAGCGGCACTCGATGCCCGGGTCGGCATACGCCTTCAGCGCCTCGTACGCCATGACCGGCCCGAGGTCGGACCCGCCGATGCCGATGTTGACGACGGTCTTGATCCGCTCGCCGGTGGCGCCCTTCCACTCCCCCGAGCGCACCCGGTCGCTGAACGCCCCCATCCGGTCGAGCACCTCGTGGACCTCACGGACGACGTCCTGGCCGTCGACGACGAGCGTGGCGTCGCGGGGCAGCCGCAGCGCGGTGTGCAGCACCGCGCGGTCCTCCGTGACGTTGATGTGCTCGCCGGCGAACATCGCCGCGATGCGCTCGCGCAGCCGCGCCCGCTCGCCGAGGGCCACGAGCGCGCCGATCACCTCGTCGGTGACCAGGTTCTTGCTGTAGTCGACGTACAGGTCGGCGACCTGGGCGGTGAGCCGCTCGCCGCGCCGCGGATCGCTGTCGAACAGCTCGCGCAGGTGCACGCTCGAGAACTTCTCGGCGTGGCCCTGCAACGCCTGCCATTCGGCGCTGTCGGAAACGTGTTCGCTCATTGCTGTTGACTCCCGCCTGAACCGAACTATCGGTGCCATCGTGGCACGGATCCCCCCGCCGCGCGGCGGATGCCCGCGCGGCGATTCAGTGCCCGTGTTTGATAGAGCTATGCGTGCCTTCGTCATCACGGCTCCGGGTACCGCCGCGGTTGAAGACGTCCCCGAACCGGTGGCCGGTCCGGGTGAGGTGATCGTCACCGTCGAGCGGGCGGGCGTGTGCGGCACGGACGCCGAGTTCTTCTCCGGGCACATGACGTACCTGCACAGCGGGCAGGCGGCGTACCCGGTGCGGATCGGGCACGAGTGGTGCGGAACGGTGAGCGCCGTGGGCCCCGGCGCCGACCCGGCCTGGGTGGGGCGGCGGGTCACCGGGGACACCATGCTCGGCTGCGGGCACTGCGAGCGCTGCCGCGGCGGCAAGCAGCACCTGTGCGCGGACCGGTACGAGATCGGCATCCGCAACGGCTGGCCGGGCGCGCTCGCGGAGCGGTTGCCCGTACCCGTGACAGCGCTCGTGCCGCTGCCGGACACGGTCGACGCGACGCTCGGCGCGCTGGTGGAGCCGGGCGCCAACGCGCTGCGGGCGGTCCGGGCGGCGGCGCTGAGCCCCGGCGACCGCGTGCTGATCGTCGGGCCGGGCACGATCGGGCTGCTCGCCGCCGCCATCGCCGCGGCCGGCGACGCGGAGGTGCACGTGCTGGGCGAGACCCGTACGGCCGGGGTGTGGACCGCCGCGGACCTGCCCGATCTGCGCTGGGACGCCGTCATCGACGCGTCCACCGGCGCCGGCGTCCCGGCCCGCGCGGTGGAGCTGGTCGAGCCCGGCGGCCGGGTGGTCTTCATCGGGCTCGCGGCCCGGCCCAGCGAGGTGGACACCCGGCGGCTCGTCCTCAAGGACGTGACGGCCACCGGCGTGCTCAGCGGCTCCGGCGGCCTGGCCGGGACGGTCGAGCTCTACGCCTCCGGCCGCGTCGACCCCCGGCCGCTGGTGGCCGCCACCGTCGGGCTGGACGACGCGGCCGCGGTCCTCGCCGGCGGGCGCCGCCCGGAGTGGGGCGCCGGCCCCAAAATCCATATCGATCCGTCAGCGGCATAGCCGCCCCGAGCGGGTCAGGACCCGTCGCGCAGGTCGCTCAGGGGTGCTCGTCGTGCCAGAGGAGCAGCACGCCCGCGTCGTACTGGGCGCGGAAGTCCACGCTCACCCGCGCGCTGCTCATCCATCGGATTCACCCTTCTGCTCCGCAGACCCGGCACGCTACGCCGCCGTCAGCCGCCGTGTCGCATCCCATTCGCGATCCCCCGGACCCGGGCGCGTCCGAGGCCCATACCGGAGTCCGGCTCAGCGGCCCGCCGCCAGGGCGGCGCGCAGCGGCGCCGGGAGGCCGTCGGCCAGGACGCGGCCGGCGTCCACGGGCGGCAGCGGGCGGGACAGCCGGTAGCCCTGCGCGAAGTCGCAGCCCAGGTCCTGCAGCGTCGCCAGCTGGACGTCGTCCTCGATGCCCTCGGCGACCGTGGCCATGCCCAGGTCGCGCCCGAGCCGGACGATCGCCGCGGCCAGGGCCTCGTCCTCGCGTTCGCCGCCGAGGCGGTCCACGAAGGAGCGGTCGATCTTCAGGATGTCGAGGGGGTAGCGGCGCAGGTACGCCAGCGAGGAGTAGCCCGTGCCGAAGTCGTCCATGGCGAGGCTGACCCCGAGCGCCTTGAGCCGGTGCAGGTGGGTGAGGTTCTCGTCGGTGTCGGTGAGCAGCACGCTCTCGGTCATCTCCAGGCACAGGCTGCCGGCGGGCAGGCCGGTCTCGGCCAGCACCTCGGCCACCGTGGCGGCCAGGTCGCCCAGCTCGAACTGCCGGACGGAGACGTTGACCGCCATCTTGAGCGCCCGGGTACGCCCGGCGCCCCAGGCGACCGCCTGCCGGCAGGCCTCGGCGAGCACCCAGCGGCCGAGCGGCACGATGAGCCCGGTCGCCTCGGCGATGCCGATGAAGTCGAGCGGGGGCACCATGCCGCGGTCCGGGTGGATCCAGCGGACCAGCGCCTCGAAGCCGGTGATCGCGCCGGTGCGCAGGTCGACCGTCGGCTGGTAGTGCAGGGTCAGCTCGTCGCGGTCGAGGGCGCGGCGCAGGTCGGCCTCGAGCTGGAGCCGCTCGACGAGCCCGGTCAGCAGCGCCGGGTCGTACGCGGCCACCCGGTCGCCGCCCGCGGACTTGGCCCGGTACATCGCCAGGTCGGCGTTGCGCAGGAGCTGGTCGGCGTCTTCGGCGTCGACCGCCCCGGCGAGCCCGATGCTGGCCGCGACGTGCCGTTCGTGCTCGTCCAGGACGAACGGCGGGGTGAGCGCTACGGCGATGCGGCGGGCGACCGTCTCCGCGTCGGCACGGGCGGTGGGCGAGGTGACGAGAACCCCGAACTCGTCGCCGCCGAAGCGGGCGACCAGGTCCTCCTCGCGGACGGCCGCGCGCAGCCGTTCGGCGACCTGCCGCAGCAGGAGGTCACCGGCGGCGTGGCCGAGGCTGTCGTTCACGCCCTTGAAGGCGTCGAGGTCCAGCAGGAGAACGGCGGAGTGGTCGGCGCCGCGGCCGCGGTCGAGCGCCTCGGCGATGCGCTCGCGGAACAGGGCGCGCGCGGGCAGGCCGGTGAGCCGGTCGTGGTACGCCTCGTGCACCAGCCGGTCCTGCAGTTCCTGGGCGTCGTGGATGTCGCGGGTGTTGAGCACGAAGCCGCGTACGGCCGGGTCGTCGCGCAGGTTGGTGATCGTCATCTCGGCGGAGCGGACCCGCCCGTCGCGGTGGCGTACCGGAACCTCCACGACCGTCGTGGCCCGCGCGACCGAAGCGGCCTTCACCAAGGCGGCCGCGATGCGCGGTCCCGCCACCGGGCCGGCGATGTCGACGAGCCGGTGACCGAGCAGCGCGGACGCGGGCCAGCCGAAGATCCGCTCGATGGAGTCGCTCTGGTAGCGGATCGTCGAGTCGGTGCCGATGACGGCGACCGAGTCGGAGCTGTGCCGCACGAGCGCGCGGAACCGCTGCTCGCTGGCCTGCAGCTCGGCGGTACGGGCGCCGACGCGCGACTCCAGCCGCCGGGACAGGTGACGGTTCTCGAGCAGGGTGAGCAGCTGGCGGGCGACGGCCAGCACGATGAGCGCCGAGCGGCACCAGACGGTGAAGGCGTCCGCGCGCCCGCTGGCGGCGAAGTCGGCGACGCTGCACACCAGGGCGGCGAGCACGGCCGTGTACGGCAGCAGCAGTGTCGCCGGCCGCTCGGGGTTACGGTCCGCCGGGGTGTCGTCGGCTCCCGCCGGGACGCCGGGGTGGAGCGCGGCCAGCAGGATCAGGCCGAAGGCGAGGAACCATCCGGTGTCGAGCAGCCCGCCCGAGTCGTACGCGCCGTGCAGGGCGAGGTAGGCGTACGCGCTGTCGCAGACGCCGATGACGAGGGCGGCGGCGCCGATCAGCCGCAACGCCCGGGAGTACGCGGCAGCGCCGGCCGGCCCGGCCTGCAGCGACAGCGCAACGGTGACCAGCACCACGTCGCCCAGCGGGTACGCCAGCAGGACGCCGAGCCCCAGCGAGCCGTGGCCCCCGGCGTGCGCGACCGGGCGCAGCACCAGCATCCAGCTGATCAGCAGCAGCGAACAGCCGATCATCAGCCCGTCGACGACACCGCGGGCCCGGTACGCCGGCGTGCGGCGGTGGCCCGGAAGCAGCAGGAGGCCGCCGGCCATCAGCGGCACCATCGCCAGGTAGGCCGTGTCGGGCCAGCCGGGGAACGGCACCACCGCGCCGCGGACGGTCTGCGTCCACACCCAGCCGGCTTCGCCGCAGGCGTACGCGAGGGCCCCGAGCCCGATGCCCACCCACGCCGCGCCCGTGCGCCCGCGCGACCGGACGGCCCGCACGAGACCGGCGGCACCGGCGACGGCGGCGACGGCCGCCGTGGCGACGTTGGAGACGGCCTGGGTCAGAAACGGGCCGCCGAGGCCGGTGGCCGTACAGCCGGCGAAGGCGGCGGTGAGCAGCGCGACGAGCGTGGTCGTGGCGTGCGGTCGGCGGGCGCCGGCCATCGCACCCCCCTCCCGCTCGTCGGTCCTCGGTCAAGGGACATCGGGCGCGAGCGGGCCGACCTGAGGGTTTCGCGGCGCGGCGAACCGGCCGGTCAGGGAATCCTGAGCTCGGTGACGCACATCCAGCGGATGAACACGTCGGGTGGCGTGGCGCCGGCGACCGCCTGCGCCGACGGGGAGAAGGTCAGCGTGCCGCACCAGGCCGACTACCTCTTCTGGGGCAACTGACACGACGGCACGAGCCGCCCGGCAGGCCCGCCGGGCGGCTCGTGAGTCCACTGTGACCTCAGCGCAGGGTCACGTCGAAGATCTTGTCAGCAGCGAGCGCACGGAACGCCGCCAGGTTGGCCTTGGTGCTGTCGATGCTGATGTCGCGGTCGCCCTCGTCGTCGTGCGAGGTGTCGAAGTAGACGACGGCCTTGATGTTCGGGCGCTTCTTCAGCTCGGGCAGGACGCTCTGGAAACCGGCGGTCTTGTCGGTGACCTTGCCGACGCGGTGGTAGACGCCCCACTCGGCGACCATCAGCGGCTTGGCCGGGTGCTTGGTCGTCGCCCAGTCGTAGAACGTGGGGCCGTTCGGGGCCTTGCGGTCGAGCAGGTCGGCGAACATGCCGTAGTGGTAGTAGCCCTTCTCGGCGCTGACGTACGAGTCGAGACCCATCCAGTCGACGACGTCGTCACCGGGGTACAGGTCCTTCCACCACGACTGCGCCATCCACTTCTCGTTGCCCATGTAGGCCATCACGTTGATCGCGTTGGTCACACCCTTGGCGCGCAGCCGCTCGATCGTGTGGCGGTACATCGCGGCGAAGTCCTTGGCCTCCCAGCCGGAACCGGCCCGCGCGACCACGTCGTTCTCCGGCTCGTGGTTGAGCACGAGGAAGAACTTCTCCGGGAACGAGGCCTTCACCCGGGCGGCGAAGCGGTCGATGCGGGCGTCCTGCTCACCCTTGGCGACCTTCGCCCAGGTCGACCCGTACGCGATCTTCCAGTTCATCAGCAGCACCCGCGGGCGGGCCGTGTCGCGGGCCATCGCCATCTCGGCCTTGGTCGGGAACGGCTCGTCACCCTTGTGGTAGGTGTGGAAGATGCTGGCCGTGCGGCCGCTGAGCTTCTCCCAATCCTTCAACGCGGCATCCCGCGGCGCGCTCGTGAAACCACCCGCAGCCGCACCCCACAGCACCCCGCAGGAGGGTACGAGCAGCTTGCCGGTGACGCAGTCGCCGGTCGCCGGGGCGGGCGGGGGCGGCATGTCCTCGTCCTCGACCGGCGTGGCGGGCGGGGCGGGCGGGGCGGTCTCCTCGGCCGGGGCGGCCGGCGGGGCGGCCGGAGCCGGCTCGACCGGCGCGGGCTGCGCCACCGGAGTGGCCGGTGAGGTCGCTGCGGCGCCCGTGGTGACGAGCAGCACGGGGGCGCCGCTCTTCCCCTCGGCCGCACGGAAGCGGGTCACCGCGGAGGTGGCCGACGAGCGCAGCGCGAACGCGTACGCGCCCGGGCCGGTCACCGTCGCGCCCAGGTCGAAGCTGACCTCGGCGGCGTCCGCCTTGGGGGCGGCCGTGCCGAGGACCGCGCCGAGCTTGGGAGCCGTACGCGCGGTCAGCTTCTTCTCGGTCCACGCCGTCTCGGCGACGCGGTTGAGGGTGAGCCGGCCCGTGACACCGCCGACCGTGGCCAGCTTCAGCTGCGCGCCGGTGACCTGGGTGCCCGCCGGGACGACGAACTTGAGGAACGCGGTCTTCGAGTCACCGGCGAGACGGCCGATCGCGAGCTTCTGCTCCGCGCCGAAGGCGGCGTCCTTGCGCCCGCTCGACACGTAGGTGTCGTCGGCGGCGGCGAGCTTCAGCTCCGCGCCGGTGGCCGCCTGGGCGGCCGGGGCGCCGGCCACCACGGACCCGGCGCCGGCGGCCAGCGCGGCCAGGGCGGTCACGGACTTCGTCAGCTTCGAGCGACGCACTCTCTCATCTCCCCCGCGTTGTCCGGCCGCGTCTCGGCCGGGCATGCGAAGAAGATTCCGGGACGGCAGGTGCGCGGGAAGTGCCCGTCGCGGTGCGGCCGGGTTGCGAACCGTACGAACGTCGGCACTTGAGAATTCCGGGGCCGCGATCGGGCGCGGCACGGGTGCTCCGTGCCTATGCTTCGCAGGCGATCATGGGCCGTACGGAGGAGGAACAGCGATGCGGGAGCACCGGACGAGGGCGGACGTCGCCGCCGCGCTGGCCGCCATGCCGGTCGTCGACGGGCACAACGACCTGCCCATGGCGCTGCGCGCCGCCGCCGGCTACCGGGTGGAGGGGCTGGCGGCGAACCGGCCCGAGTTCCACACCGACATCGCGCGGCTGCGCGCCGGCGGGGTGGGCGGGCAGTTCTGGTCCGTGTACGTGCCGTCCGACCTGCCCGAGCCCGAGGCGGTCACCGCGACCATGGAACAGATCGACGCCGTGTACCGGCTCGTGGCCGCGTACCCGGAGGACTTCGCGATCGCGTACACGGCCGCGGACGTCACCGCGGCGATCGGGTCCGGCCGGATCGCGTCGCTGATCGGCATCGAGGGCGGGCACAGCCTCGCCTCCTCGCTCGGGGTACTGCGCTCGTTCGCCCGGCTGGGCGTGCGCTATGTGACGCTCACGCACAACCACAACACCCCGTGGGCGGACTCGGCGGCCGACGAACCGCAGGCCGGCGGCCTCACCGACGAAGGCCGTGCCGTGGTGGCCGAGATGCAGCGCATCGGCGTCCTGCCCGACCTAGCGCACGTGGCCACGACGACGATGCACGCCGTCCTGGACGTCGCGCGGGCGCCGGTGGTCTTCAGCCATTCGTCGGCGCGGGCCCGCACCGACCACCGCCGCAACGTGCCCGACGACGTCCTGGTCCGGCTGCGCGACAACGGCGGCGTCTGCATGGTGGCGTTCGTCCCGGTGTTCGTCTCCACCGAGGTGGCGCAGTGGGCGGAGGCCGCCGAGGCGGAGTGGGAGCGGCTCGGTCTCCCGCCGGCGCCGGACCCGTGGCCGCGGGCGCCCCGGCCGGGCGAGGAGATCCCCGCCTCCCTCGTGCGCGCGGACGGTCCCGGGGGCGCGGAACCGCCGGCGGAGTTCCGTTCCTGGCTGGCCGCCAACCCGCGGCCCGAGGCGACGATCGCGCAGGTGGCGGATCACATCGAGCACGTACGCGACACCGCCGGCATCGACCACGTCGGGCTCGGCGGCGACTACGACGGCTGCGACCGGCTGCCCGTCGGACTGGAGGACGTCTCCGGCTACCCCCGGCTGCTCGCCGAGCTGGCGGAGCGCGGATGGTCGCAGGCCGATCTGGAGAAGCTCACGGGCCGCAACATTTTGCGCATCCTGCGCGCGGCCGAGGAGCACGCGGCCGAGCCCTTGTGGCCGGGTGCGACTTTGGGTTGATGCAGGGACACCACGAACTCCGTCCCGGGCCGGATACCGCCGGCCGCCCGGCCGGGCGAGGCTGACGCGATCATGACAGATCGCCGAACTCTTCTCCGGGGCGCGCTGCTCAGTGTGGCGGGCGTGGCCGTGGGCGCCGTGGGCGCCACCGAGGTGCCGCACTGGTGCGGGTGGGACCGTCCCCCGCTGGGCGGCGGGTACGCGTCCGCCGCCGACAACCCGTCGGCGGTCAGCCGCGCCGCGGTGAGCGTGCGGTACTACGTCGAGACGCGCGAGCCCGTCGTCGCGTTCACGTTCGACGACGGGCCCGGGCCCCGCTGGACGCCGATGGTCCTCGACGCCCTCGACGAGGCCCGCATCCCCGCCACGTTCTTCATGGTGGGGAGCAACCTCGAGGACCATGCCGAGCTCGTCCGTGGACGGCTGGGCGCGCACGAGATCGGCAACCACTCGTGGTCGCACCCCGACCTGGCGACGCTGGACCTGCGGGCGATCACCGGGCAGCTGACCCGTACGCACGAGACGATCGCGCGGGTGACCGGGCGCGTGCCCACGCTGATGCGGCCGCCGTACGGCCACCTGGGCGGCTCCACGCTGCTCGCCGCCGACTCGATGGGCTACGACATCGTGCTGTGGTCCGAGCAGATGCGCGAACGCCACTACGAGGACGACCCGGCGGGACAGGTGCAGGCCATCGTGAACGCGGTCCGGCCGGGCTCGATCGTCCTGGCGCACGACGTCGGCGCGAAGCGACGGCTGGTGGCGCTGCGCCACCTCGGTGAGATGATCGCGGGCATCAAGGCGCGCGGCTTCCGCTTCGCGACCGTGTCGGAGCTCATCGCCCTCGGCGACCGCGGCGCCGGGTCGATCAGCTGACTGTCCTACCGGGACCGGCGGCCCGGCCGCTGTCATGAGACTGTCATGAAGTCGTGCAGGCGCCGCCATCCCCGGCCCGCAAGCTGGGAACCATACCCGGCGCCCTGATCGGCCCTGCCCCCGGCACGATCACCGCTTGGGGCGCCGGGTCACCCGGGTGCCGAACCCACCCGCCGGGCTGTGTGCGGGCGTACCGATGCGGGCGCCCGCACACACGGACCGCGGATCAGCCCGCGACATCCCGGCCGACGGACAGGGCGTTGCACACGTCGGTCACCCCGGGCACGGACCAGGCCAGCGCCACCACGGCCCGGCGGGTGGACTCGGTGTCCACCTCCCCGTCGAGGATCACCACGCCGTTCTGCACGCCGAGGTCGATGCGGCCGCCGGTCACCACCGGGTCGGCGAGCACCGCGTCGGCCACGGCCCGCGCCAGCCGCTCGTCCCGGGTGCGCGGCGTATCGGCACGCGCGGAGCCGCGCTGCTCGTCGGCCGCCTGGGGCCGCCGCGGGTACGACGCCCCGTTGTACCAGTCGGTGTACCACCACGGATACATGGCCACTCCTGCCAGGTCGGTGCGGTGCCGGGTCGGTCGGATTCATCGACCACGATCGCCGAGCGGTATGGCGAGCGATGCGCGAGCGGATGACAGTTCGATGACCGAGGCTCAGGACGGCGCGATGAGCCGGGCGTAGTCGGTGATGCCGAGGGGACCGCGCGACAGCGACCCGTCGGCGCGCGGCACCTGCAGCACCTCGCCGTTGCGGGTGAAGACGACGGAGTTCACGTCCGGCCGGGACGTCAGCGTGCAGACCAGCTGGCCGTACGCGATCGTCTCGTCGCTGCGCGCGCTGCCCTGCTCCCCCGCCACCTCCACGCGGGCCTCGGTGCCGCCGCGGGGCACGTCGACCCGCAGGGAGGTGCCGGCGAGCATCGTGCTGAGGCCGGTGGCGCGTTCCGCCTCGGTCGGGCCGGCCACCAGGTGTTCCGCCTGCCGCTGCGGGGTGGGCGCCGCGCCGACCCGGCGTACGGTCTGCACCAGGCGGCCGTCGCGCACCAGGCAGAGCACCTCCGCGACCGCGCCCGGCGGGTCCGCGCCGGCGGCACCGGGGGTCGGGCTGGTCAGGGCCCGCTGGGGCAGCTCCACGGCGTGCGGCTCGTCCTCGGCGGGCAGGCCGCACGATGCGGCCGGCGAGCCCGCCAGCAGGATGACGAGCCAGCGGGCCGGTCGTCGTGCCGTACGTGTCACGGAAGCTCCATCCGGAACCGGGCGCCGCCACCGGGGCGCTCGCCGACGCTGACCGTGCCGCCGTGCGCGGCGGCGTGCCGGGCCACGATGGACAGGCCGAGTCCCGTGCCGTCGCCGCCGCCGCGCGCATGGGCCGCCGGGCCGCGCACGAAGCGGTCGAAGATGACCGTACGGTTCTCCTCCGCGACGCCCGGCCCGGCGTCGTCCACCTCGATGACGTGCCGGTCGCCGCTGCGGCCGAGGCGCACCGCGACCGGTCCCCCGCCGTAGCGGACCGCGTTGTCGAGGAGGTTGCGCAGCGCCTGCTCGATGCGGCGGCGCTCCACCGGCCAGGTGTCCGGCGTGCCGGGCTCCACCTCGAGCAGGTCGTCCGGAAGGCCGCGGGCCCGGCAGACGCGCGTGACGAGCTCGCGCATGCCGGTGGGCTCCCGATCGGCGGGCCGGTCGCTGCGGGCCAGCTCGAGCAGGTCGTGGACCAGGTCCTGGAAGCGGCCGACCTCGTCGCTGATCAGGCCGACGGCCGCCGCGGCCTTCGGGTCGAGGCTGTCGCGGCGGCGGTCCACGACGCTGACGGCCGCCGACAGCGTCTGCAACGGCGAGCGCAGCTCGTGGCTGACGTCCGCGGCGAACCGGCGGTCCCGTTCGATACGGCGGGCCAGCTGGTCGGCCATGTGGTTGAACGAGGCCGACAGCACGGCGAGGTCCGGTTCGGCGTCCGGGTCCAGGCGGGTGTCGAGGTCGCCGTCGGCGATGTTGCGGGCCGCGGCGGCGACGGTGGTGAGCGGACGCAGGGCGTGCCGGGTGACGTACCAGCCGACCGCGGCTCCGGCGCCGGCGACCATGATGGCCACCGCGGTGAGCACGAGCGCCAGCAGCTGCAGGGTGCGGTCCAGCTCGGACAGTGACACGACCTCGTAGAAGACGCCCGACCGCAACGGGATCCCGACCACGAGCGCGGCCTGCCCGTCGAGGCGGATCCGCTGGGCTCCGGCCGTGCCGCGCGCGGTCATCTCCTGCAGGGCGGCCGGTACCGCCGAGCCCGCCGCCGGACCGGCGCTGGGCGAGTACCACTGGTCGTCGCGGTGCAGCAGCACGTACCGGTCGACGCCGGTGTCCAGCGACCGCAGCACCTCGCCGACATCGGACGTGCGGTCGGGCAGGCTCGCGTCGACGACCGCGGCGTCGAAGTACGTCGCACGCACCGCGGTCCGCTCGCGTTCGCTGAACAGGGTGCTGCGGGCGAGCTCGTACGAGACCATCGAGACACAGGCGGACAGCACGAGGGCACCGACGGCGAAGGCGGCGCTGACCCGCGTCCGCAGCCCCACCCTCATCGCTGCAGCTTGTAACCGAGGCCGCGGACGGTCACCAGGTGCCGGGGCGCGCCGGGGACGTCCTCGATCTTGTGGCGCAGCCGGCCCACGTGCACGTCGACCAGGCGCTCGTCGCCGATCTCGTACCCCCACACCCGCTGCAGGAGCTGCTGGCGGGACAGGACCTGGCCGGGATGCTCCGCGAGCTCGCACAGCAGGCGGAACTCCGTACGCGTCACCGCCACCGGCTCGCCGTGCAGACGCACCTCGCCGGCCTCCGGCAGAATCTCCAGGTCGCCGAAGGCGGCCACCGACACGGCCGGCGCCACGGCGCGGGCCCGGCGCCGCAGGGCGCGCAGCCGGGCGGCGAGCTCCTTCACCGCGACCGGCTTGACGATGTAGTCGTCGGCGCCCGCCTCCAGCCCGGCGACGATGTCGTGGGTGTCGTCGCGGGCGCTGACGACGATGATCGGCACGTCGTCCACGCGCCGCAGTTGCCGGATGCACTCGAAGCCGTCCATGCCCGGCAGCATGAGGTCGACGAGCACGGTGTCTGCGGGGTCGTTGCGCTGCGCCTCCAGCCCTTCCTCGGCGGTTGCCACGGCATGGGCGGTGTACCCCTCGTCCTCCAGCGCCATGCTCAGCGAGAGCCGGATGCGGTCGTCGTCCTCGATCAGCAGCACGGAACCCATACCCGCATGATGCCTCGCCACCGGGACCGCGACACGTCGCCCCGGCCGGCCGCGGGGTTTGTCACCCGACTGTCATACGGCCGGGCACAGTCCGCCGGCTCGGCGCGGCAGGGTGAACAGGCATCTCGAGAACCGCGCCACCGAAGGATCCCGCCATGACCCTCAGCAGCCTGGTCACCGCCCTGGCCGTCGGCGCCGCCCTCGGCCTCGGCGCCCGCTGGGTCCTGCCGGCCGCCCGCGAGGTCCGTTCTGGGTGCCGCTGGGCGTGGCCGTCGGCGCGGCCGTGCTCGGCACCGTCGTCGGCCGCCTCGCCGGGATCGACACCTCCGCCGTGACCGCGATCGAGGTGATCCTGCAGGTGGCGTTCGCCGCCGCGGCGGTCACCGTGGTCGCCGTGACCGGAGTCCGCGGCTCGCAGTGAGCACGGCCCGTCACTTCCGGGTACGGCGGTAGATCCGCTCCTCGCGGGCCCGGTGCCGGACGGCGTACGCGGCGATCAGCACCCCGCTGAGCAGCAACATCACCGCGACCGTGGGCAGCCCTTCGCTCCGGGCCATGAGGGCCGCCACGGTGCACACGACGACGGCGCAGATCGCCGGCACGGCGGCCGCGGCCGCCCGGCTCATGACCCTGCCCCGCTCGGCACGGCGTCGTCCGCCGCCAGCGCCGCCGTGATGGCCTGCGGAACCGTGTCGAACATGCGGAAGGCCCGGTGCAGGCGCATGGTCCGGACCACCGTCTGCACGAACCGCGACGGAGCCACCAGCAGCAGATCCCCGCCGCGCTGCCGGGCGGCCGAGCGGCCCCGGACCAGCGCGCCCAGCCCCAGCGAGTCGACGGTGCGGGCCGCGGTCAGATCGACGATCACGTACGGCCGCAGCGCCACCGCGGTCTCGAGCCCGGTCCGTAGATCGGGGACGAGGTCGAGGTCGATGTCGCCGGTGACCCGGATGAGCACGGCCGGCGACGTCACCGTCAGCGCGACGTGGGCGGGCGCCTCGTCACGAGGGCCCGGCTGGCGGGGCAGCGCCGGCCGGGACGCGTCGCCGGCCGCGCACGAGGGGCATCGGTGCTGTCCCCGCGCGTACGGCGACCCGGTCCACCCGACGGCGGCGACCGGGACGTAGACGACGTCCGCGTCGAGCCAGCCGCAGCCGTCGACCGTCGTCGTCGTGCCGCACCCGTCGCAGGTGAGCTCGACGGCCGGGCTGTGCGTGGTCGAGACAGCTGTCATGTCGTCATCTCCAAGGTCGTTCGCTGCGCATCCGGTGCACCCCACCGTCACTCGCGGGTGTCGCGGCGGTCCCGCGGAGTCATGACGATCCGATGACATCCAGCCGTCGCAGCGGCGACGGGCTACTCGAGCCCCGCGTCGTGGACGAGGAGAGCCACCTGGACGCGGTTGTTGAGCCCGAGCTTCACCAGCAGCCGGGAGACGTGCGCCTTCACCGTGGCCACGCTCATGAAGAGCTGCGCCGAGATCTCCGCGTTCGACCGGCCCTGCCCCAGCGCCAGCGCGACCTCGCGTTCGCGTTCGCTGAGGGTGTCCAGGAGCCGGCGGGCGCGGTGCCGGCCGCTGTTCCGGTCGGGGGCCGCGACGTGCGCGATGAGCTGCCGGGTCACCGTCGGCGACAACGTGGCCTCGCCGGCGGCGACCTTGCGGACGGCCTGCAGGATCTCGATCGGCGGGGTGTCCTTGAGCAGGAAGCCGCTGGCCCCGGCGCGCAGGGCGCGCAGCACGAACTCGTCGGCGTCGAACGTCGTGAGCACGATGACCTCGGGGGCGTCCGGGCGTTCGCGCAGCGTCTCGGTGGCCGCGAGACCGTCGACGCGGGGCATGCGGATGTCCATGAGAACCACGTCCGGGCGGTGCCGGGCCACCGCGGCGGGCACCTCCGAGCCGTCGGCCGCCTCCGCGACGACCCGTACGTCGTCGGAGCCCGCCAGGATCATCGTCAGGCCGGCGCGGACCAGGGCGTCGTCGTCCACGATGAGGACCCGGACCGGGCCGGGCCGCGGGGTCACGCCGGCCACGGCAGCCAGGCCCGCAGGACGAAGTCGCCGTCGGGGCCGCGGCCGTGCGAGAGCCGGCCGCCGGCCAGGGTGGCACGCTCGGCCAGCCCGATGAGGCCCGTCCCGGTGCCGGGAATGCCGGGCCCGGCCCGGCCGACCGGGAGCGGGTTGCGCACGTCGACGGTCAGGCCCTGCCCGGCCGTCCCGCCGACCGCCACCCGGACCGCCGTGCCCGGGGCGTGCTTGCGGGCGTTGGTCAGGCCCTCCTGGATGATCCGGTACGCCGTCCGCCCGGTGCCCGCCGGCAGGTCGGCCGCCCGGTCGACGGTGACGTCGAGGCGTACCTTGACGCCGGCCGCGCGGGACTCGTCGGCGAGGGCGGGGAGCTGGTGCAGGGTCGGCTGGGGTCGCTCCGGTGGCTCGGCCGCGGCCGGCTCGCGCAGCACCCCGATGACCTCGCGCAGGTCCTGCAGGGCCTGATGGGCGCTGGCCCGGATCACCCCGGCGGCGCCGGCCACCTCCGCGGGCGACGCCTCCGGGCGGATCTCCAGCGCCCCCGCGTGCAGGCTGAGCAGCGAGATGCGGTGGGCGAGCACGTCGTGCATCTCGCGGGCGATGCGGGTGCGTTCGAGCGCGCGGGCCTGGGCGACCCGCAGCTGCTGCTCGGCCTCGGCGCGTTCGGCCCGGTCGCGCAGGGAGACGACCAGCTGCCGCCGGGACCGGACGATCATGCCCCAGAGCTGGACGATCGTCATGATCACGACACCCCAGGAGAACGACTCCAGCCAGGTCGTGCCCTGCTCGGGACGGATCGCGCAGAACGCCGCGTTGTTGAGCACCCCGGCGAGGGTGACGACCGCCGTGACGGCGAAGCGGCGGTGCACGGCCACCGAGAACATGATGATCAGCGCGGCGATCGCGATCGAGACGGAGAAGAGCCCGAACACGAGGGCGGCGGCCGCCAGCTGCACCGGCCAGCGGCGGCGCCACCAGAGGGCGACGGCGAACCCGACGCCGATCAGCAGGTCGCTCAGGACCAGCCACTGCGGGGTACCCGCCCACTGCGGCAGCACGTCGGGATGGGGTTGCAGCAGGTCGGCGGTGCTCAGCAGGGCCCAGCTCAGGGCGAGCAGGAAGCCGACGGTGTCGATGACCCAGTCGCGGGTGGAGCGCGGGCCGGGTGGGGCGTCGGGGTCGTCACGCAACGCCGCCGGAAGCAGCCATCGGTACTCCGGCAGCCGCCCGTGCGGGCGCGCGGCCACAACCTCCCCCATGCCGGTCATCGTACGGTCGCCGCCGCGCCGGCCGATACCGACCAAAGTAGTAACGGCAGGCCGACCAAGGTTCGCCGGCGTCGCCCGGCGGCCGACGCGCACGACCGGCCGGTCACGGCACGGTGGGACGCATGATCACGGTCGAACATCTGAGCAAACGGTACGGGTCCCACCCGGCCGTCGACGACGTGTCGTTCACCTGCGAGCCCGGCACGGTGACCGGCTTCCTCGGGCCCAACGGGGCCGGCAAGTCCACCACGATGCGGATGATCTGCGGCCTGACCCCGCCCACCTCCGGCACCGCGACCGTGGACGGGCGTCCGTACCGGCACCTGGGCAACCCGGGGCGGCGGATCGGGGTGCTGCTGGACGCCTCCGCGCAGCACTCGGGCCGTACCGGCCGGGAGGTGCTGACGCTGGCCGCGCTGACCATGGGCGTCGACCGGCGGCGGGTGGGCGAGAGCCTGGATCGGGTCGGGCTGAACAAGACGGCGGCGCGGCGGCGGGTGAAGGCGTACTCGCTGGGGATGCGCCAGCGGCTGGGGCTCGCGTACGCGCTGCTCGGCGACCCGTCGGTGCTGATCCTGGACGAGCCGGCGAACGGGCTGGACCCGGAGGGCATCTTCTGGATGCGCGGGCTGCTGCGCGACTTCGCCGACCGCGGCGGCACCGTGCTGCTCTCCTCGCACCTGCTGCGCGAGGTGGAGGCGGTCGCGGACCGGCTCGTCGTCATCGGGGCCGGCCGGGTCGTGGCCCAGGGCGACAAGGCGGAGCTGCTCGCCGCCTCGGGCACGGTGGTGAAGGCGCTGGACATGCCGGCTCTGGAGGCGACGCTGCGGCGCCACGGGCTGGCCGGCACGCCGACGACCGACGGGGGCGTCGTGGTGCAGGCCGGCGCGGAGGTCATCGGACGGGCGGCCGCCGGGGCGGGCCTCGTCCTGCTCGAGCTGCGCCCGGCGGACAGCGGCGGGCTGGAACAGATGTTCCTGTCCCTGACCGCCGGCGACTCGGTGCAGGAGGGTGTGCGATGACCGCCGTGCAGAGCCCGGCGACCAGGCCGGCCGGTGTTGCGGTTGGCGACGACCGTGGCCGTACCGTCGAGAAGATCTCCGTCGCCCGGCTGACCCGGGTCGAATTGCGCAAGCTGGCCGACACGCGGGCCGGGTTCTGGATGCTGATCGTCATCGGGCTGGCCGCGGCCGGCACGGCCGCGATCCTGCTCGCCGCCGCGCCCGACGAGGAGCAGACCTTCCAGGGGTTCTTCTCGTTCGGTCTGGTGCCGGCGACGGTGTTGCTGCCGGTGCTCGGCATCCTGTCCATGACCAGCGAATGGTCGCAACGGACAGCGCTGACCACCTTCACCCTCACCCCGGCCCGGGGACGCGTCGTCGCGGCGAAGCTGATCGCGGCGGTGCTCATCGCGGTCGCGGCCACCGCGGCGGCGGCACTGCTCTCCGCCGCGGCCAATCTCGTCGCGCTCGGCACCGGCGGGGACGGAAGCTGGCACCTCACCGCCGATCAGGGCGGGCGGCTGCTGCTCAACCAGGTGATCTTCGTGCTGATGGGCGCGGGGTTCGGCGCGCTGCTGATGAGCCCGGCGCTGGCGATCGTGCTGTTCTTCGCACTGCCGACGGTCTGGTCGGTGCTCGGGCAGATGGTGAAGCGGCTGAGCGAGGCGGCCGGGTGGCTGGACCTCAACATCACCTCGATACCGCTGAGCGAGCCGGCGATGACCTCCGGCGAGTGGGCCCGGCTCGGCGTGTCGTGCGCCGTCTGGGTGATAGTGCCGCTGGCGGCCGGGACCGTACGCGTGTTGCGGCGGGAAGTGGCTTAGGCGGGCGGTAGTGTGTGCCCCCATGTCCGCTCCGGCCGTCCTGCGCGACGTTTTCCATGCCTACCGCGACCGTGCCGAGGAGGATGACGGTTTCCTCTTCGAAGACGATCAGGCGCCGATCAACCGGCTCGACGTCCTGGTCTACCGGCCCACCTCCACGGTGGACCTGACCTCGTTCGCGACCATCGGCATGGCGGCGCAGCAGATGCCGGCGAAGCCGCGGCCCGGCGGAGCGGCCCGCGCTGAGCAGCTGTCCGGCGGGGGCGCCCGCGCCGAGCTGCGGCTGCGCCGGCGCGGGTCGCTCTCCCGGCCCGAGGAGCACGCCATCGCCGTGCAGCTGGCGAACCTCGCGATCCATCCGTTCCTCGCCGGCAGCCGGCTCAGCTGGGGTCACATGATCGGCTTCGGCGGCGACTTCCCCACCTTCCCGGGCTGCCCGTCGGTCCTGCTCGCGGGTCCGCTCAGCGACGACGACCCGGATTACGTGCAGACCGGCGACGGGCCGGTCCGCCTGATCAACGTCGTGCCGATCACGGACGCGGAACGCGACCGCGGCCGCGAGCTGCCGCCGGTCGACTTCGCCCGGTCGCTGCGGGAGAGCGTCGACATCTTCGCCGAGCGGCCCGACGCGATCAGCCGGGGCTGATCGCGGGGCGCGGCGGGTCCGCCCGGATCCGCGCGTGCAGGTGCATGTCGCGCCGGGGTCCGCGCCGGGGACTAGGCTGGCCGCATGCCGATCGGTGCGCAACCACCCGGGCGGCGGGGAACGGTCGACGAGCCGTACAGCCCGCTCAACCTGCGGCTGATCCTGGCCGGATTCGGCTTCGTGGTGTGCACGGTGTTGTCCGTCCTCATGTTCCGGGCGGGCTGGACCGTGGGCGGGTGGCTGCTGGCCGCCTGGGCGGTGGTCGCCGTCGTGGACGCGGTCGTGGTGCAACTCCGGCGACGGGCGCGGGCCCGCGCCGAGGGCGACGGGAACCACTCCCTCTTCGAGTAGCCGCGTCATGCACCTTTTGCGGCGTATCTGCCTGTACCGTGCGGTTCTGTGCGCGCCTCCCACCGGCTTGTAGCCGCTGCTCTCCTGCTGACACCCCTGCTGCTGCCGCCCGGGACCCCGGCCGCGACGGCAGCGCCGACGCAACCCGCCGCCGCGGCCCCCGCTGCGGCCGCGACGCTGATGGACGACCGCCGCGAGCCGTCCCGCAAGACCTTCGCCACCGACGGGCTGGCCGTACGCCGGTCCGGCCTCGCCCGCCGGGCCCCCGCCGCGACCCCGCGCGTCGGCACGGTCCGCGAATGGCTCGCCCTGGACGACGTCAAGGGCACCCTGTACCGCAAGGACTACACGCTGCGCGGCATCGGGAAGCACATCGAGGTGTGGGTCGCCCGCGACATCGCCTTCCCGAAGGGCGACTGCCGGGGCGCCGCGTCGACCCGGGTGACCGATGCGCAGGTCTCGGGCCTGATCCGCGAGTTCGACGGGCGCATCCAGCCGCGCGAGACCGCCGCGTTCAGCACCCCGCCGGACCGCGACGGCACCGACCCGCTGATCACCGGCGACTTCACCGGCGCCGGCGGCAGGACCGTGACGCTGGTGGACAACGTCCGCGACGACAACTACTTCGACTTCCCGAAGGCCGTCACGTACATCGCCGGGTTCTTCTCCTCGCAACTCAACGAGCTGGTCGACCGCAACGTCATGACGATCGACGCGTACGACTGGCAGCACCGCACCGGAGCCGCCCCGCCGGACGAGCCGGCCGACGACCTGTGCAAGAGCCGCCCGGCGCGGCCCCGCCTGTACGAAGGCACCTTCGCGCACGAGTGGCAGCACCTGCTGCAGTACTACAGCGACCCGGACGAGGACGTCTGGGTCAACGAGGGCCTGTCCGACTACGCGCAGACCCTCGTCGGGTACGTCGACGCCACCGCGACCGTCCACCACCCCGGGGCGGACAGCCACCTCGTGTGCTTCCAGGGTTTCGGGACCGTCCGCACCCGCTACAACCCCAACCCCAGGGACTGCGGCGGCCCGCAGAACTCGCTGAACCTGTGGGACGAGGGTGCTCCCGCGGAGGTGCTCTCCGACTACGGCAACGCGTACCAGTTCCTGCTGTACCTGCGGGACCGCTTCGGCCCCGGCGTCCTGTCGCGGTTGCATCGCGACGGCAGCCGGCAGGGCCTCGCCGCGGTGCAGGCCGCGCTGGGTACGCACACCCGGCTGTACGACGTCCTGCACGACTTCCAGACGATGACGCTGGTCGACAAGGTGGTCGAGGGCGGCACGATGACCGGGGTGCCGCGGGGACGGGTGAGCGCCCCGAGCCTGCGCTCCACGGTGAACCTGGCCAACCCGGCCTCCTACGCCCGCCCCGGCGCGGCCCCGAACGGCGCGGACTACGTACGCCTGCGCGACCGGTCCGGCCGCTCGCTCACCGGCGCGACGCTGCGGTCGGTGCGGTTCGCGGGGGCGAGTACGCTACCCGCCCAGCCTCTGCTGTGGACGGTCCGCGACGGCGCGCTGTTCTCCGGCGACGCCAGCGCCACGGACGCCGCCGCCGTCCTCGCGGTCACGGTCCCGCGTACCGCCGCGAAGCTCACCCTGCGGGCGAAGTATGGCGCCGAGCAGGGGTACGACTTCGGCTACGTGACCGTGTCCGCCGACGATGGACGCACGTACACGGCGATCCCCGGCGACCGCACCGTCGCGGGCCCGCTCGGCCCCGCCGTCACCGGCTCCACCGACGGCTTCGAACGGCACACGTACGACCTGGCCGCGTACGCGGGCAAGCGGATCCTCCTCGGCTTCCGCTACGTCAGCGACGGCGCGGTCAACGAGGGCGGCTGGTACGTCGACGACGTGACGGTCGGCGGCCGGGTGCTTTCCGACGGCACCACGCTGCGCGGCTTCCGCTCACCGACGCAGATCGTGCCGGTGGCGGTGCACGGGTGGACCGTACGGCTGGTGGGGCTCGACGACGCCGGCCACCGGGCCCGGCAGGTGCCGGTGTCCCGGTTCGCCGCGCTGCGCGCGTACCCGAAGGTCGTCGCGATCGTCGCCTACGACGAGCCGACGGGGTCCGTCCGGCAGTACGCGCCGTACACGCTCACGGTCAACGGGGTGGCGCAGCCGGGCGGTGGCCCGGCGTCGTGACGGCGGCCGTGGCCCTGCCGCGCACGTGCGGAGCGGCAGGGCCCTGCGGCCCGGACTCGGGGAACCGGAAGCGGTGCACCTCGTCCACGGCGAACCCGGCGGCGGCGATGGCGGCGAGGGTGTCGCGGCCGGTGTGACACCCGCCGGTGAACCAGGGCCAGACGGTCGCGTCGAGGATCCGCTGCGCCCGCCGCAGCCCGCCCGGGCGCTCGGCCACCACGTGCTCGAGAAAGCGCAGCTGCCCGCCCGGGCGTAGCACCCGCCGGATCTCGGCGAGCGCAGCCGCCTGATCGGGCACCGAGCACAGCACCAGCGCGGTCACCGCGGCGTCGAAGGCCCCGTCGCCGGCCGGAAGGTCCGACGCCACGCCGGCGACCACCCGGACCGGAACCGGCGCCGTGCGCGCCGCGGTCTCGGCGGCCGCGCGCAGGTACGGCTCCGGCTCGACCGCCAGCACCTCGGTGACCCCGGGCGGATAGTGCGGGAACATCCGCCCGTTGCCGGCACCGACCTCGATCACCCGCCCCCGCAGGCCCGCCACGACGGCGTGCCGGTGCGCCGCGACGCCGGCCCGGTCCATCTGCTCGCTGGCCCGCTCGTACATCCGGGCGAAGATCGGGTGCCTCATCGCTCAAGCCTGGCAGCGCGCCGCCACCGGGGGAACCACCCGGCCGGCGGCGATCAGCGCGGCGGCCGCAACACCGCAGCGCCCATCAGGGAGCCGGCAGTCATCAGGACGCGGCCGCCGTGCCGGTCGAGCAGGCGGCCGCCAGGGCGGCCACCCGGCTCACCCGCAGCAGGCGCCGCCGGACGAGACGGCGGCCGGCTCCAGCTGCGGTCCGGCCGGCGCGGCGTTCGACGAGCAGACGCCCGTCTCCGGCAGGTCCAGCTGGACGTCACGGGCGGCGGCCCAGTCCCCCGCCAGCGCCGCGGCGATGGACCGCACCTGCTCGTACCCGGTGGCGAGCAGGAACGTCGGCGCGCGGCCGTACGACTTCATGCCGACCGCGTAGTAGCCGGGCTCCGGCTGCGTGAGCTCGTCGACGCCGTGCGGGCGTACGGTGCCGCAGGAGTGCTCGTTCGGGTCGATCAGCGGGGCGAGGGCGCGGGTGCTGCCCAGCGCCGGGTCGAGGTCGAGGCGCAGCTCGTCGGCGATGGAGTGGTCGGGCCGGAACCCGGTGGCGCCGACGATGCGGTCGGCCTTCAGGGTGCGCCCGTCCACTGCGGTCAGTTCGGCGTGGCCGCCCACCGGCGTGATCGCGTGCACGGCGAAGCCGGTGACGAGCTCGACACGGCCGGACTCCACCAGCCGCTTGACGCCCGTGCCCAGCGCGCCCCGGCCGGGCAGGGCGTCGGCGTCCCCGCCGCCGACCGCTCGGTCGATGCTGCCGCCCCGGGCGACCCAGGTGATCCGCGTGCCCGGCTCCTGCCCGGCCAGCTCCGCCAGGGCCAGCAGCGTGTTGGCGGCCGAGTGCCCGGCGCCCACGACGACGGTGTGCCGGCCCGCGTACGTGGCCCGGTCGGCGCCGAGCACGTCGGGCAGCGCCGGGCCGATGAGGTCGGCCGCGGCACGTTCGCCGTGGGCGGGCAGGCCGTTCGCGCCGAGCACGTTGGGCGTACGCCAGGTGCCGGAGGCGTCGAGCACCGCCGAGGCCGGGACGTCCTCGCCGGAGGCGAGCCGGACGACGAACGGCGCGCGGTCGCGACCGGCGGTGCGCACCCGGTCCATGCCGGCGCGGCCGATCGCCTCGACCCGGGCGTCGTAGCGCACGTGCGGGGCCAGCTGCGGCAGCTTCGCCAGCGGCTTCAGGTAGCCCTCGACGAGCTCGGCACCGGTGGGCAGGGCGTCGAGATCCGGCGCGGCCCAGCCGGCCGTCTCCAGCAGGCGGCGGGCGGCGTGGTCGAGGTCGTAACGCCACGGCGAGAACAGCCGGACGTGGCCCCACTCGGCGATCGCCGCGCCCGCGGCCGGGCCGGCCTCCAGGACGGTGAACGCGAGGCCGCGCTCGTGCAGGTGCGCGGCGGCCGCCAGGCCCACCGGCCCGGCGCCGATCACCACCACCGGGTACGACTCATCATCGACGGATGATGCTTCGGCGGCGGCGGCGCAGCACGTCGCGCCGGCCTCGGTGGCCTCCTCCCGGGCGGCCGGGTCGCAGCAGGCGCTCGCGGCCTCGGCGGCCTCCGCGGTGCCGCAGCAGGGCTTGGTGGGCTGGTCGGTCATGGGAACCCCTTCGCCGGAGCCTCGCATCAGCCGCAGCTGATCCTTGTCTCGATGCTCGTCGAACTGTCGCCCCCACCTTGCATCGCGCTTAGACGAGTGTCAAGCTAATCGGCATGTCGGTTCTCCCCCTCGCGGACACCCCGGCAGCGCCGGGGTGCTGCCCGCCGCTGTCCGCGCAGGCCCTCGCGCCGCAGGTAGCCGGTCAGCTGGCGCCGCTGTTCAAGGCGCTCAGCGATCCCGTACGGCTGCGCCTGCTCTCGATGATCGCCTCGTCCAGCGAGGTCTGTGTCTGCGAGCTGACCGACGCCTTCGAGGTGACGGGCGCCACCATCTCGCATCACCTGCGGGTGCTGCGGGAGACCGGCATGGTGGACTGTGAGCGCCGCGGCACCTGGGTCTACTACTGGGCGCGCCGGGAAGCACTCGACCTGCTCGGCGGCCTGCTCACCGCGCGACCGGAGCCGACCGCCGACCTCGGCACGCATCAGGCAGATGTGATATCAGCAAATTCTGATGTCGTACGCCTGCTCGCCGATCCGCTGCGCGACCGGATCGTGCGGATCCTCGCGCAGGGGCCGGCCACCACCTCGCACCTGGTCGCGGAGACCGGCGCCAAGCAGCCCAACGTGTCCGGGCACCTCAAGCAGCTGCGCGAGGCGGGCGTCGTCACCGCCGAGCCGCGCGGACGGTTCACCTTCTACCGGCTCGTCCCCGACGCGCTGCAGGGCGCCGCGCTGCACCTGGCCGACCTGGCCGCGCAGGCCCGCGCCACCGCCGACGCGTTCCGGGCGTGCTGACATGACCGCCGCCACCACCGCCGGCCAGGCGCCGGCCGTCGTCGCCCGCCTGTCCCGCCTCGACCGGTTCCTGCCGCTGTGGATCGGCCTCGCGATGGCCCTCGGCCTGCTGCTCGGCCGGCTCGTCCCGGGGCTGAACACCGCCCTCGACGCGGTGCAGATCGGCGGGATCTCGCTGCCGATCGCGCTCGGCCTGCTGATCATGATGTATCCGGTGCTCGCCAAGGTCCGCTACGACCGGCTCGGCACCGTGACCGGCGACCGGCGGCTGCTGGTGTCGTCGCTGGTGCTCAACTGGCTCGCCGGGCCGGCCGTCATGTTCGCGCTCGCCTGGATCTTCCTCGCGGATCACGCCGAGTACCGCACCGGCCTGATCATCGTGGGGCTGGCCCGCTGCATCGCCATGGTGATCATCTGGAACGACCTGGCCTGCGGCGATCGGGAGGCGGCCGCGGTGCTGGTCGCGCTGAACTCCCTCTTCCAGGTGCTCGCGTTCGGGCTGCTCGGCTGGTTCTACCTCAGCGTGCTGCCCGGCTGGCTGCACCTGTCCGGCGCTCAGCTGCAGGTGTCGGGCTGGGACATCGCCCGCAACGTCCTGATCTTCCTCGGCATCCCCCTGCTCGCGGGTTTCCTCACCCGCCGCCTCGGCGAGCGGACACAGGGCCGCGCCCGGTACGAGGCCACGTTCCTCCCCAGGATCGGGCCGTACGCGCTGTACGGGCTGCTGTTCACGATCGTCGTGCTGTTCGCGCTGCAGGGCGACGCCATCACGAACCGGCCCTGGGACGTAGCACTGATCGCCGTACCGTTGCTCGTGTACTTCGCCGTGATGTGGGCCGGGTCGTACGCGCTGGGCCGCGGCATCGGGCTGAGCTACGAACGCACCACCACGCTCGCGTTCACCGCGGCCGGCAACAACTTCGAGCTCGCCATCGCCGTGGCGATCGGCACCTTCGGGGTCACCAGCGGGCAGGCCCTCGCCGGGGTGGTGGGCCCGCTCATCGAGGTGCCGGTGCTGGTCGCGCTCGTGTACGTCAGCCTCGCGCTGCGCCGGCGCCTGTTCCCGGCGGCCTCGGCGTGACCGCCGTGCGGCTCGCGCCCATGACCGGCGAGCACGCCGGGGCGGTGCTCGGCATCTACGCCGCGGGCATCGCGGGCGGCAACGCCACGTTCGAGACCGCCGTGCCCGGGTGGGAGACGTTCACCGGCGGCAAGCTGCCGGGCCACAGCTTCGTCGCCCTGGACGCCGACGGCACGGTCACCGGCTGGGTGGCCTGCTCCCGCGTCTCCGCCCGGCCCGTGTACGCCGGGGTCGTCGAGCACTCCGTCTACGTGCATCCCGCGTACGGCGGCCGCGGCATCGGCCGGGCGCTGCTCGAGGCGTTGATCGCGTCCACCGAGAGCGCCGGGATCTGGACCGTCCAGTCCGGCGTCTTCCCCGAGAACGTGGCCAGCCTGGCCCTGCACGCCCGCTGCGGCTTCCGCACCATCGGCACCCGCGAGCGCGTCGGGCGCCACCACGGCCGCTGGCGCGACGTCATCCTGCTCGAGCGCCGCAGCGCCACCATCGTCTGACGACCCCGAGGAGAACCATGACCGGCAAGCCCAGCGTGTTGTTCGTCTGCGTACACAACGCGGGCCGCTCCCAGATGGCCGCCGGCTGGCTGCGCCACCTCGCCGGCGACCGCGTCGAGGTGCGCTCCGCCGGGTCCGCGCCGGCCGCCGCGGTCAACCCCGCAGCAGTGGAAGCCATGCGTGAGGTCGGCATCGACATCACGGATCAGAAACCGAAGCTGCTGGCGTACGACACCGTCGAGTCGTCGGATGTCGTGGTGACCATGGGGTGCGGGGACTCCTGCCCGTACTTCCCCGGCAAGCGCTACGAGGACTGGAAGCTGGACGACCCGGCCGGCAAGGGCGTCGACGCCGTACGCCCGATCCGCGACGAGATCAGGGACCGGGTCGCGACGCTGCTCGCCGAGCTGCTGCCCGCGGGCTGACTACGGCCGCGGCTCCGGCGGCAGCAGGCCGAGATACGTCAGCTTCTGCTTGATGGTGTCGGGCGCGAACGGCTTGAGAACGTACTCGTGGGCGCCGGCCGCCAGCGCACGCACCATCTGGCTGTGCTCGGCCTCGGTCGTCACCATCATCATGCACATGTCGCGCAGCGGCGGCATCTTGCGGATGTGCCGGATCAGCTCGAGGCCGTCCATCACCGGCATGTTCCAGTCGATCAGCGCCACGTCCGGCACCGTCGGGATCTCCACCAGCAGGTCCAGGCCCTCCCGGCCGTTGCTCGCCTCGTACACGGCGAAGCCCAGCCCGGCCATCGTGCGTTGCAGGATGCGGCGCATCGTGCTGGAGTCGTCGACCACCAATGCGAGCATGCGGTCGCCTTTCGTCGCAGGTCCGGCCAAGGGATCTGATCGGCCGGCGCGGCCGTTCCCTGAGCCGAACCGGGCCGCGATCTGCGTCCGCCTGGACGCGGCGGCCGGAGCGGGGGACGCTACGGGTATGACGTCCATCAGTGCGCTTCCGCCGGGCTTGGCGGCGTCGGCGGCCCGCGTGGGGGATGCCGGTACGGTGCTCGGCGACGCGGAGGTCACCGCGTTCATCACCGAGCAGCTTGCCGCGCATCCGTTCGACGGGCGCAGCGTGTGCGTGCTCGTGCCGGACGCGACGCGTACGTGTCCCCTGCCGCTGCTCCTGCGGGCCGTGCACGGGGCCCTGCACGGACGCGTCACGCGGCTGACCGTGCTCGTCGCGCTGGGCACGCACGCGCCGATGACCGAGGAGGCGCTCGCCCGGCACCTCGGGTACGAGCCGGGCCGGCTCGCCGAGACCTATCCGGGCACCGTGGTCGTCAACCACGAGTGGTGGAAGCCGGAGACCTTCGCCGACCTCGGCACGATCCCGGCCGCCCGGATCGCGGAGCTCTCCGCGGGCCGGATGGACGTCGCCGTGCCGGTGCTGCTGAACCGGGCGGTCGTGGAGCACGACGTCGCGCTGGTGGTGGGGCCGGTGCTGCCCCACGAGGTCGTCGGGATGTCCGGCGGCAACAAGTACTTCTTCCCGGGTGTCGGCGGCAAGCGGATCATCGACGTCTCGCACTGGCTGGGCGCGCTGATCACCTCGGCGGAGATCATCGGCACGAGCGGGCTGACCCCCGTACGCGCGTTGATCGACGACGGCGCCGCGCTGATCCCGGCGGAGAAGCTGGCCCTGAGCGTGGTCACCGCCGAGGTGGCCGACGGCGCCGCCGACGGCGCGGTGGACGACGCCGTGCCGGCGGCCGCGGCGGGCCCGTCCGCCGGGGCCGGAAGCAGGCTGCACTCGGTGTCGTTCGGCGACACCCGCGCCTCGTGGGCCTCCGCCGCCGAGGTGTGCGCCGCCACCCACGTCACCTACCTCGACGCCCCGGTCCGCCGGGTGCTGTCGATCGTCCCCGCCATGTACGACGAGATCTGGACCGCCGCGAAGGGCTTCTACAAGGTCGAACCGGTGGTGGCCGACGGCGGCGAGGTGATCCTCTACGCCCCGCACGTCACCGAGCTGTCCTCCACACATCCCGAGATCTACGAGATCGGCTACCACTGCCGCGACTACTTCGTCGCCCAGTGGGACCGGTTCGCCCAGGTGCCGTGGGGCGTGCTGGCCCACTCGACGCACCTGCGCGGCGCCGGCTCGTTCGACGCGGCCACCGGACAGGAACGGCTGCGGGTCCGGGTCACGCTCGCCACGGCGATCCCCGAGGAGGTCTGCCGGGCCGCCAACCTGGGCTACCTCGACCCGGCGCTGATCGATGCGGCGGCGTACGCGCAAGACCCGGACACCCTGGTCGTCCCGCGGGCCGGCGAGACGCTGTTCCGGCTGCGTACGCGATGAGCACCGCCTCCGCCGCTGCGGCGGTCCTGGACGGCATCCGGGCCGAATAGGAGGAGCTCTACCGCGCTCACCTGGCTGGCCCGCTAGTCACCGCCGACGGGCGGCGCCCCGGGCGGCTTCGGGGCGTCCAGGCCGAAGTGCAGGCCCAGCACCCGGATCAGGAAGCACACCGCCGCCGCCCACATCGTCGCCGGCACACCCAGCAGGCGGGCCACGCCGACGGCGTCGGCCGCGACGACCAGCCCGGCGCCGGCCAGGGCCGGGATCGCGTACAGGCCGCTGCTGAGGACGCCGGGCACCTGCCGGATCAGCACGTCGCGCAGGGTCCCGCCGCCCACCCACCGCGGTGATCATGCCCAGCGTGACGACGCCGACGAGATCCACCCTGGCGCCCCGGATGGCGGTCAGCGCGCCGTTCACCGCGAACGCCGATGTGCCGAGAAGGTCCAGGACCAGGAACACCGGCACCGGGTCAGGTCGCCGGGGCGGTCCGGGAGGACTTCACCCGGCTCGCGCCGACGATGATGTCGGCGCAGGCGTCCGGGTCCAGGGTCGCGGTGTTCAGCACGAGGTCGTACCGGGTGGGATCGCGCGGGTCCCAGCCGTACAGCCGGATCGACATGTCGGCGCGGATCGTGTCCTCCCGGCGCTGCCGCTTCGCCGCGCGCTGCGGGGAGATGGCGTCGATCCGGGCGGCCCGTTCGATGCGGGCCTGCACCGGGGCGTCGAGCCGGACGTGCAGCGCCCCCGGCCACGAGGCGAGGATCAGCGCCCCGTTGCGGCCGGCGATCACCGCACCCGGGCGCGCCGCGTCGGTGACCCAGCGGGTGTTGCGCAGGATCAGGTCGTGGTCGTCGCGCTGCGCCATCGCCACGGCCGGCCCTTCGAGGGCGGCGTACGAGCCACCCATGGCGGCGAACACGCGGGACAACAGGCCCTCGTCGTCCGGCCTCCGCAGCCCCTCCAGCTCCTCGGAGGAGAAGGCCTGGGCGTGGAAGGCCACCCCGAGCGCAGCGGCGACCCGGATGCCGATCTCCTGCGCCCCGGAGCCGTACGACTCGAAGATCGTCACGACGGGCGGGACCATGACCACCTCCTCCGCCGATCGGGTGGGACCCGGCCTCATCGTGCGCCGCGCGACGGCCGGTTGCAAGCGGCACGCGGGGGCCGCGGCAACAGATGGCAATTCGTTGACCTCGATCTTTCACCGCGCGCCCAATGGAGGGGACCGCTTGCCGCCAGACCCAAGGAGGTCCCTCGTGCTTCGACCCCAGGACACCGCCACCCGCGAGCGCAAGCGCCTCGACGGGCTCTGGCGCTTCAGCCTCGACCCGGCCGGCGCGGGCCGCGCCGCGCGACGGTTCGCCGGCCCGCTGGCCGACGCCCGCGAGATGGCCGTGCCGGCCAGCTTCAACGACATCGCCGCCGACCCCGCGGTCCGCGACTACTTCGGCGACGTCTGGTATCAGACCGAGGTACGGGTGCCGCGCGGCTGGGACGGCCGGCGGATCGTGCTGCACTTCGAGTCGGCCACGCACCGCGCCACGGTGTGGGTCGGCGACGCCGAGGTGGTCTCGCACGAGGGCGGCTACACACCGTTCGCGGCGGACATCACCGCCCACGTGCGGGCCGGCGACCTCGCCCGGATCACGGTGCTCGTCAACAACACGCTGACCTTCCAGTCGATCCCGCCGGGGGTCGTCGAGGAGACCCCGGCCGGCCCGCGGCAGCGCTACTGGCACGACTTCTTCAACTACGCCGGCATCCACCGGCCGGTCTGGCTCTACCAGACGCACCCGCTGCACCTCACCGACGTCACTGTCGTGACCGGACTGGACGGCTCCGACGGCATCGTCGAGTACGCGACCGAAGCCGGCGCGGCCGCCACCACCCGCGTGGTGCTGCGCGACGCGGCCGGCCGCACGGTGGCCGAGGGCAGCGGCGCGAGCGGCACGCTGACCGTCCGCGACGCACACCGGTGGGCCCCCGGCGACGGCTACCTCTACGACCTGGAGGTGCGGCTCGCCGACGACGACGGGACCGTCGTGGACAGCTACCACCAGAGCGTGGGGATCCGTACGGTCAAGGTCAGCGGCAACCGGTTCCTCATCAACGGCGAGCCGTTCCACTTCACCGGCTTCGGCAAGCACGAGGACGTCACGGTGCTCGGCAAGGGACACAACGACGCGTACATGGTGCACGACTTCGAGCTGCTGCGGTGGATCGGCGCGAACTCGTTCCGCACGTCGCACTACCCGTACTCGGAGGAGGTCCTCGACTACGCCGACCGCCACGGCGTCGTGCTGATCGACGAGACCGCGGCCGTGGGGCTCAACATGGGACTCGGCGGCGGCATCTTCGGCGCACAGGGCTACACCACGTTCAGCCCGGACACGATCAACGACGAGTCCCGCGAGGTGCACGCACAGGCCATCCGCGAGCTGGTGGGACGGGACAAGAATCATCCGAGCGTCGTGCTGTGGTCGATCGCCAACGAGCCGGAGAGCGACACCGAGGGGGCGGAGGACTACTTCCGGCCGCTGTTCGAGCTGACCCGGGAGCTGGATCCCAGCCGGCCCGTCGGCTTCGTCAACGTGATGCTCGCGCCGTACGGGAAGTGCCGGGTCTCGCAGTTCGCCGACGTGCTCATGCTCAACCGCTACTACGGCTGGTACGTCCACACCGGCGATCTCGCCGCCGCCGAGCAGGCGTGGGAGGAGGAACTACGCGGCTGGGCGAGCGAGAACAAGCCGATCATCATCACCGAGTACGGCGCCGACACGTACCCCGGCTTGCACGCCCTCGGCAACCAGCCGTGGACCGAGGAGTACCAGGTCGAGTACCTGGACATGAACCACCGGGTCTTCGACCGCATCGACGCGGTCGTGGGCGAGCACGTCTGGAACTTCGCGGACTTCGCCACCACCTCCGGCGTGATGCGCGTGGGCGGCAACAAGAAGGGCGTGTTCACCCGGGACCGGCAGCCCAAGGCGGCGGCCTTCGCGCTGCGGCGCCGCTGGCGTAAGGACGTCTGACCGCCATGAGCGCCACGATCACCGTGCCGGCCACGACCGCGCCCCGGCTGGGCACCGCGCAGTTCCTCGGGTACGCCGCAGGCGACGCGGCGAACAACCTGGCGTTCTCCATGACGTCGTTCTTCCTGCTGATCTACTACACCGACGTGGTGGGTATCAGCGCGGCGGCCGCCGGCACGCTGTTCCTGTTGATCCGGGTCTGGGACGGCTTCGCGGACGTCTTCGCCGGGCGGGTCGTCGACCGGACGATGACCCGGTGGGGCAAATTCCGGCCGTTCTTCCTCTTCGCCGGCCCGCCGGTGCTGCTGCTGAGTCTCGCCACGTTCACCGTGCCGGGGCTGTTCGACGGGGGCGGGTTGAGCCTGGTCGCCGCGTATGTCACGTACGGGCTGCTGGGGCTGGCGTACAGCCTGGTGAACATCCCGTACGGCTCGCTGGCCGCGGCCATGACCCAGCGCCCGGACGAGCGCGCCAAGCTGGCGAGCTTCCGGATGATCGGCACGGCCCTGACCACCATCATGCTGGCGCTCGTCGTCTCGCCGCAGATCCAGCAATACCGAGGCGACCCGGACGGCTTCCAGCGTTCGCTGCTGATCACCACGGCCGTGTTCGCCGTCATCGGCCTCGCGCTGTACCTGTTCTTGTTCAGTACCGCGCGCGAGTCGGTCCAGCGCGACGTCGAGCACGTCAGCGCCCGGCAGAGCTTCGGCACGCTGCGCGGCAACAAGCCGCTCATCATGCTCTGCCTCGCGTCGCTGGCGTTCCTCACGGCGCTGTTCTCGCTGCAGACCGTGCAGGTGTACTACGCGCGGGACGTGCTGGGCAATGCGGAGCTGCTCACCGCGCTGACCGTGCTGAGCGTGGGCGCGATCTTCATCGTGGCGCCGCTGACGCCCCGCATCGTCCGCGCGATCGGCAAGAAGCGGGCCTTCCTGTCCTTCGGCGCCATCGGTCTGCTGGCCGGCGTCGGCATCTCGGTGTCCCCGCCGGGCACGCCGTGGGTGTCGATGACGTTCTTCGGCATCATGGGCGTCTCCACGGCCGGCATCAACACGCTGATGTGGGCGCTGGAGGCGGACACCGTCGAGTACGGCGAATGGCGCACCGGTGTCCGCACCGAGGGCATCACCTACGCGGTGTTCTCCTTCACCCGCAAGCTCGGCCAGGCGGTCGGCGGCGCGGTGGCCGCGTTCGCGATCGCCCTGGGCGGCTACGTCGGCGGCGCCGCGACCCAGAGTCAGGCCGCGCTCGACGCGATCCGGTACGCCTCGGGTTTCATCCCCGTCGTCTTCATCCTGCTGGGGATGCTGATCTTCTTCCGCTACCCGCTGACCGAGCAGAAGTTCGCCGCCATGGTCGCCGAGACGCAGCAGCGCCGCCTGGCGGGTGCGGCCCGGCCGGCCCCCTGACGCCGGGCCCGGCCGGCCTGCGCAGTGCCGGCGTGGCCGGCCGGCTCACATCCTTCCCGGCCGGTCCCCGTCGCTGTCCCCGGCCGGGTGCTGCCGCTGCCGGAACGGCCCGGCGTCGCTCTCGCCGTCCGGGGCCGGCGACTGCCGTTGCAGGAACGGCGCGATGAGGTCCATCGGCAGCGGGAAGACGACGGTGGTCCGCTGGTCCCCGCCGATCTCCAGCAGCGTCTGCAGATAACGCAGCTGCAGCGCCGACGGGCTGGCGGACAGGATGTGGGAGGCGTCGTGCAACGCCTGGGCGGCCTCGTGCTCGCCGGTGGCGTTGATGACCTTGGCCCGCCGTTCCCGCTCGGCCTCGGCCTGGCGGGCCATGGCGCGCTGCATGGCCTCGGGGATCTCGACGTCCTTGATCTCCACCGTGGTCACCTTGATGCCCCACGGCTCGGTCTGTTCGTCGACGATCTTGCGGATGCTCTCGTTGAGCTGCTCCCGCTCGGCGAGCAGCGTGTCGAGGTCGACGTGGCCGAGGACGCTGCGCAGGGTGGTCTGGGCGATCTGGGACGTCGCCACCGGATAGGCCTCCACCTCGACGATGGCCCGGACGGGATCGGTCACCCGGAAGTACGCCACGGCGTTGACGCGGGCCGGGACGTTGTCCCGGGTGATCACCTCCTGCGGCGGGATGGTGAGTGTGATCGTCCGCAGTGGCACCCGTTCCATCCGGTCGACGAGGGGCAGCAGGAGCAGCGGCCCGGGACCGCGGGCGCCGTGCAGCCGTCCCAGGCGGAACACCACGGCACGCTCGTACTCGCGCAGCACCCGCAGGCTGACGAGCAGCGCGAGCGCCACAAGCAGTACGGCTGCGCCGATCCAGTACCCGATCATGCCGGGTCCTCCCCGATGTCGTCGGAGGCCGCCTCGCGGGCCGACCGGTAACGGTGTGCGGACGAGTGCCGGTCGAAGCCCCACACCGTGCCGGCGCGTTGCCGCGAGGGCGGTACGAGGTCCACGAGGACCGGCCCGGCGCCCCCGCGCGCGGCCGCCGGGCCCGGCAGCGGATCGCCCGAGGTGCGGCCGCGCACGGTCTGCACGTCCGGGAAGCCCGACGGCGTACGCCAGAAGTCACGCGCCCAGCGCCACAGCAGCCAACCGGTCAGCGCGCCGGCCGGGACCAGCGCTGCCAGCTCCGGAGGCCGGTGGTACGCCACAGCCGCGGTCGCGATGAAGGCCGCCGCGATCGCGGTGAGCGTGACCGACACCGCGCGGTGGAAGCGGCCCGCCTCGGAGTGCGGCCACCGGTCGACCGGCCGGACGATCTCGCGGCCGTCGTGTGAGCCGGTGCAGTCGGTCTTGGCCGGGCAGGCGTTGCACACCGCCGGGCGGGCGCGGTAACGCACCAGCCGGCGGTCCCGGTCGACCTCGTGCGGCCACAACTGCTCGTTGCGGGGGCACACCCACAGATCGTGTTCCGGCTGATACGTGAAACCCGCGGTGCGGTAGCGGTCCGAGCGCGCCGCGGCGTGCCGGGCCAGCCGCTCCAGGCCGCCGGCCACGGCGAGGATCAGCCCGGCGTAGCCGAGGACGAGCACGACCACAGGGTCCACGGCCGTCATTCCCTCGTGCTGGTGGTCGCCGACGCGCCGGAGGCCTCCCGCTGGCGGCCGTCCTCCGCCGGCACGGTGATGTCGGTGAACAGCATGTCCTCCGGCTCCTCCAGGGTCGTGGGGAGGCGGCGGCGCACACTGTGCCGTACCCCGAGCCAGCAGATCCACAGGAACGGCAGCGCCCCGCCGACGATGAACACGACGTCGCCGGGCAGGCGCAGCCACTCGAAGACGCTGTTGGTGGGGTTGGTGACGTACTCCAGCGTGCGGGCCGCGTGGTATCCGGAGTCCACCGACTCGTACAGCTGCAGGATGCCCACCGGCAGCAGCGTGGCGAAGCACATCCACAGGAGACCGAGGTTGGCCGACCAGAAGGAGATCTTCGCCAGCCGCTCGGGCCAGTGCCGCTCCGGGATGAGGTAGCGCAGGCAGAACAGGGCCAGACCCATGGCGAGCATCCCGTAGACGCCCATCATCGCCGCATGACCGTGGTTCGCCGTCAACGCGGTGCCGATCTCGTAGTACGACACGATCGGCAGGTTGATGAGGAAGCCGAAGATCCCCGCGCCGACGAAGTTCCAGAAACCGACGGCGACGAGGAACATCACCGCCCACCGGTGCGGGAAGGGCGTGGCCGATTTTCCTTCCTGTCGCGAACCCAGCTGCAGGAAGCTCCAGGCCTCGACGGTCAGGAACGTCAGCGGGATGACCTCGGCCGCGGAGAAGAACGCGCCGAGCGCCATGTGCTCGGCCGGCTCGCCTGAGAAGTACAGATGGTGCATCGTGCCGATGACCCCACCGGCGGAGTACAGCAGCACGTCGAGGTAGATCACTGTCATCGCGACCCGTTCGCGGATGACCCCGAGCATCACGAAGATGTAGGCCACCATGACCGTGGTGAACAGCTCCAGGAAGTCCTCCACCCACAGGTGGACGACCCAGAAGCGCCAGAAGTCCGCATGGGTGAAGTTGTCGCTGTTGTCGACCAGCAGCCCCACGGCATAGAAGGCCGGGATCGCCAGTGCCGCCAGGAAGAACAGCCATGGCATGTTGCCCATGTGGTCGCGGGCCAGCCGCACCCGCAGGCCGCGGAACAGGATCGCCGCCCAGATGAACAACCCCAGGGTGAGCAGCACCTGCCAGGCCCGGGCCAGGTCGAGGTATTCGAAGCCCTGGCTCTGGAAGAAGGAGCCCGGCCGGGAGAACACACCGTGGATGCTGAGGCCCTCACCGATGAGGCTGCCGAAGACCACCACGGCGACGGCGCCGAGCAGGATGTAGGCCAGCACGTTCTGCCGTCGCGGCTCCCGCCCGGCGATGATGGGCGCCAGGAAGATGCCTGCCGCCAGGAACGCCGCCGAGACCCAGAACAGCGCCAGCTGCAGATGCCACGTCCGCACGAGGTTGTACGGCAGCAGCCGGGCCAGGTCGAAGCCGAAGAAGCTGGTCACGTCCGCCCGGTAGTGCTCGCTCGCCGCCCCCAGCAGGGTCTGCACGAGGAACAGCAGGCCGACGACGAGGAAGAACCAGGCGGTGGCGCGCTGTGCCGGGGTCAGCGTCACGGCGTCCGGCCCCCGGAACGACAAGGTGTCCGCCTGGCGGCCGCGCCAGCCCAGCCGGTCGCCCCACCGGCCGAACACGGCGAACAGCGCCCCGATGCCGGCCAGCAACGCGACCAGCGACAACACGCTCCACACCACCACGTTCGCCGTCGGCTTGTTGCCCACCAGCGGTTCGGGCGGCCAGTTGTTGGTGTACGAGTAGTCCTTGCCCGGCCGGTCGGTCGAGGCCGCCCACGCCGTCCAGGAGAAGAACGCGGTGAGTTGCCGGATCTCGGTCGGATCGGTGATCGCCTCGGGTCGCAGGCCCTTGCTCGTGTCGTTCGCGCCGAAGAACTGCCCGTAGTAGGCGACGTTCTCGTCGAACGCCACCGCCTGCTCGCGCGTGACGGTCAGGGTTCCCGTCGCCTCGTTGTACTGATTCTCCCGGAAGTCATGGATCACCCGCTGCGCGACGGCGTCCGACCCGGCGCCGCCGAGCTGGCGGGTCACGGACTCGGCCGAGCGGTGCAGGTAGTCGTCGGTGAAGTCCGGACCGAGATAGGCGCCGTGACCGAAGATCGAGCCGTACTCCATCAGGCCGTTGTGCAGGAACACCTGCTGACCCCGGCTGACGTCGGCGCCGGTGTAGAGCACCCGGCCGTCGGTCGTGACGACCCGGTCGGGAATGGGCGGCTCGGCGGTGTAGGTGCGGTACGCCAGCAGACCCATCACCGCGAACCCGAAAAGCATCACCAGCGCAACGGCCTGGATCCAGGCCTTGCTCACCAGCAACGGCCGGCGACCCGTTTCCCCGGGCCGCTCGCGAACAGTGGTCACGACACCTCCAGCCAACCGGACCTGGAAAGAAGCGACTTCGCGTCCGCGGTCGCACGGTCTCATGCAAGCACAAAGAAGGCACTCGCGCGCCATTCCGGCGCGATGAGTTCCTCGCGTTTCGCAGAATTTCGCCCGGCCGTGAGCGCATAGTCGCTGATCAATGCGCACGCGACTACACCGGGGCGCCGCCGGGTGGAGGCCGGCGGCCGGCCGGCGCGGTCCGTGCGGCGATCCGGGTGCGCCCGCGGCGCGCGGTGGACTCGCGGACCACGAGCCGGCACGGCAGGCTGACCGGCGCCTGCGAGCGCGGGCGGGCGCCGCGCACGATCGCGAGGAGGTTGCCCACCGCCGTACGGCCCATGGCCCCCAGTGGCGCGGCGACGGTGGTCAGCGGCGGCGTCACCAGCTCCGCCGCGAAGATGTCGTCGAAGCCGATCACGCTGACGTCGCGCGGGATCCGCGCCCCCATCGCGGTCAGCGCCCGGATCGCCCCGATGGCGACCAGGTCGTTGTAGGCCAGCACCGCCGACGTCGGGTGCACCGCGAACTGCTCGGCGGCCCGGGCGCCGCCCGCCACGGTCGGCGGGAACGGGCCGATCCGGCGGACCTGCAGCTCCAGCTCCACCGCGGACTCGCGCAGCGACCGCCAGCGCATGCCGTCGGCCCACGAAGCCTCCGGCCCCGCCAGGTAGGTGATGCGCCGGTGGCCCAGCTCGGCCAGGTGTTCCACCGCCCGGCGTACGCGGCGGGGGTTGTCGGTGATCACACAAGGCACGTCGCTGACCGCCCGGTTGAGCACGATCAACGGGCGCTGCTTCGCCGTCATCCGGATCGCCGAGTCCGACATGCGGGTAGTGACCAGCACGATGCCCTCGACCGTCGCCGCGGCCCGGTCGAGGGCCCGGCGCTCGTGCGCGCCGGACTCCTGGGTGTCGGCGAGCAGGATGGTGTAACCCGCCTCGGACGCGGCCACCTGGGCGCCCCGGATGATTTCGTTGTAGAACGGGTTGGTGATGTCCGAGATCGCCAGCGCGATCATCGAGGTGGGCCCGGCCGGCAGCGCCCGGGCCAGCGAGGTCGTGCGGTATCCGAGCTCTGCCGCGATGCGGCGGATGCGTTCGCCGGTCTCGAAGCTGACCCGTCCCGGCCGGGAGAACGCCCGTGACACGGTCGACGGCGCGACGCCCGCGGCCCGCGCGACGTCGTCGATCCTGGGCGGTCGAGGGCCGGGCCCGGCTCCGTCCACACCGCACCTCCAGCGCCGAGGCGGTCCGATCCTGACGCTAGTGAGCGGCACGGCCCCCGGCAACCGTCCAGCAGCGGCCGGCGCGTGACAGACCACCGGCACGCCTGGATCGACGCGTCCGCCGGCGTCGCCGGCGACATGCTCCTCGGCGCGCTCGTCGACGCCGGCGCCGACCTGCGGGCCGTCCAGCGCGCCGTGGACCTGGTCGTCCCGGGGGCCGTCCGGCTCCGCTCGGCGCCGGCCACCCGGGCCGGGTTACGCGCTCTGCACATCCGGGTGGAGCCGCTTGTCGACGATGTTCCGCGGCGTACGTGGCGGGACATCCGCGGTCTGCTCGACGGCTCGGGGCTGCCGGAGCGGGTCCGGGACCGGTCCACCGCGGTCTTCGCGCGGCTGGCCGAGGCTGAGGCGTACGTGCACGGCATCGCGGCCGAGGACGTGCACTTCCACGAGGTCGGCGCCCTGGACTCGATCGCGGATGTGGTCGGTGTGTGCGCCGCCCTGGAGGAGCTCGGGGTCGGCACCCTCAGCGCGGGTGAGGTCGCCGTCGGCTCGGGACGGGTCCGGACCGCGCACGGCGAGCTCCCCGTGCCGGTGCCCGCGGTGACTCGGCTCGCCCTCGGGTGGCGCGTACGCTCCGGCGGCCCCGGGGAGCTCGCCACACCGACCGGGGTGGCGGTGATCCGCGCGCTCGCGGAGACGTGTGAGGAGCTGCCGTCGCTGCGGATCGAAGCGGTCGGCACGGGCGCGGGCAACCGGGACACTCCCGGCCGGGCCAACGTGGTCCGCGTCGTCCTCGGCAGCACCGCCGCGGACGGGCTCGGCGAGCCGGCCGTGCTGCTGGAGGCCAACATCGACGACCTCGACCCCCGGCTGTGGCCGGGCGTCCTCGCCGGGCTCCTCGACTGCGGCGCCGCCGACGCCTGGCTGGTCCCGATCGTCATGAAGAAGGGCCGCCCGGCACACACCCTCAGCGTGCTCTGCCACCCCGGCCGCGCGGCGGCGCTGCGGGACCGGATCTTCCGCGACACCAGCACGCTGGGGGTCCGCGAAGGCGAACTGCGCAAGCACGCGCTGGCCCGCGCGTTCGTGGACGTCGCCGTGGCCGGTGACACCGTCGCCGTCAAGGTGGGCCACGACCGGGGTCTCATCACCCACGTGATGCCCGAGTTCGACGACGTCGCGGCCCTGGCGCGCCGCCTCGGCCGGCCCGAGCGCTCGGCGCTCACCGAGGCGGTGGCCGCCGCGGCCGCCGCCGGGCTGGTCCCGGGCGCCCCGCTGCCCCGCGAGGCCCGGCCGGGCTGACTCAGGGGGCGGCGATCTGGGCGGCGAGGTGCCCGGCGCCGTACCCGTTGTCGATGTTGACGACGCCGATGCCGGGGGCGCAGGCGTTGAGCATCGTCAGCAGGGCCGCGACGCCGTGCAGCGCCGCGCCGTAGCCGACGGAGGTGGGCAGCGCGACGACCGGCGCGGGGATCAGGCCCGCCACGACGCTGGGCAGCGCGCCGTCCATCCCGGCCGCGACCACGACGACGCGGGCCCGGCGCAGCAGCTCCAGCCGGGCGAGGATCCGGTGCAGGCCGGCGACGCCCACGTCCACCACCAGCTCGGTGGCCCGGCCGAGGTACCGGGCGGTCAGCAGGGCCTCGCGGGCGGCCGGCAGGTCGGACGTGCCGGCGGCGACCACGACGACGAGCCCGCCCGACGGCGCCGGCGGGGTGGGCGGCCACGCGAGCACGCGCGCCTCCTCGTCGTGGTGCGCGTCCGGCAACTCCCCCAGGACGGCCTCGGCATGTGCGGGCTCCGCGCGGGTGAACAGCGTGACCACCCCGGGGCGCCGCGCGGCGTCGGCGGCGATCAGCGCCACCTGCCGGGGCGTCTTGCCCTGGCAGTAGACGGCCTCGGGGTAGCCGCGCCGGTCCGCGCGCTCGTGGTCCGGCGTGGCGAAAGCCGAGAGGTCCGGCGTGGCGAACGCCGACAGGTCCGGGTCAGTCATGGTGGACGGCGACCAGCGGCAGGGTGAACGCGCCGGACTGGACGCCGGCGAGGTCCACGGCGGCGAAGCGGAACCCGGCCGCGGTCACCGCCTCGTGCACCGCCCGGCGCAGCGGGTCGGTCACGGCTCTGACCAGGTCGCCCGTGGGCAGCTCGATCCGGGCGACGTCGCCGTGGTGGCGTACCCGCAGATCGGTGAAGCCCAGCCGGCGCAGCGCGGCCTCCGCCTGCTCGATCTGCGCCAGCTTCTGCGGGCTGACCACCGAGAAGTGCGGGATCCGCGAGGCGAGGCAGGGTGCGGCGGGCTTGTCGGCGCAGGGCAGGGCGAAGGCCCGGGCGATGCGGCGTACGGCGGCCTTGTCGAGCCCGGCGTCGGCGAGCGGCCGCAGCACCCGGTGTTCGGCCGCCGCGCGGGCGCCGGGCCGGTCCGGGCGCCCGGCGTCGTCGGCGTTCTCCCCGTACGCGACCGCGTCGAGCCGGTACGCGGCCACCACGTCCGCACTGATGCGCGTGAACAGCTCGTCGCGGCAGTGATAGCACCGGTCCGGCCCGTTGGCCTGGTACGCGGCCCGCTCGTCCTCCCGGGTGGCCACCTCGACCACCGGTACGCCGATGTGCCGGGCCACGTCGTGCGCGGCCGTACGCTCGTCGGCCGCCAGGCTCGCCGAGACGCCGAGCACCGCCACCACCCGGCCGGGGCCGAGCGCCCGGGCCGCCAGGGCGAGCAGGACCGAGGAGTCGACGCCACCGGAGAACGCCACGCCGAGGCGGCCGACGCCGGCGAGCGTCTCCGCGACCCGCGCCGTGATCCGAGCGGCGTATTCGTCGTTACTCATGGATGTCTCCGGACTGTGATGTGCCGTTAGCATGACGGACATGGGACGGCGTCCCACCATCTACGACGTCGCGCGCGAGGCCGGCGTGGCGGCGTCCACCGTGTCCCGGGCCTATGCCCGCCCGGGGCGGGTCGGCACCGGCACCGCGCGCCGGATCTTCGACGCGGCCGAACGGCTGGGCTACCGCTCCGACCGCCTCGACGGCCGGCATCCCGGCGCTCATGCCACGAGCGAGGCGATCGCGCTGGTCATCGCGGACGTCACCAACCCGTTCTACGGCGAGATCATCAAAGGCGCGTACGAGGCCACCCGCCGCGCCGGCTACCGGTTGATCCTCTCGCACACCAACGAGTCCCCGGAGGAGGAGCGCCGCACCATCGAGCGCGAGCTGGCCCATGTGGACGGCATCGTGATCGCGAGCTCGCGGATGAGCGACTCGGCGCTGCGGACGATGGCCAAGCAGCGGCCGGTGGTGCTGCTCAACCGGATGCTGCCGGAGGCGTGCTGCCTGGTGAACGACAACGCGCGCGGGATCCGGCGCGCCACCGAGCACCTCGGCACCCTCGGCCACGAGCGGATCCTCTACCTGGCCGGCCCGGAGAACAGCTGGTCCGACGGCACGCGCTGGCGGGCGTTGCGCGAGGCCGCGGCGGAGCTGGATCTCGACGTACGCCGCATCGGCCCGCACGAGCCCACCGTGCTGGCCGGGCTGAGCGCCGCCCGCCGGGTCGCGCGCACCGACGCCACGGCGGTGCTGGCGTACAACGACGCGCTGGCCATCGGCGTGATGAAGGGGCTGCGCAAGCTGGGCATCGCCGTGCCCGGCGACATCAGCGTGGTGGGCTTCGACAACATCCTGCTCGACGAGCTGGTCGAGCCGGCGCTGACCACCGTCGCGGCGCCGCTGTACCGGATGGGGCTGACCGGCGTGCACACCTGCATCGGGATGGCCCAGGGCGCCCCGATGACGAGCACCACGCTGGTGCTGCCGGTCCGGCTCGTCGTCCGGAAGTCGACCGCCCGGTGCCGGGCGGCGGCGTAGCCGGCCGTTCACAGCGTGGCCCGGGCCCACTCGTACGAGATGCGGTGCGACTCGCGCTTGCTGTCCACGCTCGGCTCGTCCACCTCGATCATGAAGTCGCCGTCGTAGCCGTCCGGGATCGCGGCGAGCACCGCGCCGAAGTCGATGACGCCCCGGCCCGGCTCGGCCCACAGCCGCTTCGTCCGCTGCACCTCGTGATAGCTCAGCCCGGCTCGGCTCTCCGGCGCGAGGTAGTCGGCGTAGCAGTCCTTGATGTGGATGCCGCCCAGCCGGTCGGCGTAGCGCCGGATGAACGCCGCCGGCTCGATGCCGGCCCACCGCAGGTGCCCGGTGTCCGGCCCGAAGCCGATGATGTCCGGGCCCAGCTCGTCGAGGAGCCGGACGATCTCCGCCTCGGTCTCGAAGACGCCGCCGACGTGGGAGTGGTGCAGCGGGCGCAGCCCTTCGGCCGCCAGCACCCGGCACACCGTGCCGCAGTCGTCGATCGCCCGGGTCAGCCGGCCCTCGTCGTACCCGGCGCCGACCGCCGGCCGGGCCATCCGGGCGGGCACGGCCATGGAGGAGATCATCGTACGGTCGAGCCCGAGCGCGGTCTGGTCCGCCGCGAACCGCTTGGCCCGTTCCACCTCCTGTCCCAGGTCCACGGTTTCGTCGAACGGCGAGCTGAACAGGCTCAGCGAGGGCGCGAGGCCGTATCCGGCGATCCAGGCGGCGTACTCCGCGGCGGTCATGCCGTCCGGCACGTCGGCCTTGACCGCGGTGAAGCCGATCGCCTGGAAGTCGCGGAACGCCTCCTCGAACACCTCCCGCGTCTTGCCCGCGGTGCTCCAGTACGGGATCGGGTTCGCGGCGATGCGCGTCATCGGAGACTCACCGGCCTGCCGGTGCGGGCCGACTCGTACGCGCCGGTGATGACGGCGATCGACTGGCGGTTGGTCTCCAGATCCACGCGGATCTCCTCGGTGCCGTCCAGGGCGGCCAGGAAGTTGAGGTACTGCAGCCGGTGCGCGTCGGACAGCGTGCCCGGGTTGCTGCCCGCGGTCGGCACGGCCCCGGCGGCCTCCCGGCTGTCGCCCAGGAACACCAGCTGGTCGTCGTCGATGACCGCCGAGCCGCGGTCGCCGTGCACCTGCAGCCGTGCGCTGAGCCCCGGGTACGCCGACGTCGTCGCGTGCAGCACCCCCAGCGCCCCGCTCTCGAAGCGCACGACGCCGGCGGCGACGTCCTCGACCTCGATCCGCTCGTGCGCCAGCGTCCCGGTGTACGCGAACACCTCGACGGGCCGGCCCAGCGCCGCGACGAGCAGGTCCACAGTGTGCACGCCCTGGTTCATGAGCGCCCCGCCGCCGTCCAGCTCCCAGGTGCCCCGCCAGTCGCCGGAGTCGTAGTAGTCCTGCGTACGCCACCAGTCGATCGACGCGATGCCGGAGGTGATCCGGCCCAGCTCGCCGCGCGCGACGGCCGCCAGCGCGGCTTCCGTGGACGGGTCGAACCGGTGCTGGGAGATGACCGTGACGAGCGTGCCGGCCCGCCGCCGGGCCGCGATGATCTCGTCGGTACGCGCGACGGTGATCTCTGCGGGCTTCTCGACGATGACATGCCTACCGGCCGCCAGCGCCTCGATCGCGATCTCGCCGTGCCGGCCGGTCGGCGTGCACACGACGACCACGTCGACGTCCTCGGCGGCCAGGGCCTCGGTCAGCGACCCGTACGGGCGCCCGCCCCGCTCGGCGGCGAGCTGCCCGGCCCGGTCCTTGTCCACGTCGGCGACGGCCACCAGCTCCAGCCGGCCGGCGAGCCGGCTCATCACGAGACCGTGGTGCCGGCCGATCACTCCGGCTCCCACCAGGGCGAACTTGGGTGTGCTCACGCGTACTCGATCCCCTCGGTCTTCAGAAGGTCGGTGAAGGCCTGCCAGGCCCGCCGGAACTGCTCCGGCCCGGAGAAACCCCCGGTGGCGTGACCGGTGGCCAGGTGCGGCTCGAGCGAGAAGAACCCGTCGAAACCGTCGTGGTGCAGGGCGCGCAGGGTCTCGGCGACCTCGCCGTCGCCCTCGCCGGCCGGGACGACCGTGCCGTCCGCGGCCAGCGCGTCCTTGATCTGCACGTACGCGAGGTGCGGCCGGAGGATCTCGTACCCCTCGCTGTACGGCCGCACGCCGACCTGGACGAAGTTCGCCGCGTCCCAGGCCAGCCGCAGGTGCGGCGAGCCGACGGACCGCACGATGTCGAGGCACCGGGCCGGCACGTCGCCGTAGATCTGCTTCTCGTTCTCGTGCAGCAGGACCAGATCCGCCTCCTCGGCCACCCGGGCCAGCTCGCGCATCCGGTCGATCACCTCGTCGCGGTGCGCGGCCGGGCCGGCGCCGGGCCGCAGGAAGAACGAGAAGATCCGCACGTACGGCGCGCCGAAGCCGTGCGCGACCTCAGCGGCGTGCCGCATCCGCGCCAGGTGCGGCCCGAAGTCCTCGTCGATGAAGATCTTCCCGATCGGCGACCCGATGCTGGACACCTCGAGGTCGTGCGCGGCGAGCGTGGTTCTCATGGCGGCGAGCTGGACGGGTTCCAGATCGAGGATGTTGACGTCCCACGCGCTGCGCAACTCCACATAGCGCAGGCCGAGCCCGGCGGCCACCCGGCACTGCTCGGTGAAGTCCGGCGAGATCTCGTCCACGAAGCCGGAGAGGGTCCACATGTCAGCGTCCTTTCGCCAGGTCGTACACCTGCTGGATCAGCCGCAGCGACCGGGCGCCCGCGCGCGGTGAGATCCAGAACGGTTCCGGGTCGGGCAGCGTCCGGTAGAAGTCGGCGATGAGCAGTTCGTGCGAGGCGCCCCAGTAGCCACGCCCGCCCGGGCCGGCCACCGGCTCGGCGACCGTCTCGACGCGCCCGTCGGCGTGCCGGACGCTCAGGTCGCCGCGGATGAGCAGCACCGCCCGCCCGGTGACGATCTCGATGGTCACCGGCGAGTCGGCGACGTTGGCCACGGTGGCGAGCACCACGCTGCGCGCGCCGCCGGCGTGGTCCAGGATCACGCTCGCGGTGTCCTCCACGTCGATGTCGTCGTGGGCGTACCGGCCGGCGTCGCCGCGGACCCGCGTGACGTCGCCGAGGAACCACTCCATCAGGTCGAGCGTGTGGATCGCCTGGTTGATGAGCACTCCCCCGCCGCTGCGGGCCCGGATGCCGCGCCACGGCCGGGCCCGGTAGTACGCCGGGTCGCGGTGCCACAGCACGGTCGCCGAGCCGCCGAGGACCGGGCCGAGGTCGCCCGAGCCGAGCAGCTCGCGGACCGCCCGGCTGGTGGCGTTGTAGCGGTTCTGCAGGCAGATGCCGATCTTGACCTCCGGGCGCCGCCGCGCCGCGGCGATCAGCCGGTCCGCCTCGGCGACCGTGTGCGCCACCGGTTTCTCCAGCAGGACGGCGACACCGGCGTCCAGGCAGTCGATCGCCACCGGGGTGTGCCGGTCGTGCGGGGTGCACACGTGCACGACGTCCGGCCGTACCGTCCGCAGGAGCTCGCGGTGGCCGGGGAACGCGGGAACGCCGTAGCGTTCGGCCGCCTCCGCGGCCCGGCTCGCGTCGGTGTCGCAGACACCGGCCAGCTCCACGCCGTCCAGCTTGGCGAGCGCCTGCAGGTGCACGACGGACACGTCGCCGCACCCGATCACCGCGGCGCGGGTCACTTGACGCCGCCGGCGGTGAGGCCGCCGACCAGGTAGCGCTGGAACAGCAGGTAGAGCAGCACCACCGGGGCCGCGGAGATCAGCGCGGCGGCCATCACCTGCGAGTAGACCGGCAGCGCGCCGCCCTCCTGGGTGGCGCCGAACGCGGACAGCGCGACCGCCGCCGTGTGCGTCTCGGGCCGGGTCAGCACCGAGGCGAACAGCACGTCGTTCCAGCCGAGCAGGAACGCGAAGATGCCGGAGACGACGATGGCGGGCAGGCTCAGCGGGACGATGATGCGGAACAGGATCCGCAGCGTGGAGGCGCCGTCCATCCGGCCGGCCTCCTCCAGCTCGCGCGGCAGGCCGCGCAGGTAGGTGACCATCACCCAGGTGGAGAAGGGCAGCGCGAACGTCAGGTACGCGAGGAAGAGCCCCCACCGCGTCCCGACCACCGTGACGCCGAGGTAGTTGCCCGCCGAGGAGAACAGCACGAACACCGGCAACAGCATCAGCGTGCCGGGGACGCTCTGCAACCCGACGAGCCCGCGCAGGATCGTCAGCCGTCCGGTGAACGTGTAGCGGACCAGCACGTACGCGGTCATCGTGCCCAGCAGCGCCGAGGCGACCGCCACGAGCCCGCACACCACGATGCTGTTGAGCAGGCCGGTCGCCAGGTCGGCCGTGGTCCAGATGCGGCTGTAGCTGTCCAGCGAGAAGGTACCCGGCCAGAACTCGCCGGAGGCCACGCCGAGGTCGGTGTTCAGCGAGGCCAGCACGATGTAGAGGGTCGGCACCAGCACCATCGCGCACAGGACGACGGTCACGGTCGCCAGCAGCGGGCGGGGCAGCAGCCGGTGGGCCTCGCCGGTGGCCGTACGCCCCCGCACCCGCCGGGCCGGCAGCACGGGCGCGGGAGCGGGAGCGAGCCGCGGCGTCGCGGAGGCGGTCATGTCCGGTCTCCGTCCTCGTGCACGTCCAGCCGGAGCGCACGCAGGTAGGCGAACAGGGGGATGGCGACGAGCACCAGCGACACGATCGCCATCGCCGCGCTGAGCCCGAAACGCAGGCCCTGGAAGCTGGTGACGTAGACGATCATCGGCATCACGTTGACGTCGTCCGGCGCGGGCGCCCCGAACAGCACGTACGGCAGCGTGAAGTTGTTGATGTGGTTGAGTGTGGCGAGCAGGCACGCCAGCAGCACCGGCCCGCGCAGATACGGCAGCACCACCCGGGTGAGCTTGGGCCACCAGTCCGCGCCGTCGATCGCGGAGGCCTCGTACACCTCGTGGTCGACGCTCTGCAGCCCCGCCAGCGCCATCAGGTAGATGAACGGCCAGGCCGCCCAGATCTCCACCAGCACCAGCGTCCAGTACGACTTCGGCCCGCTCAGCCACAGCCCGCCGTCCACCCCCGCCTTCGCCAGCACGGTGTTGACGATGCCGTCGGGCTGCAGCATCGTGCGCCACACCGTGGCCACGACGAACGACGGCAGCACGTACGGAATCAGGAACACCGCGCGGACCAGCGCCCGGCCCCGGTACGCGTTCTGCGTGGCGACGGCGGCGGCGATGCCGAACGGGACGGTGGCGGCGGTGGCGATCACCGCGAACGACACGCTGATCCAGATGGAGTGCGGCAGGCCGGAGCCGAACGCCTCGGTGAAGTTGCGCAGGCCGATGAACGGCGCGTCGAGCCAGCGGCGCAACGTGTACTGGTCGAGGTCGATCAGTGAGATGTAGAAGGCGAGCAGCAGCGGGATGACGATGATCAGCGTCATCAGGACCCCGCCGGGGGTCAGCAGCCACAGCGGGCGCTGTCGTGCGCTCACGCCGCGGCGGCGGCCGGTCGCCGTGCTGTCATCGGTCATGGCCGGTGCGTCCTACTTCGCCCGGTCCAGCGCCGACTGCGCGGCCTTCTGCGCGTCCGCCAGCCGGCCGTCCAGCTGCGCGTCGCCGACCGAGCCCTTCGCCAGGTCGGGGATCGACTGCACCACCACGTTGGTCAGGGCCAGTTGGATGTCGGCCCACGCGCCGGTGAACGGGGTCGCCACCGACTTCTGCGCCGCCTGGGCCACCGGCGCGAGGCTCTGGTCGGACTGCACGTCCCCCAGCGCCGCGGCGTTGGCGGGCAGGTTCCCGACGGCCTTGTAGTAGTCCGTCTGGGCTTCCTGGTCGGTGATCAGCTTGACGAACTGGAACGCCAGATCCTGGTTCTTCGAGTAGTCGGCCACCAGCAGGTTGTCGCCGGAGAGGATGCTGGCCGCCTCCACGCCGTTCGCCGGCCGGGCGGTGGCGCCGGGCGGCACGGTGGGCAGCAGCGCGAACGCCCACTTGCGCTTGACCTTGCCGGCGTCGAGCGCCTTGGCGGCGGTCGTCGAGGTGAGCGCCATGTAGCCCGTCTTGCCCTCGGCGAATGCGGCGACCGCCTGCGCGTTCGTCCAGCCGATCGCCGCGGGATCGACCACCTTGTCGGTGGTCAGCCAGCCGAAGTACGTCTGGTACGCCTGCTTGACGATCGGGTCCTGGATGCGGGCCGTCCTGCCGTCCACCAGCGGGTTGCCGGCCTGCACCGACATGCCCCACACGAACTTCCACGGGTCGAAGTTGTCCTTGTACGCGACCGCGAGGCCGTACTGATCGCCCTTGGTCAGCTGCTTGGCGTGCCGGCGCAGCTCGTCCCACGTGGTCGCGGGCTTGCTGATGCCGGCCGCCTTGAGCAGCTCGGTGTTGTAGACCATGACGAACGGCCGGCTCACGAACGGGATGCCCACCTGGTTCTGCTCGTCCGGGCCGGAGATGCCGAGCGTCGCGGGGACGAACTTGTCCCGGCCACCCACCTTCTGCCACCGCTCGTCGTCGAGCTTCACGAAAGCGCCGGTGGAGTACGCGGTCGGGGTGAGGGTGGTGCCGACCGCGTACACGTCGGGGCCGGTGCCGGAGACGACCGAGGTCTGGATCTTCGTCAGCTCGTCGTTGGCGGTGGCGAACTCCTCGAACTTGACCGTGGCGCCGGTCTGCGCCTTGAACTTGTCGCTGATCGACGCCTGCCAGGCCCGGAACTCCTGCGGGTACTGGGTGTTCGCCCCGATCAACACGTCGAGGGTCTTGCCGGACCCGCCGCCGCCCTCGTCGCCGTCACCGCACGCGGCGAGCCCGGCCGCGAGCGTCATCGCCCCGGCGAGCGCCACGACCGCACGCATCCTGCTCCGACTCATCGTCTTCTCCCTCGGTGTGGCCCCGCAGTCCTCCGGTCACGAGCAGGTTTCGCCTCCGCGGCCGGTCGAATCAACGAGTTGCCACTTGTTGCCTTCCGTTCGGGGCAACAAATGGCAACTGCTTGCCGGGCCCTCGCCCGCACCGGGACGCTGGCCCTCATGGCCTCCCTGACGGTGCACCCCGATCGGCTGCTACCCACCGAACCGGGGGTGCGCGGCATCGCCCGCCGGCTCTACGCCGCGGTCCGGGACCTGCCGATCATCTCGCCGCACGGGCACGTCGATCCCCGGCTGCTGCTGGACGACCGGCCGTTCGCCGATCCCGCCGCGCTCTTCATCCAGCCCGACCACTACGTGACCCGCCTGCTGCACTCCGGCGGCGTCGGGCTGGACGCGCTCGGCGTGGGCGAGGGGCCGCTGCCCGAGGACCGGTCCCGGGCGGCCTGGCGGGCCCTGTGCGGCCACTGGCACCTGCTGCGCGGCACCCCGGTGCGGTACTGGTTCGACAGCGAGCTCGCCGGCATCTTCGGCGTCACCGAGCGGCCGGACGCGGACAACGCCGACCGGCTGTACGACCTGATCGCCGAGCAGCTGCGGCAGCCGAGCCACCGGCCGCGGGCCCTGCTGCGCCGCTTCGGGATCCGGTTCATGGCCACCACCGACGACCCGGCCGACGACCTGTCCACCCACGACGCGCTGCGCGCCGACCCGGACGTGGCCACGACCGTGGCGCCCACCTTCCGGCCCGACCGCTACCTGGAGGCCGGCCGCCCGGACTGGCCCCGGCTCGTCAAGGACCTCGGCGGCGACACCGGTGACTACGCGGGCTTCATCGCCGCCCTCGAGGACCGCCGGCGGTACTTCATCGCGCACGGCGCGGTCTCCACCGATCACGGTCACCTCGACGCCGGTACCGAGCCCCTGGAACGCCACGACGCGGAGCGCATCTACCGGGCCGCGCTGGCCGGGCAGGCCACGGCCGCCGAGACCACCGCCTTCCGGCGCCACATGACGTTCGAGATGGCCCGCATGGCCTGCGACGACGGCCTGGTGATGACCCTGCACCCGGGCGTGCACCGCAACCACCACCCGCCCACCGGGCGGCGGTACGGCCCCGACACCGGTCACGACATCCCGGTGGCCGTCGAGTTCACCCGGGCCCTGCAGCCGCTGCTCGAGCGGTTCGGCACCCACCCCGGGTTCCACCTCGTGCTGTTCACGGTCGACCCGGACGTCTACAGCCGGGAGATCGCGCCGCTGGCGGGGTTCTACCCGGCCGTGTACGCCGGAGCGCCCTGGTGGTTCCTCGACAACCCCGCGGAGATCCGGCGCTTCCAGCACGCCGTCACGGAGACCGCCGGGTTCAGCCGCCTGTCCGGGTTCATCGACGACACCCGCGCCTTCTGCTCGATCCCGGCGCGCCACGACATGTCCCGCCGCCTGGACGCCGGCTTCCTCGCCGAACTGGTGGCGGCGCACCGCCTCGACGAGGACGAGGCCCTGGACACACTCACCACCCTCGTCGCCGACCAGCCGCAGGCGGTGTTCAAGCTGTGAGGCCCGTACGGATCGTCCACCTGGGACTGGGTGGCTTCTTCCGCGCGCACCAGGCCTGGTACACCGGCGCCGCCCCGGACGCCGAGGGGTGGGGCATCGCCGCCTTCACCGGCCGCTCCCGGGAGCTCACCGACCGGCTGAACCGTCAGGAGGGGCGGTACACGCTCATCGTGCGAGGGCCGGAGCACGACGAGATGGCGGTGCAGCACGCCGTGGTCGCGGCCCACCCCGGCACCGACCTCACCACCTGGCTCGACCTCCTCGCCCGGCCGCAGGTCTCGGTCGTCACCCTGACCGTCACCGAGGCGGCGTACCGGCGGGGCCGCGACGGCGGGATCGACCTGGCCGCCGCGGACGTCGGCGCCGACCTGACGGCCCTGAAGGACGGCGGCGGGATCGGCACGGTCCCCGGCCGCCTCGTGGCCGGGCTGGCCACCCGGCGGGCCGCCGGCGCCGGGCCGCTCGCCGTGGTCTCCTGCGACAACCTGCCCGGCAACGGCGAGGTGACCCGGCGGGTCGTCACCGAACTGGCCGCCGCCGCGGACCCGGCGCTCGGCCGGTGGATCGGCGAGCACGTGTCGTTCGTTACCACGATGGTCGACCGCATCACCCCGCGGACCACGGCGGACGACGTCCGGGCGGTCGCCGAGCGGACCGGCTGGGCGGACGCGGTGCCGGTGGTCACCGAGCCGTTCACCGAATGGGTGCTCAGCGGCGCCTTCCCGGCCGGCCGGCCCGCCTGGGACGCCGCAGGCGCCCGCTTCGTCGACGACGTACACCCGCACGAGACGCGCAAGCTGCTGCTGCTCAACGGCGGTCACAGCCTGCTGGCGTACGCGGGGAGCGCGCGCGGTCACGAGACCGTCGCCGAGGCGGTCGCGGACCCGGTCTGCCGCGGATGGCTGAATCAGTGGTGGGACGAGGCGGCGGCGCAGGTGCCGCTGCCGGCCGCCGAGGTGGCCGCGTACCGGGAGGCCCTGCTGGTCCGGTTCGCGAACCCGCGGATCCGGCACACGCTCGCGCAGATCGCGGCCGACGGCTCCCAGAAGGTGCCGATCCGGGTGCTGCCGGTGCTGCGCGCGGAACGGGCCGCCGGGCGCATGCCCGCCGGAGCCGTCCGCATCCTGGCCTCCTGGATCGGGCACCTGCGCGGCGCCGGCGCCCCCGTGAACGACGCGGGCGCGGCCCCGTACGCCGACCGCGCCGGGTCGGTCCGGGACGTCATCGCGCTGCTCGCGCCGGACCTGGCCGGCGACGCGACCCTGATCTCCGCCGTCGGCCGCGACCTGGGCTGAAACCGGATCCGGCTCTGCCGCGTCTTGCTACCCGTAGGGGACGCGTCAGGAGGATGCCATGGGAAAACCCGATAGCCGCAGCCGTGGCCCGGCGACGAAGCTGAGCACATGCTGAACGCCGCGAACGCCTTCGTCCACTGGCTGACCACCCTGAACGAGACCGCCGTTCTGCTGTTCACGTTCCTGTCCAGCGCCGTCGAGATGACGTTCCTGCTCGGGCTGCTCATCCCCGGCGAATCGGTGGTCATGCTGGCCGGCGCGCTGCCCGGCGGCCCGGCCGGGTTCGCCCTCGTGGTCGCGGTCGGCACGGCGGGCGCGCTCAGCGGCCAGATCGCCGGGTACGCGGTGGGTCGCGCGTTCGGTCCCCGGCTGCGTGGCACCCGGCTGGGCCGCCGCATCGGCGCCGAACGCTTCGACCGCGCCGAGACGTACCTGAGCTCGCACGGCGGGCCGGCGCTGGCCGCGGTGCGCTTCGTGGCGGTCATCCACGCGGTCGTCCCGATCGTCGCGGGCACCGTCCGCATGCCGTTCCGCCGCTTCCTCGGCTGGTCGGCGCTGGGCACGACGGTGTGGGTGGGCGCGTTCGCCGGCGTCGGCGCGGCCACCACGGGCGCGGGGTCGTCCGGCGGCATCGCGCTCCTGCTGACCGCGGTCGGGGCGACCTGCCTGGGCGCGGTCCCCTTCGCCGCCCGGCTGGCGCGGCGCGCGATGGGTGCCCGCCGGCATGTCACCGGGACCCGCGTGCCCGCGACGGGACGCCCGGCGGTGCTCGCGCAGTCCTGAGCGTCCCGTCGGACCTCCTGTGCGAAAGGAGGGTGACGCCCTGGCGTGACGGCCTCGAAGGGAGAAGACTCGGCACGGTAGCAGTGCCCATCCCGTAGACGAAAGATCTCGGTTTCATGAACGGCCCGTACCTCGTCATGGACAGCCCTCGGATCAGCTGCGTCATCGAGCCCGGCCAGGTGGTGACGCAGGTCGTGGTGCGAGGGCCCTGGGACGACTGGCTCCGCCAGGAGACCGCACGCGTGCTGCGGGCGTGCGTGGCGGAAGCGCCCGCCCTGCTGCTGATCGATCTCGCCGGCTTGACGGACCCGGCCGGCGATTCGGCATCGACCTGGCAGACCATGGCGAGGTACGCCGCCGAGTCCGATCCGCACGTCGCCGTGGTGCTCTGCGCCGCCGGGCCGACGGTGCGGCAGCGGGTCTCCGTCAGGAGCGGCCGCCGGGAGGTGCAGCTGGCGGACACCGTCGACGCGGCGCTGGCGGCGGCACCGGCCCCCGACGGCCTGGTCCGGCAGCAGCACATGGTTCTCCCGCCACATCCGGGCGCAAGCGCGTTGGCACGGACGATGGCCGGCGAGGCGTGCCTGGCCTATGGCGTGGCGCATCTGCTGCACCCGGCCCGCCTCATCGTGTCGGAGCTGGTCGCCAACGCGGTGGAGCACAGCGGCACGGACATGGACGTACGGGTGTCGCTGCGCGGCGCGCTCCTGCATCTGGCCGTCCAGGACCGCAGCCGCGATCTTCCCCGGCTGCTGGATCTCGGCGAAGACCCGGCCGCCCTGCGGAAGCGCGGAATGGGACTGAGAATCGTCGCCGCCACCGCGACCGCGTGGGGCGCGATGCGGTGTCAGCCCGGGAAAGTGGTGTGGGCGACCCTCGCCACCGCGTCACCGACGGCGTCATGACCTCGTTCACCAACGATGGAAGCCGGCTGCACGCCGCGGTGCACTGCGACGGCGACCACACGATCGTGACGCTGACCGGCGAGCTGGACCGGATCAGCGGGCCGCCCCTGGCACGGTTGCTGGACCTGGCCGCGGACGGCACCTCCGCACACCTGGACCTACGGATGGCGCAGCTCGGCTTCATCGACGTCGCCGGGGTGCGGCTGCTGCTGCACGCCCGCCGGCTCGCCGCCGATCGCGGTGTCGTGCTGACTGCGCACGACCCGCAGCCGCACGTACGGTGGCTGATCAGCACCCTCGACGCGACCGGCCTGCTCCTGGACGACAGCGCCCCCACCGCCGCAGCGATGGTGCGGCCCCCGGGCTCGTCGTCGTTCAGGACCGGACCGGTGGCGGATCTCCGCGACGAGCGGGACCGGCGCGCCGACGAGCGGGATCAGCGCGCCGACGAGCGGGACCGGCTCGCGAACGCGCGGGACCAGCGCGCCGACGAGCGCGAGGAGCAGGCCGACGATCGGGACCGGCTCGCCGCCGAACGGGACCGGCTCCTCGACGACCGCCAGCGACGCATTCGTGACCATCAGCGGTGGGCGGACATCCGCGAGGACCTCGCCGATGCCCGCGAGGACGACCTCGAACGTCGCGAGCACGAGGGGTGACCGATATCGTTCGGTGGCCGCCGCCCCCGGCGCTGGAACGCGGCGACCGGTGAACCGGTCGGCGCGGTGCTGTCGGCGGGCGGCGGGGCCGGTCCCACCGCGCCTCACGGGATGGCGCCGGAACGACTTCTCGCGGTCGCCCGGAACGACGTGCTGCGCTGCTGGGACGTCGTCACCGGCCGGCACCTCGGCGACCTCGCGGGCGCCGCGAGCTGCGCGCTCACCGGTGGGCGCCGGCTCGCGGTCGGGCACACCGACGGCAGCATCACCGTCGACCCGCTCTGACCCCCGCTCCCCGCGGCCGTCTATGCTCCCCGGGTTCGTCTCGGGGGAAGGACCAGCGTGTACGACCAGCAGCAGACGCCGTGGCAGCAGCCCGGCACGACGGCCATCGCGATCACCGCGAAGTACTGGTGGGCGACGTTCATGTTCGCCCTCTTCAAGCCGTACCTGGCGATCAACGGGCGGCCGGTCCCGGCGGGCTGGGGGCGCACGGTCGTGCCGGTGCCGCCCGGGCAGTACCAGGTGCACGTGCACGTGCCGTACCTGCTGCCCCCGAAGGTGGGCACCGCGGAAACGGTCGTGGCCGTGCACCCGGGCCAGGTGGTCGAGCTCGAGTACCGGGCGCCGGCGATCGGCTTCGTCGACGGGGCGATCGGTCCGGCGCCGCAGAAGCACCGTGCCATGCCGGCCGCGATCGCGCTGATGGTGGTCCCGCTGGTGCTGCTGCTCTGCGTGTGCGGCGGGTTCGGCATCGCCGCGGTGGTCAGCGGCAGCGACGGCCCCGACCGGCCGGTGGCGCGGCCCACCGCCGTACGGCCGGTCCCGACGCTGCCGCGCCGGACGGACCTCGATCCGCCCGTCCCGGCACCCTCGGCCGGTAAGCCGGTGCTGCGCTCGGCGCCGGCGCGCACCCTGGTCGGGCCGAGCTACAGCGCGACGGACGCCACGTACACGATGGCCTTCACCGGGTGGCCGTTCGCCTTCCGTACGCCGAAGACCTGGGGGTGTATCGCCGGCCGGGTGGACCTGCCGCAGGCCAAGGCGTGGGTCTGCATCGACGAGGGCAACCCGGGCAACGGGCAGAAGGTGCAGATCATGCTGCGGCCCTGCCCGGACCCGTGCGGCGCGGCCGACCGCAGCCGGCTGAGCACCGAGTGGTTCGACCCCGGGGTGACGTCCCGGGCGCACGACGACCGCACGTTCTACGTCGAGACGGCCCGCAACGCGAACGGCCGCTACACCCTCGACATGAGCCACTTCTTCCCGGACGCCACCGGCGCGCACATGTGGCAGGTGGGAATCGGGGCGTTCACCCCGCCGGAGAAGAAGGCGGACATCCAGAAGATCTTCAACGACGTCCTCACCCAGACGGGCTGACCGCAGGAAAGCGGCGCCGGGTTTGGCAGGATGGCCGCATGACTTCCGTCCAGGACCGGTTCCGCGCGCTGCACGACGCCGGGACGTTCGTGATGCCGAACCCCTGGGACGCCGGCTCGGCGCGGCTGCTCGAGCACCTCGGTTTCCCCGCGCTGGCCACCACCTCGTCCGGGTTCGCGGCGAGCCTCGGCCGGCTCGATCAGCAGGTCACCCGGGACGAGCTCGTCGCGCACGTCCGTGCGCTCACCGCGGCAGTGGCCGTGCCGGTGAGCGTGGACGCCGAATGGTGCTTCTCCGACACCGCGGCGGGCATCACGGAGACCGTGGATCTGCTGGCCGTGGCCGGCGCGGCGGGCATCTCCATCGAGGACTACGACCCGGCGGCCGGGCAAGTCGTGCCCGGGGAGGTGGGTGCCGAGCGGGTCGCCGCGGCGGCGCAGGCCTGCCGGCGGCACGGCCTCGTGCTCACCGCGCGCGCCGAGAACCACCTGTACGGGCACGACGACCTCGACGACACGATCCGCCGGCTGCTCGCATACCGGGAGGCGGGGGCGGACGTCGTCTACGCGCCCGGCCTGCGCTCACCGGCCGACATCGGGCGGCTGGTCCGGTCGGTGGCCGCGCCCGTGAACGTGCTCGCCGTGGCCGGCGCGCCGTCCGTCGCCGAGCTCGCGGAGCTGGGGGTCCGCCGCGTGTCGACGGGCGGGGCGCTGGCGTGGGCGGCGTACGGCGCGCTGCGGGACGCCGCCCGGGAGCTGCTGACCGCGGGCACCACCACGTTCCGCGAGCAAGCGCTGACCGGCGACGAGGCGGCCGCGGCCTTCAGCTGAACCCGCCGGCGGGACCGCGCTCGAGCGCGGCCAGCGCGGCGTGGACGTGCCCGCGGGCCTCGTCCAGGGCCCGCCGCGCCGGTTCGGCCGCGGCCTGCGCGAGCAGCATCACGACCGCCACCCGCGCATCGCCGTGCGCGTCACGCAGGGCGCCCCGGCACCGGGCGGCGTCGGCCCCGGTCGCGTCGGCCAGGATCCGCAGCTGCCGGTCGCGGAGCTTGTCGTTGCGGGGCAGCATGTCGGTCATCAGGTTCGAGTACGTGCGCCCGAGCCGCACCATCGTGGCCGTGGAGAACGCGTTCAGCACGAGTTTCTGCGCCGTGCCCGCCTTCATCCGGGTGGATCCGGTGACCACCTCCGGCCCGGTGTCCGGCGCGACGTGCAGATCCGCGTGTCGGGCGAGCGGCGCCGCCGGGTTGGCCGACACCAGCACGGTGTGTGCGCCGCGGGAGCGAGCCGCGGTCAGCGCGCCGCGGACGTACGGCGTACGCCCGCTGGCCGTCACGCCGACCACCAGGTCCCCGGGGCTCACCCCGGCCATCGCCGCCGCGCCCGCCTGCTCGTCGTCCTCCGCGCCCTCCGAGGCGTCGGTGAGCGCGGCCGGCCCCCCGGCGAGGTGGGCCACCACCCGCCCCGGTTCCATCCCGAACGTGGGACCGAGCTCGGCGGCGTCCAGCACGGCGAGGCGCCCGGACGTGCCCGCGCCGACGTAGTGGACGCGGCAGCCGCCGGACAGCGCCTCGACGGCGAGGTCCACGGCGGCGGCGAGCACGGGCAGGACGCAGGCCACCGCGCCGGGCACCGTACGGTCCTCGTCGTTGATGACGTGCAGCAGCTCCAGGCTGGACATCCGGTCGATCGCCGCGGTCCGCGGGTTGCGCTGCTCGGTACGGGCCAGCGGCGCCTGCTCCACGGGCCTCACGCGCGCCCCCGGCCGGAGTCCACCCGCCGCCCGCGGACGGCCTCGTACGTCACCTCGAGCGCACGCCGGGTCTGCGGGTACGTCCGCTGCGCGACGCCGACGAACACGCAGTCGATGACCGTCAGCTGGGCGAGCCGGCTGGCCATCGCGCCGGACCGGAACGTCGTCTCCCGCGCCGCCGTGGTCAGCACGTGGTGGGCGATCCGGGTGATCGGCGACTTCGGGAAGTTCGTCAGCGCGACGAGCCGGGCGCCGTGCCGGCCCGCCTCCGCGAACGCCTCGACGGTGTCGGCGGTCGCCCCGGTGTGCGAGATGCCGAAGGCGACGTCCCGCTCGTCGAGCAGCGCGGCGCTGGTGAGCGCCACGTGCAGGTCGCTCCACGCGTACGAGATGCGCCCGATGCGGTGCAGCTTGTGCTGGAAGTCCGCGGCGACGAAGGCGCTGGCGCCGACGCCGTAGATGTCGACCCGGCGGGCACCCGCGATGAGATCCACGACCTGCTGCAGCACCGCGACGTCGATCTGCAGGGCGGTGTCCTCGACGGCCCGGGCGTCCGCGAAGGCGATCTTCTTGACGACCTGGACGAGCTCGTCGGTCTCGCTGATGTCGCTGTCGATCAGCTCGCCGCCGGTGGTGGCCGCCCCGGCCGCGCGGCCCGCCTCGGCGGCGAGGGTGAGCCGCAGCTCGGAGTAGCCGCCGAAGCCCATCGCGCGGCAGAACCGGATGACCGTGGTCTCCGAGGCGCGGGCGCGGGCGGCGAGGTCGCTGATGGTCAGCCCGGCGGCGGTCGCCGCCTCGTCGATGATCACTCGGGCGACCCGCTGCTCGGCCGGGGACAGCGAGGGCAGCAGGCCGCGGGCCCGCACGGTGGTGGGTGAGCGGTCGGCCGCCCGCGGCGCGGTCGGTGGCGGCGTGCGCCTGGTGCCTGTCATGGAGCGGGGTGTCCTTCACGGGGATGGGGGTACGGTCACCGGACTATGGACCGGGGTCTGGTGGTGGGGGTGGACGCGGGCGCCACGTCCACCCGCTGCGTGGTCGCGACGCTCGACGGCGCGGTGGTCGGCCGCGGCGTGGCGGGTGGCGCCAACCTCAACAGCAGCGGCGGCGATGTGGCCGGGGAGCTCGCCGCCGCCCTGCGCGCCGCGCTGTCCACCGTGGATCCGGCGCGGGTCCGGGCCGGCGTGGTGGGCGGCGCGGGCTCGGCGGGCGCGGCGCGGGAGGCGTTCCGCTCCGCCGCGGGGCGGGCCTGGGCCGCGGCCGGGCCGGCCGGTGAGGTGCGGACCGTGACGGACCTGGAGGTCGCGTTCACGGCCGGCACCCCGCAGCCCGGCGGTGTGCTGCTGCTGTCCGGCACCGGCGCGCTGGCGGCCCGCTTCGCCGGCGGCGCCCTGGAGCGCCGCTGCGACGGCTACGGATGGCTGCTCGGCGACGAGGGCTCGGCGGTCTGGATGGGGCTGCGGGCCATGCGGGCGGCCGTGGCCGCGGTGGACGGCCGGGGCGAACCGACCGTGCTGCTGGAGGCGGCCCTCCGGTGGGCCGGTGCGGACCGGGCCGCCGGGGACGATCTCGCCCAGGCGCTGGTCGCCGCGGGTTTCGCCCGGCCGCCTGCGGAGCTGGGCGGGCTGGCGCCGGCGGTGAGCGAGGCCGCGGACGCCGGGGACGCCGTGGCGCTGCGGATCTGCGCCGCCGCGGCCGCGAAGCTGCTGCACACCTTCGACGTCGTCGGGCCGCCCGCCGGGGACGTGGTGCTGGCCGGATCCGTGTTGCTCTCTCCCGGCCCGGTGGCGCGGGCCGTGCACGAGGGCGTCGCCCGGCGCACCGGGGCGGAACCTCGCGAGGCGGCCGACGGGGCGGCCGGCGCGGCTGCGCTCGCCCTCGCCCGGCTCACCGGGACCGTGCCGGCCGCCGTGCACGCCCGGCTGACCGGTCACGAGCCCGGCCGGCGCCGGAGCGGGTGACGACGCTCCCCCGTCGCCGTCGGCAGCCCGCTCCGGCGCACGCCGCTCACCGCGTCCTCCACGTCAACCCGTAGCCGAACGGATACAGGTTCCGCGACGGGTCGCCGGCCACCGGGATCGCCACCGGCAACCGGCCGCGCGGCGAGAGCTCGCCGACGAGCACCCGCGCCAGCGATTCCATGGCCACCCCGGCGTAGCTGTACGTGGCCAGGTACGTGGTGACCCCCGGCAGGTACGCGATGTCGTACGGATCCCGCACGGCGACCACCACGACCGGGCGGCCCGCGGTCACCAGCGCCCGGACGAGCGCCTGCTGGCGGCCTCCGGGATCGGCGGCCGTGGTGTCCCAGGCGCGGGAGGTGAGCACCACGGTCACATCGTGCCGGCCCGCCGCGGCGACCGCGTCCGCGATCTGCGCGTCGGTGGGCAGGCCGGTGACGAGCGCCGTCGCGCTGACCCCCCGAGCGGCCAGCGAGTCGGCGAGGACCGGCACGGTGCGCTGGGCGGCCGAGCTCCACCCGGTGACCAGCACGGACCCGGCGCCGCGCAGCGGCAGCAGACCCGCGTCGTTGCGGATCGCCGTGACCGTACGGTCGGTGACGTCGCGGGCCACCCGCAGGTGCGCGGGGCGGCCGACGACGCGCTCGGCGGCGGCCGGATCGAGGGGCGTCCACGACAGCAGGCCGCGCTTGTGCTTGAGGGTGAGGATGCGGCGGACGGACTGGTCGATGCGGTCCTCGGTGAGCTCGCCGGAGGCGACGGCGCCCAGCACCGCGCCGACCGCCACGTCGAGGTTCGGCGGCATCAGCAGCATGTCGGCACCGGCCTTGAGGGCGAGCACCGGGACGCGCTCGTCGCCGTACTTCTCGCGGACGCCGGCCATCTCCAGCGAATCGGTCACGACCACGCCGCGATAGCCGAGCTCGCCGCGCAGCAGCCCGGTGATGATCGGCCGGGACAGCGTGGCCGGGTCGCCGGAGGGGTCGAGGGCGGGCACCACGATGTGCGCGGTCATCACGGCGTCGACGCCCGCGGCGACGGCGGCCCGGAACGGCGGGGCGTCGATGCGCGACCACTGCTCGCGGGTGTGGGTGATGACGGGCAGCCCGGTGTGGCTGTCGGTGGCCGTGTCGCCGTGGCCCGGGAAGTGCTTGGCCGCCGCGGAGGTGTTCGCGCCGCGCTGGAACCCCTCGATCTGCGCGGCGGTGAGGGCGGCCGCCAGCGCCGGGTCGCTGCCGAAGGACCGTACGCCGATGACCGGGTTGGCGGGGTTGACGTTGACGTCGGCGACCGGGGCCCAGTCCTGGCCGATGCCGACCGCGGCGAGCTCGGCGCCGGTGACCCGGCCGGTGCGGTAGGCGTCGCGCACCGAGCGTCCGGCGCCCAGCGCCATGCCGCCGGGGAACTGCGTGGCGGGCGCCGGCATCCGCGACACGACGCCGTGCTCCTGGTCGGTGGAGATCATAACCGGGACGCGGGCGCCGGTGCCGGTCGCCGCGGCCTGCAGGCTGTTCGCGAGGGACGCGAGCTGACGCGGCGACTGGAGGCTGTTCGTCCAGGTGAAGTAGATGACGCCGCCGAGGTGGTATTTGGCGACGACCTCGGCGGGGGTGTCCACTCCGTAGAGCCGGCGGTTGGCGGCGGCGTCCGATGCGGAGGGTGCGGTCGCGTCGGCGCCGTACGCGTACGTGGTGAACAGCTGCCCGACCTTCTCCGGCAGCGTCATGCGGGCCAGGATCCGGTCCACCTCGGACGGTCCGGGTCGCGCGGCGGCGGGATCGGCGGGCACCGCCGAGCCGAGGACGGCGAGGGCCAGCGTGACGAACGAGGCGACCGGACGCATCCGCATGACGACCGAAAGTACTCGCGGCCTCCGGCCATGGCAATAAGTTTCATGACACTTGAATGCGCCGAAGGAAACATTCATCCTACTGTGCGACACATGGAGAAATGTTGATATTCCCTCGAGTCAGGGGTACGACATGGCACAGACGATCAGCCGGCGCCGGTTGCTGCAGGGCACCGCGGCGGTTGGTGTCCTCACCGGCACGGGAGCGCTCACCGGCTGCGCACTAGGTGGCGACAGCGACGACCACGACGCCAAAGGCGAGAAGAGCGCGGCGAACCCGCTCGGGGTCGAAGAGGACGCCCCGCTCGAGGTCGTCGTCTTCAACGGCGGATTCGGGGAGGAGTACGCCAAGGACCACGAGGCGATGTACCGCGAGCGTCACCCCGGCGCGCGGGTCGAGCACTCGGCCACCCAGCAGATCGCCGAGACGCTGCAACCCCGGTTCGTGGCGGGCACCCCGCCCGACGTGGTGGACAACTCCGGCGGCAGCCAGATCGACTTCAACGCGCTGGTCTCCCAGGGCGCGCTGGCGAACCTCGGGGAGCTGCTCGACGCGCCGAGCCTCGACGACCCCGCCGTGAGGGTGAAGGACACGCTGCTGCCGGGCATCGTGGACGCCGGGTCGTACGACGGCACGTTCCTCGCCCTGAACTATGCGTACTCGGCGTACGGGGTCTGGTATTCGGAGAAGCTCTTCGCCGACCGCGGCTGGCAGTACCCGGCCACCTGGGACGGCATGATCGCGCTGTGCCGGCGGATCAAGGCGGCGGGCATCGCGCCGTGGACGTACACCGGGGTGCACGCCCGCTACATGAGCTGGCCGATCCTCGCGGCCGCGGCCAAGCTCGGCGGGGTGGACGTGCTCACGGCGATCGACAACCTCGAGCCCGGCGCGTGGCGCCACGACGCGGTCCGCACGGCCGTGGACGCGTACCGCCAGCTGGCCGTCGACGGGTTCGTGCAGGCCGGCGCCGAGGGCATGGACCACATCCAGGCCCAGACGGAGTGGTGCCGGGGCCGGGCCGCCCTCATCTCCTGCGGTTCCTGGCTGGAGAACGAGCAGAAGGCCGTCACCCCGCCCGGCTTCCGGATGACGGTCGCGCCCACGCCGAGCCTCACCTCCGGCGACAAGCTTCCGTACGCGGCGTTCCGCGGCGCCGGCAGCGAGGCGTTCGTCGTGCCCGCCAAGGCGAAGAACGTCCGCGGCGGCCTCGAATACCTGCGGATCATGCTGTCCCGCGCCGCCGCGGCGGACTTCACCCGCAAGGCCGGCAGCCTCACCTGCGTCGCCGGGGCCGCCGCCGGCATCGACCTGCCGCCCGGCCTCACCTCGGTCACCCGGATGATGGCCGCGCCCGGCGCACAGACGTTCACCTGGCTCTACCCGTCGTACTACCGCAAGCTGGAGCGCACCTTCGTCAACGCCGCGACCGCCGACCTGTTCGCCCGGCGCATCGACGCGGCCGGCTGGGTGAACCGGTGTCAGAAGGCGGCCGACGACATCGCCAGGGACCCGTCGATCAAGAAGTACAAGCGGGCCTGACGGTGCGCGGCAAGCGGCGGTTCGTCGCCACGTTCCTGGCCCCGCCGCTGCTGCTGTACGGCGTCTTCGTGCTGTCGCCGTACGCGCAGGCCTTCCCGATCGCGGCCACCGACTGGCGCGGCCTGACCCCGCGGTACGAGTTCGTCGGCCTGGCCAACGTCCGGCGGCTGGGCGGCGACGGCCTGTTCTGGAACGCCCTGTGGCACAACGCCCTGCTGCTGGTCCTGCTACCGGTGGCGACGATCGCGCTCGGCCTCTTCCTGGCCTCGATGATCAGCGTCGGCGGCCGCGGTGACCGGGCCGGTGTGCACGGCGTACGCGGCGCCGCCCTCTACCGGATCGTCTACTTCTTCCCCCAGGTGCTGTCCGTGGCCGTCATCGGCGTGCTGTGGAAGCAGATCTACGCGCCGAACAGCGGCCTGCTCAACGGCGCCCTGCGCGCGGCGGGGCTGGAGGCGCTGGCCCGCCCCTGGCTCGGCGACCCGCGGTTCTCCTTCTGGTGTGTGGCCTTCGTGCTGCTCTGGAGCAATGCCGGCTTCTACGTCGTGCTGTTCGGCGCCGCCATGCAGGCGATCCCCCGCGACATCTACGAGGCGGCCATGCTGGACGGCGCGAGCCGCGCCACCACCGTGTTCCGGGTGACCGTACCGCTGCTGTGGGACACCATCCAGGTCGCCTGGGTGTACCTGGCGATCGTCGCGATCGACGCGTTCGCCGTCGTGCAGATCGTCACCGACGGCGGCCCCGGCTTCTCCTCCGATGTCGTGGGGCTGCGCCTCTACAAGACGGCCTTCACCGACGCCCAGTTCGGCTACGCGTCGACGATGGGCGTGGCGATGTTCTTCCTGACGCTGTCGGTCGCCGCCCTCTTCCTGCGCGTGACCCGCCGCGACCGGGTGGAGCTGTAGATGACCCTGCCGCCCCGGCCCGGGCGCGTCGTCCCCGTGCTCTCCCACGGCTTCCTGGCCGGCTGGGCGCTGCTGACCACGCTGCCGCTGCTGTGGGCGGTGCTCAGCTCGCTCAAGAGCGACAACGAGATCCTCACCGACCCGTGGGGCCTGCCGTCGCGGCCACGCTGGGAGAACTGGGCACGGGCGTGGGACGACGCGCACATCGGCCGCTACTTCCTCAACAGCGCGATCGTCGTGACGGGTGCGTTGGCGCTGACGATGACCCTCGGCGCGATGGCCGCGTACGTCCTGGCCCGCTACCGTTTCCGAGGCCACCGGCTCGTCTACTTCGCGTTCGCAGGCGGCATGATGTTCCCGGTCTTCCTGGCCCTCGTGCCGCTGTTCTTCGTCGTACGCGATCTGGGACTGCTGGGCACGCTTCCCGGTCTGATCCTGGTGTACGCGGCCTACTCGCTGCCGTTCACGGTCTTCTTCCTCACCGCCTTCTTCCGTACGCTGCCCGCCACGGTCGCCGAGGCCGCGATGGTCGACGGGTGCGGGCACTACCGCCTGTTCTTCCGCGTCATGCTGCCGATGGCCCGCCCCGGCCTGGTCAGCGTCGGGATCTTCGTCTTCCTGTTCCAATGGAACCAGTACGTCCTGCCCATCGTGCTCATGCAGGGCGAAGGCGCGGAACGGCGCTGGGTCCTGGCACAGGGACTCACGGCGCTGGCGGTCAACGAGGGATATCGCGGCGACTACAGCGGCCTGTTCGCCGGGATGACGATCGCGATGCTGCCGGTCCTCGTCGGATACCTGGCGTTGCACCGGCAGGTGCAGAGCGGCCTGGCGGCCGGGCATCCTCGCTGAGCGGCGGTATACCGAAGGTTGAACCCTGCGTCCGGCAAGCCCCGACCGCAGCCGGATGTGCCGCCGGCCGCGGCGTTCGCAGAATGAGCGGGTGTCCACATCCCGCACCGACGTGTTCCCCGGCGACCCGGGCGTTCGCCTGATGGTCGCCGCCGCGTTCCTGCGCGGCGGCGACGACGAGGCGCTCGGCACGAATCATCTGCTGATCGCCCTGACCAACCTGGACGCCACCCGCGGCCCGCTCGCGGCGGCCGGGCTCACCCGCACGGTCGCGCTCACGGTCGACGACGGCCGGCTCGGCCGCTGGACCTCCGCGGACGCAGCCGGCGTGGGCCCGGACGGCCCGCACGACATCGTGATCGCCGACGGCGGCACCCCCGTACCCTTCACCGCGGCAGCGGCGGAGGCCCTGCACCGCGCGGCCACCGTGCGGACGGTCTGCACCCCCGCCGACGTCCTGCTCGCGCTCCTCGAGGACCCGGGCAACCGCGCGACGGAACTGCTCGCGATCTGCGGCATCCCGGCCACGGACCTGCACGCGGACCTCGCGGCGGGCAGGACCCCGGCCGTACGCGACGACGTGGAACCGGCGCTGCGCCACGTCCGGGACCGGTTGATCGGCCGGTCCGGCTTCCGCTCGCCGGGCTGGCGGCGGCCGATGACGGCGTTCGCGATCGCCGTACGGATCAATTACGGTCGCCACCCGATGCAGTGGATCAGGCTGGAGGCGGCGGAACAGGCCCACCGCCGGCACGGCGGCGCCGGATCCGCGCCGCCCCGGCACGACGGTGCCGAATCCGCGCGGCCCGGGCAGGGCAGCGCCGACTCCGCGCGGCGCCGGCACGGCGGTCCGGACAGCTCGGACATCCTGCTCGCCGTGGCCGCCACGTACGAGGTCGCGCAGCGGCTGCCGTACCTCGTCGACCCTGCGGACCCGCGTTTCCGGGGTGCTGCGTTGCTCCAGGCCGCCGGGGTCACGTACGAACGTCTCCGAGCCGCCGGGCCGGGTGGTCACCGAGACGCCACCGGGGAACGGCTCCCGCGGCGGATGCTCACGGTGCGCTACCCGGACACGCTCGCCCTGGTCCGCGACCTCATCGCCGACGACGCGTCGCACGCGGCCGGGCTGCTCGCCGTCGCGGGCTTCGACGTCGCGTCCCTGCGGCGCACGCTCAGCTGACCCCGGCGGTCTCGGCGCGGTGTCTCGGGGACGCCATCGCCCGGGCGCCGGCCGCTACGAACAGGGCCAGGACGACCGGGATCCACAGCGCCGACGGCAGCCCCACCACGGTCGCCGCCGCGCCGATCAGAATCGGGCCGAGCAGGAAGCCGACGTACCCGATGCTGACCACCGTGGACAGCGCCCGGCCGGCGCGCCGGGGGTCGAGGTTGCCCGCGGCCGAGTACACCTGCGGAGCGATGCCCGACAGCCCTGCGCCCAGCAGCCCGAACCCGGCCACCCCGGCGACCGGGTGGCTCACCAGCAGCGCCGCGCCGAGACCGACCGCGGCCAGGCCGCCGCTGAGCCGCACCAGTGCGACGGGACCCAGGGCGAGCGCCAGCCGGTCGCCGAACACCCGGCCCACGGTCATCATGATCGAGAAAGCGGCGAACCCGTACGCGGCGGAGCCGGCGCTCGCCCCCAAGTTGTCCCGCAGGTAGACGGCACTCCAATCGGCCGCCGCCCCCTCGCCGACCAGCGTGCACAACACCAGCACGCCGAGAAAGGCGAGGAGCCACGACCGGCGCGCCGGCTCGCCCTCACCCGGGGACTCGCCGCCCGGCCTCGCGCCCGACCCGTCGGAGAACACCCACAGCGCGGCCCACACGGCCAGTGCGAGCACCCCGCTCCCGACGGCGGCGAACGTGACCCCCACCCCGGCCCCGCCGCGCGCGAACAGGCTTCCCGCGACAGCCCCGAGAAACCCGCCGACGCTGTAGATCGCATGGAACGACGACATGATCGGCCGTCCCCACGCCCGCTGCACCTCGATGGCGTTCGCGTTCATCGCGATGTTGAGCGTCCCGTGCGCCGCGCCGAACAGGAAGAGGAACGAGCAGAGCGCCACCAGCCCGCCGCTGAACCCCGGCGGCACCAGCAACACCCCTTCGAGAACCGCGGCCGGCACGAGCACCCGCGAACTGCCGAACCGATCGGTGAGCCGCCCCGATACCGCCATGCCGACGATGCACCCGGCCGCGAACGCCAGCAGGGCGTAGCTGAGCCGGCCGTCGCTCAGCCCGAGGTTGTGCTTCACCGCGGGGATGCGCGAGGTCCAGACACCGAGCGCCGTGCCGAAGAGCAGAAACGTCAGCGACGTGGCGACCCGCCCCCGCCGGACCGTGTCATTCACGGCGTCCCGGTTCGATCATCGATCACGGCACAGCAACGCGGCACGAACACGGAAACCATGAGCTGCGACGGTCCCGGAACCGGCTGGCAGCGGGACGCCGTCGCGGGTCCCGCCGCCCCGAGGTCCGGCATCAACCCGTCACCGGGCATCGCTGAGCCACTCGCGGAGGGCGCCCGTCATCGAGACAGCCGACCGCCAGGACACCGGCGTCGATCGCCTTCACCATGGATGACGCTTCTTTCTCACCGGCGGCGGATATCGGCATGGGACAGCCGCAACGCGTCGATGCCGGGATCGGAGCCGGCCGGCCGGACCCGGTCGAGCTCGCGCCACGCCTCGTCCAGGGCGACCTCCAGCGCCCGGTGCTGACGGTGGAGATCCGCGCGGAGCGTCTCGATCCGCCGCAGCCATCCCGCCGCCGACCCACCGGAGCCGGCCACCGGCGCGGGCCCGGGAACGGCGTCCGGCACGGGACCGGGACCGGGAACGGCGCCCGGCACGGGACCGGGAGCGGCGTCCGGCGCGGGAGCGGGAGCGGCGTCCGGCGCGGGAGCGGGAGCGGGAGCGGGAGCGGGAGCGGCGTCCGGCACGGAATCGGCGGGCACGATCGCCGCGATCGGACGGCCGCCGTCGGTGATGACCGTGCTCTGCCGGGTCAGGTTGGCCAGCCGCGCCAGCTGCACGAATCGCGTGCGTGCCTCCAGCAGCGACAATTCCAGACGGGGCCGTGGAATCGGAGCAGCGGGTTCAGCCATGCCGACATGATGCCCCCGGGGTACGACACTTTCCGCGCGCCGACGTCAAAGCCGGCCGACGTCAAAGCCGGCCGACGTCAAAGCCCGCCGACGTCAAAGCCCGCCGACGTCAAAGCCCGCCGACGTCAAACCCGGCAACCGCAGCGCCGGCCCTCACGAACGCGGCAGGCTCAGTGGACCAGCTTCAACCCCACGACCCCGGCCACGATCATGGCGAGGAACAGCAGCTTCAGGGCCGAGATCGGCTCCTGGCCGGTGCTCATCGCGTACACGATGGTGAGGACCGCTCCGATGCCCACCCAGACCGCGTAGGCGGTGCCGACCGGAAGGTCGCGCATCGCGTAGGCGAGGCCCGCCATGCTGGCGACCAACGCGACGGCGAAGACCGCCGACGGGACGATCCGGCTGAAGCCCTGCGACCGGTCGAGCGCGGCGGCCCAGACGGCCTCGAGCATGCCGGAGAGGACCAGGACGAGCCAGGACATGACGACCTCCACGGGCCGTCTTGTCGCGAGCCGGGTACGGCACCCCTCGTCCGGGAGTCCGTGAGCACGGACTCACGCCCAGCATGGCACGCGCAGCAGACTCACCGGCCCGCCAACGACCGCAGCGTGCGGTCCAGAGTGGCGAAGACCACGCCCTCCCGGCTCGGCGCCGGGTCCGGCTGGCCGGGCGCCGGCGCCCACAGCCACCAGACGGTGTTCCACGGGTCGAGCATCCTGCCGAGCGTGCACTCGCCGTAGAACGGGGTCGGTTGGGTGACCGTCGTGGCGCCGCGGCCGGCCGCGCGCCGCAGCACCGTGGCGACGTCGCGTACCCAGACTTGCAGCAGGCCCGGCCGGGCCGGCCAGTCGTCGAGCCGGTCCGCGACCATCAGGTCGACCGTGCCGAGCCGCAGCTGGGCGTGGATGAGCTTGCCGTCCGGCATCGGGGTGCGGGCCTCGGCGGTCTCGGGTACGCCGAAGACCTCGGTCACGAACGTTACGAAGCCGGCCGCGTCGTCGACGATCACGAACGGGTTCAGCACCGCGCCGGCGGTGGGGACGGACTGGTCCGGAAGCAGGATGTCGCTGGTCATGGCGTGAGTGTGGCGGCGATTCCGGTCAGTCCACGGCCGCATGCGCTTCAGCAAATGACTCTTTGCGCAAACAGATATTTGCATTAGGGTGAGGCCATGCCCGATCTCGACGCGGCCTTCGCGGCCCTGGGTGATCCCGTGCGCCGCGCCCTGGTGAGCCGCCTCGCGCACGGCGACGCCACGGTGGGAGAACTCGCCGAACCGTTCGACCTCACCCCGCAGGCGATCTCCCATCACGTCGGCGTGCTGCGCCGGTGCGGCCTGGTCGAGCAGCGCCGCGAGGGTACGAGACGTCCCTGCCGGCTGCGCGCCGATCAGCTCGGGTTGCTCGGCTCGTGGATCGACGACCAGCGCCGCGCCTGGCACGACCGGCTCGACGCCCTGGAGCGGCACCTGGATGAGGAGACCCGGTGACCGCGCGGGCCGAGCTGCACGGCGACGAGCTGGTCGCGCGCCGGCATCTGCGAGCGGATCCCGTACGGGTGTGGGCCGCGTTCACGTCACCGGCGAGCATCGCGGCGTTCTGGGGCGGCTCGCACGCCACCGTTCCGGCGGGCTCGGTCACCGCCGATGTGCGTCCGGGCGGCGAGTTCACGCTGGACACACGGGCGCCGGGCGGCGCGACCCGCCGGCTGCGGTTCGTGTACGTGCTCGTCGCCGCGCCGCACGAGCTGGTGTTCGACGAGCCTGTCACCGGCCTGCGGACGACCGTACGCCTGCAGCCCGCCGGGGACGGCACGGACCTGACCGTCCACCAGCGCCGGTTGCCCCCGGAGCTGCGGACGGCCCAGGCGGCCGACGGGCTGGCGTCCATCCTCGACGCCCTGGCGAAGCATCTGGAAGGCGACACCGGACCGGGAAGGAGCGGACTGTGACATCGCATGCTCAGCGCGACCTCGTCGCCGAATACTTCGAGGGTTTCCGCAGCAGCGACCACCCGCGGGTCCTCGCGACGCTCACCGATGACGTCGAGTGGGTCATCCACGGCCACCGCACCACCCGCGGCAAGGCGGAGTTCGACGGCGAGATCGAGAATCCCGCCTTCACCGGCAGCCCGCAGCTCGAGGTGCGCAGGGTGTACGAGGACGGCCCGGTCGTCGTCACCACGGGCGAGGGCCGCGGCGAGAGCGTCGAGCACGGACCGTTCCGGTTCGCGTTCAACGACCTGTTCACGTTCCGCGGCGGGCTGATAGCCCGCGTCGACTCGTACGTCGTGCCGCTGCCCTGAGGGCGGGGGCGCGCCGGCGGGGGAAGGCCGGCACACCCCCGGCAAGACGGACCGCTCACCGGGTACGGGGGTCGGCGTCCCGGGCGCGGCGGCCGGACCGTCTTGGCTGCGCTCAGTGCCCGCCGAAGATCACGGCTATCCCGGCCGCACCCGGCTTCCACCCGAAGGGGTGAAACAGCCGGCCGAGCCGTGACGGCGTGCCTGATCGCCCGGCGCCGCACCCGTCGGCGAAGATCGTGGAATGCTTCTGAGCGAGGATTTCGACACGTCCATGCTGACCACTCGGCAGCGAGAGATCCTCGGGGTCATCCGGGACTGGGCGGTGCGCTACGGCTACTCACCGTCCACGCGCGACATCGCGGACGCGATCGGGCTGGCGTCGACCTCGTCGGTGAGCCGGCACCTGCGCGCCCTGGAGGAGTACGGCTTCCTGCGCCGCGGCCGCAACGTGACCCGGCCGGTCGACGTACGCATGTTCCTGGAGCCGGCCGTCCGCGACGTGCGCGACCCGGCGACGGTGGGCGTGCCGCTGCTGGGCACCATCGCCGCCGGCACCCCCATCCTCGCGGAGGAGGCGGCCGAGGAGACCCTGACGCTGCCGCGTGACCTGGTCGGACGCGGCACCCTGTTCTGCCTCAGGGTGCAGGGCGATTCCATGATCGACGCTGCGATCTGCGACGGGGACATCGTCGTGGTCCGCCGGCAGCCCGAGGCGTACAACGGCGACATCGTGGCCGCGATGATCGACGAGGAGGCGACGGTCAAGGTGTTCCGGCGGCGCGGCGGCCACGTGCTGCTCGAGCCGCGCAACGCGGCGTACGAGCCGATCGACGGCGACCGGGCCACCGTCCTCGGCCGCGTGGTGTCGGTCCTGCGCCGCACCTGACCTGCCGGCCCGCGACGGCCGCCGACGGCTCGGTCAGTCGGCCAGGGCGAGGGCCAGGCGGCCGGTGCGGGACTTCTTCGCCTCGTACATCGCCGCGTCGGCCCGGGCGATCAGCGTGTCCGCGCACGTCTGCGTCCCGGCCCAGGCGACCCCGATGCTGGCCTGCGGCAGCAGCCGCTCCCCCGCCAGGTCCAGGCCGCCGGTGACCAGCGCCGCGACCAGGCTCTGCCCGATGTGCCGCGCGTCGGTCGCGCTCGGCACGTCCGGGCAGATGACCACGAACTCGTCGCCGCCGAAGCGGCCGACCACGTCGCCGTCGCGGACGGCACCGCGCAGGCGGGACGCCACGTGGGTGAGGAGGCGGTCCCCGGCGGCGTGCCCGTACGCGTCGTTGACCTGCTTGAACTTGTTGAGGTCGATGAAGATCACCGCGGTGCCGCGGGTACGGCCGGGGGCGTCGAGCGCCTCCTGCAGCGCGGTCAGGGTCGAGGCGCGGTTGCGGCACCCGGTGAGGGCGTCGTACGTGGCGCGCTGCTTGAGCTCGTCGCGCAGGCGTACGTCGTCGGTCACGTCGGTGAGGCAGATGATGGCGCCGGTGACCTCGCCGTCCGGCCCGGTGAGGGCGCGCAGGGTGGCCCGGACGCGGCGCGGGCCGCGTTCCACGTTGCGATAGCCGTACTCGGCCTCCACGTCGCGGTCCTCGCGCAGGACGGTGTCGATCGCGGCGTCGATCGCCGGCCGGTCGCCGGGCAGGATGCGGTCCAGCAGCGCGCCGCCGAGCACGTCGCCGACCCCGGCGCCGATGGCCCGGGCCGCCCGCTCGTTCTGGTACGCGATCCGCCGGTCGGTGCCGATCTGCACGATGCCCATCGGGATGGTCTCGGTCAGGCGCCGCATCAGCTGCTCACCCGCGCGCAGGGCCTCCTGGGCGGCCATCTCGTCGGAGATGTCGAGCATCTCGGCCACCACCTCGCCGACGCCCGGGGCGGTGAGCTGGTTGTGGTTGGTGACCTCGAACCAGACGACGGAGCCGTCGCGGTGCAGGTGGCGCAGGCGTACCCGGCGGGCCTCGCCGTTCGGCGAGGCGAGCATGTCCATCCAGCTGGAGATGGCCCGGACCCGGTCGTCGGGGTGCACGAGGTCGACCGCGCGCGTGCCGAGCAGCTCGTCGGCGGTCCAGCCGAGGACGCGCACGATCTCGGGGTCGGCGCCGACGATGATCGCGTTCGAGTTCTTGCGGACCGTGACCAGACGCGGCTTGATCACCTGGTGTTCCAGCGGCAGGTGGGCGGGGTGGCCGTCCAGCCCCGCGAACAGCACGATCTGCACGCCGTACCGGTGGGTCAGATCGATCATGTGCAGGTCGACCAGCTGGCCCGGCGCGGAGAGCGGGTGCACCCGGCACTGCGCCAGACCGCGGGCGAGGAACGCGTGCCAGGCGTCGATGACCTCCGGCTGGTCCTCCAGCACGACGAGGTCGAGCGCGGAGCGCGGGCCGGTGACCGGGCGCAGGCGTCCCGGGTCGAACGTCTCCGGCAGGTCGGCGAAGAGACCGGCCGGGCTCACCGCGCAGACGAACGCGTCGGGGTGGCGCGCCACCGTGGCCGCGAACGCCGCGTCGCGCTCCGCCTCGTCGATCTTCGCGTCGGTCATACCGCCCCGATCGGCCGTCCTTGGGCGAAGTGAAGAAAACTACCGGCGTTTGACACTGTCACGATGACAGTGTCAATATAACAGTGTGTGGACGATGGACGAGCTTCTCGAGCGGGTACGCGGCGCGCTGACCGCCGAATACCCCGGCGCGCCCAACGGCCGGGTCCGCGACGTGCCCGACCGCCGGGCCGTGCGGTGGTACACGACGACCGGCCTGGTCGACCGGCCGGCGGCGATGCGCGGCCGCACCGCGCTCTACGGCAACCGCCACCTCCTGCAGCTCGTCGCCCTCAAGCGGCGCCAGGCCCAGGGCCATTCGCTCGCCGCCATCCAGGCCGAGCTTGCGGGCGCGCCGGACGACGTGCTCGCCGCGGTCGCGCGGGTGCCGCAGGACCTGCTGGCCGACGAAACGCCCGGACCGCAGGCGCCGGCCCGGCCCCGCTTCTGGACCGCCGCGCCTGCGCCCGCGCCGGCGGCTCCGGCGGCGATCCCGGCCGCCGATCGGACCGCCGCGCCGGCCCGGGAGATCGGCGCGGTCGCGCTGGGCGGCGGCGCGATCCTGGTCCTTCCGGTACGCCCGTCAGCGGCCGACCACGCAGCCGTCGCCGCCGCCGCGCAGCCCCTGCTGAGCCTTCTGGCCGTCCGGGGCCTTCTCGAGCAACCCGCCGGCGACGACCCGGTCCGCCGTCCCGAGCCCGCACCCCTGCCGCACACCGATGATGGGAGCCCGTCATGACCCTGTCCGTCACCCCGATGGAGCCGGCGGAGCTCGGCCGCATCCGCATCCTGCCCGACGCCGGCGTGGGAGCGCTGCACACCGACCGCGGCAACCTGCCCCTGGACCGGCTCGACGTGCGTGCGCGCATCAGCGGCCTCGTCGCCCGGACCACCGTGACCACCGAGTTCGTCAACGCGCACGACACCGCGCTCGAGGCCACGTACGTCTTCCCGCTGCCCGACCGGGCCGCCGTCACCGCGATGACCATGACCGCGGGCGGCCGGACGGTCGAGGCGGAGCTGCAGGAGCGCGCGGCGGCCCGGGAGGCGTACGACCGCGCGATCGAGGCCGGGCAGCGGGCCTCCATCGCCGAGGAGGAACGTCCCGACGTCTTCACCATGCGGGTGGGCAACATCCCGCCCGGCGAGCGGGTCGTCGTGGAGCTCTCCCTGGCCGGCCCGCTGCCCTGGGAGGACGGCGCGGCGACGTTCCGGTTCCCGCTGGTGGTCGCGCCCCGCTACATCCCGGGTACGCCGCTGCCCGGCACCCCGGCCGGCGACGGGCAGGCCCGTGACACCGACGCCGTGCCCGACGCCTCCCGGATCACTCCCCCGGTGCTGCTGCCCGGGTTCCCCAACCCGCTGCGGCTGTCCATCGGGGTCGACATCGACACGGCCGGGCTGCCGCTCGCCGGTGTCCGCTCGAGCCTGCACACCGTCACCAGCCGCGAGGGGCACGTGGAGATCGCGCCGGGTGAGCGCGCCGACCGGGACTTCGTGCTGCGGCTGCCGTACGAGGGCGACGGCTCGGGCGCGGTGTTCGTGCCGGACGGCGGTGCGGACGCCGACGGGGTGACGTACCAGCTGGTCGTGGTGCCGCCGGAGCCGCGCGACGGTGCGCCGCGGCCGAAGGACGTCGTGCTGCTGCTGGACCGCTCGGGCAGCATGGGCGGCTGGAAGATGGTCGCCGCCCGGCGCGCCGCCGCCCGGGTGGTGGACACGCTGACCACGGCCGACCGGTTCGCCGTGCTGACCTTCGACCACCAGATCGACCACCCGGCCGACCTCGGCGAGGGGCTGTCCGAGGCGACCGACCGGAATCGCTTCCGCGCGGTCGAGCACCTCGCCCGCGCCGACGCGCGGGGCGGCACCGAGCTGCTCGCCCCGCTCCGCCAGGGGTTGACGCTGCTGGCGGGGTCGGAGGGCCGCGACCGGGTGCTCGTGCTCGTCACCGACGGCCAGGTGGGCAACGAGGACCAGATCCTCGCCGAGGTCACGTCGCTGATCGGCCCGACGCGCCTGCACACGGTCGGCATCGACCGGGCGGTGAACGCGGGCTTCCTGGGCCGCCTGGCCGCGCTGGGCGCCGGCCGGTGCGAGCTGGTGGAGAGCGAGGACCGCCTCGACGAGGCGATGGAGCAGATCCACCGCCGCATCGGCGCGCCGCTGGTCACCGGCGTGACGGTGAGCGGCGTCGAGCCGGGCCGGGCACAGTCGATCTTCCCCGGCGTGCCGCTGGTGATGTTCGGCCGTTGGAGCGGGACGGTTCCGTCCTCGGTGACCGTCCGGGGACGCACCCGCGACGACGCCGAGTTCACCGCCGAGGTGCCGGTCGAGCGGCGCGACGAGCCGGCGGTCACCGCGCAGTGGGCGCGGACCCGGCTGCGCGAGCTCGAGGACCGGTACGCGGCCGGCGATCACAGCCTCGAGCAGGAGATCGTCGCCACCTCGCTGCGGTACGGGGTGCTGTGCCGCTTCACCGCTTTCGTGGCGGTGGACAGCCGCGTGGTCAACGAGGGCGGGCAGCGCCGGCGCGTGACCCAGCCCGTCGAGTCGCCGTCGGGCTGGGACATGTTCGGTGCCGCGCAGCCGCCGCAGTTCCTCGCCGCCGGGGCGGCGCCGATGCCACCGGCCGCGGCCGCCGCACCGGGCCGGCCGTCGTTCGCGCCGGTACGGGCCCAGGCGCGCACCGGTCCGCAGCCGTTCGCCGCCGTACCGTCCGGGATGATGCTGCGCGGCAGCAACCGCAAGATGGCGGCGCCGACCAGTTCCGGGCTCACCATGAAGGACCTCGCCGCGCTGGTGGCGGTGGAGGCGCGCCGGCTGCGCGACGCCGAGGGGCGGCCGGCGGCCGAGCGCCGCGACCTGCTGGCCGACCTGGCGACGCGGCTCGCCGCGGTGCTGGAGGGCCTCCCGGCGGACGACGTCAAGCCGCTGCTGGAGCTCGTGACCCGGCTGCGCGAGCCGGGTGATCTCGGCGCGCAGTGGTCGGACGCGCGACGGGTCCTCGAGGAGTTCGGAGGGTCCACGCCGGAGCGCAAGCCGTTCTGGAAGCGCTGATCCGGCGATGTCCCGCCCCTCGCGGACGAGGGGCGGGACATCCGATCAGAACGGCCCGTGTCCCACGGGCGGCCGCTGCTTGACGGCCCCCTCGGCGGGCAGGCCATGCTCGACGATCTCCGCCTTCGTGGCGGTGGCGAGGTCGAACCCCGCGGCCGCTTCGGTGACGTCGGTCAGCGGCCCGGTGAACGGCTGCTCCGCCCGGCACACCGTCCCGGCCGCGGGCAGGGTCTTCGCCAGCAGGTACCGGTCCGTCGCCGCGGTCACGCAGGCCGAGGTCCCGTACGCGGTGTGCCCGAAGTTGTCGCTGCTGAGCAGGCGGGCGTTGCCGAGCAGCCGGGAGGAGCTCACCGCCTGGTAGTAGTTCGTGGCCGGATCCCAGTAGCTGCCGACCACCAGCACGGTGTTCCGCGTCGGCCGGTCGAACGGGCCGGTCCACGCGTCCTCGTCGCGCACGGTCCAGGTGTCACGGGCGCACGGCGCGCTCGCCCACGCCCAGGCCGGGCCGAAGTACGGCGCGCGCTTCGTGGCCTTCGCGACCTTCGCCGGCCAGGACCCGGCGTGCGCGGGGTGCAGGCCGTCGGTGCACATGACGGAGGCGTACGCGTCGACCGAGTTGTCGTACGGGAAGCCCCGGCCGAACCGCCGCAGCAGCGAGGACGTGGCGGCGGCCGCGGCCCCGCCGGACGGATGCGCCGACGTCAGCGTCCACAGGTCGCTCGCCATGGCGGTCACCTGCTCCGCGGCGTCGTCGCCGTAGAGCGCGCCGAGCACCTCGCCGATCAGGGCCGCGTACGTGATCTTCGTGCCCTCGACCGTGACCGGCTTCGCCTGCAGGCGCCGCGTCAGGATCCCGAACCGCCGCACGGGGTCGCCGGCGGCGAACTCGCACTTCGTCTCGCCGGCCCGGTCGCAGAGGGTGAGGATCCGGTGCAGCGCCCGCTCCGCGCCCTCGGCCGAGTGCAGCCGCTCGTCCTGGATGACGTGCTGGGTCTGCGCCGTGCCCGCCCACGACCGCGGGTTGATCACGCCGTCGACCGCGATGGCCCGGAACCGGTCCGGGAACATGGCCGCGTAGTACTGACCGAGCGCGGTTCCGTAGCTGAAGCCGAGGTAGCTGAGCTTCTTGTCGCCCACGGCCCGGCGCATCACGTCCATGTCGCGCGCGACCTCGGCGGTCGACATCGCCCCGGCCAGGGACCGGCCGGTGGTCGAGCACCCGGTCGCCAGCTTCCGCGCGCTCCGCAGGTACGCGGCCGTCTCCTTCGCCCCCACCGGGAACGCGACGTTCATGCCCTTGAGCGCGGCGGCCTGCCGGCCCGGGTCGGTGAAGCAGCTGACCGGGTCGCTGGCGCCGATCCCCCGCGGGTCCATGCCCACGATGTCGAAGCGCCGCAGCAGCGAGTCGCTGAGCACCATGGGCGACATCAGCGCGAACGAGGTGGCGGACGCGCCGGGGCCGCCCGGGTTGACGAACAGGCTGCCGATCCGGTGCTTGCGGTCCTTGGCCCGGACCCGGAGCAGCGCGAGCGTGGTCTGTTCGCCGTACGGGTGGTCGTAGTCGAGCGGGACCTCGGCGGTGGCGCACTGGGCCCAGCCGTAGCAGGCGTACCAGCGCAGTTTCGGCGTCGCGACACGACCGACCCGGCGCGCCTCGGCGGACCCGGTCGTGGCCGGGCGCGCGGCCGCTGAAGCCGGCGCGGTCGTAGCCCGGCGCGCGGCCGCGGACGCCGGCGCGGTCGCGGCCGTCCGGCGCAGCGCGGCCGAGGCGGATCCGGTCGCCGCCGCACGGCGCGGGACGGCTGCCGACGCCGGGACCACAGCGCAGGTGGCGAGGGCGAGTCCGGCGGCGCCGGCGGTGAACAGGCGAAGAGGAAGCGGCATTCGAGAGCCTTCCGAGGGCAGGTGCCCTGCAAGTCGGCAATCCGGACGTCCGCCCAAGGAGCACCCGGGTCCGCACCCCGATTACTCCCGGAGGCAGGCCCGGGTCCTTTCGAAGACAGGCCACCCGCCGCCCGGGTCGGTGGGTGGAGTGCCGGGGCCACGCAGCGGGTACCGTGCCGGGAGATCATCGTCGGCACGGGGCAGTTGGGCGGGAATGGCGGACACGGACGACAGCGCGCGGCAGGCTAGGGACGGCGAGCCGCTGCTGGTCCGCCCGTACATCCTCGGCGGTCCCGCCGCGCCGGACCCGCACGCCTCGGCCGAGACCTGGCCGGAGACCGCGGCCGAGCCGGCACCTCGCATCGGCCCCGTCCCTGGTCCGGGCGCGCCGGCGCCGGCCACCCCCGGTGCTCCTCGACGCCGCCGCCGGGTGATCGGCCTGGTCGCCGCCGTCGCGCTCCTCGTCGTCGCCGTGGCGGCGTTCGGTCTGTACTCGGTGCTGCGCCCGCGGCCGGGCGCGACCCCGCAGGCGATCGTCGACGTGAGCCTGCCGCCGTACCCGGCGTCGGCTGCGGCTGCGGCGTCCCCCACGGTGAGCAGCCCGCCGACCCGCGGCGAGGCGCCCGCCGGTCCCGCCCGGCGCACGTCCGCCGCCGCCGGCCGCCCGGCGGCGGCCCCGAGCAGCGCCGCGACCGCGGCGACAAGCCCGCCGGTCGCCTCCGCACCCGCCGAGCCGGCACCGAACCCGCTCGTGTCCAGCCCGGCGGCGACGCTGTCACCCGCGCCCGGCAGCGCCCGCACCGGCACGGTCACCGGCGCCGGCGGCCTCTGCCTCGACCTCAACGGCGCCATCCCGATCGAGGGCAACCACATCCAGGTGTACGAGTGCAACCGCACCGCCGCGCAGGTGTGGACGCTCGCCACCGACGGCACGCTGCGCGTCATGGGGATGTGCGCGCAGGCCGTGGCGGACGGCGGGGTGCACGTCACGGAATGCGACGGGCGGCGGGCGGCGCAGTGGCGGGCCGGGCCCGGCCAGACCCTGGTCAACCTCGCCACCGGGCACTGCCTCACCGACCCGGAGAACGGCAGTCGCCCGGGCGCGTGGTCGGAGGCCACCGGCTGCACGGGTACGACCGGCCAGCACTGGCGCCTTCCCTGACCCAGCCGCGGCCTCAGCGCCCTTCATCCGGTGGCAACGCCAGATAGGCCGGCCGCAGGATCTCGGTGAGCGACACCCCGCCGTACCGCAGCGGTGGCGTGTCCAGCTGGTCGAGCAGCAGATCCGGCCGGCCCACCGGTTGCGGCGGAGGCGGTGCTCCCGGCGTACCCGTTCCCCAGAAGTCGTCGATCTCGCCGAGCGCCGCCGAACGGTGCTCGGGTGGCACCTCGGCCGCGGGGGCCTCGTGCGCCGCGGCGCCGCGGAGCCGGCTGAGGCGGGTCAGGAGCTCGTCGCGGCCGCGGCCGCGCCAGGCGAAGACGCCGAACGGGTCGGTCTCGAACGAGTCGGCGAGCGCGTAACAGGTCGCGGCGAGGTGGATGCAGGGCATCGGCCAGCGTTCGCAGGTGCAGTCCATCGCGACCTCGTCGAGGGCGAGCGGCAGCAGCGTGAGCCCGGCCCGCCGGAAGACCTCCTCGATGTCGTCGGGCATGCGCCCGGCGAGCAGGTCCGCGACGTAGCGGGCCTGGGCGGCGAGGTCGTCCTCGACCCGCGACCATTCGGCGGCACCGAACGCGCGGACCGCGATGCGGGAGCGGAACGCGTGGGTGTCGTCGGGGCCGCGGACGTGCGCGGTGACCAGGCTGCTGGAGATCGACAGGCTGCGGACGTGCCCCGCGCGGGCGTCGCGGCGGCCCCGGGCGAACGTGGGGGCCATGCGCAGCGCCTCGAACATCGCCACGAACGGGGTGGAGAACCGGTCAGTCACCGACGGCCTCCGGGTCCAGGCGGGTGAGGTCGCGCAGCTCGTCGGTGCTCAGCGTGGTCAGCCAGCCCTCGCCGTTGCCGACGACCCGTTCGGCGAGCACGCCCTTGTCCGCGATCAGCCGGTCGATGCGTTCCTCGAGCGTGCCCAGGCAGACCAGCGTGTGCACGCTGACGTCGCGACGCTGGCCGATGCGGAACGCCCGGTCGGTGGCCTGCGCCTCGGTCGCCGGGTTCCACCACCGGTCGACGTGCACGACGTGGCTGGCGGCGGTCAGGTTGAGCCCGGTCCCTCCGGCCTTGAGCGAGAGGACGAAGATCCCGGGCCGGCGGTCGGCCTGGAACGACGCCACCATCTCGTCACGCGCCCCGCGCGGCGTGCCGCCGTGCAGATACCGCACCGGTACGCCGAACCGCGCGGCCAGGTGCGGCACCAGCACCGAAGCGAACCGCGTGAACTGCGTGAAGCACAGCGCGCTCTCCCCGCCGGCCAGGGCGGCGTCGAGGATCTCCTCCAGCCGTTCCAGCTTCCCGGAGCGCCCGGGCAGCGGCGACCCGTCGCCCAGCAGCTGGGCGGGATGGTTGCACACCTGTTTGAGCTTGGTCATGCCGGCCAGCACGATGCCCTTGCGGCGGGTCTCCGTGGTCTCCTTCAGCCGCAGCATCATGTCGTCCAGCACGGCCCGGTACAGGGTGGCCTGCTCGGCGGTAAGCCCGCACAGGTGCCGCACGTGCCGCTTGTCGGGCAGGTCGCTGATCACGGCCGGGTCGGCCTTGACCCGGCGCAGCAGGAACGGCCGGGTGGCGTGGCGCAGCCGGGCGGCGGCGTCCTCGTCGCCGTACCGCTCGATCGGCACGGCGTACCGGTTGCGGAACGTGTGGGCGCTGCCCAGCAGGCCCGGGTTGAGGAAGTCGAGGATGGACCACAGCTCGGCGAGCCGGTTCTCCACGGGCGTACCGGTGAGCGCGAACCGGTTCCGCGCCGGGAACCGCCGCACCGCCCGCGCGGCCCCGCTCGCGCTGTTCTTGATGTGCTGCGCCTCGTCGAGCACCACCCGGTCCCACTGCACGGCCGCGAGCGCGTCCGCATCCCGCGTGGCCGTCGCGTACGTGGTCAGCACGACGTCGGCCCCGTCGGCGAGCCCGGCCGGATCGGGCCGGTCGGCGCCGTGCAGCACCCGCACCCGCAACGCCGGCGCGAACCGCGCGGCCTCCCGCTGCCAGTTCCCCAGCACGGACAGCGGACAGACGAGCAGCGTCGGCCCGCTCCGCCAGTGCGCCAGCAGGGCGAGCAGCTGCACGGTCTTGCCGAGACCCATGTCGTCGGCCAGGCAGGCGCCCAGCCCCAGGCCGTCGAGGAAGGCCAGCCAGGAGAAACCCCTTTTCTGGTACGGCCGCAGCACAGCGAGAAGGTCCGCGGGTGGTTCCCGCAGTTCCAGCCGCTCCCCCAGCCGGCCGGACAGCAGCTCCGCCACCCACCCGTGGCCCCGGACCTCGGCGACCGGCAGGGGCATCTCCTCGGGCGGCAGCAACCGCACCAGCCGCAGCGCGTCCCCGGCGGTCATCGTCCCGCCGCCGCGCCGGAGGAACTCCAGCCCGGCCCGCAACCGCTCCGGATCGAGATGCACCCAGCGTCCCCGCATCCGCACCAGCGGCACCTTCACCCGCGCCAGCACGGCCAGCTCGTCCTCGGTGAGCACCCGCCCGCCCAGCGCCAGCCCCCAGTTGTACGACACGATCGTATTCAAGTCGGCCGCCTCGTCCCGCAGGACGGGCGCGGCGGCCTCGGAGCTGCGCACGTCCAAGGCGAGCCCGAGCCGCTGCGGCTCCCGCCACCAGGCCGGGAGGAGAACGCCGTACCCGGCCTGCTCGAGCAGTGCGGCATGGCTGAGGAAGCGGTGCGCCGCCTCGGTGCCGAGCACGAGGTCGGCGGGCCGCGCGACCCGCAACGCGGCCTCCAGGTCGCCGAACAACCGGGCGGCCCGCCCCAGCCCGGCGATGAGCCGCTCCTGCGGCCGGTGCGTCCACCGCCGCAACGGCGCGGCGGCGTCCCGCCAGACGTCGGCGGCGGGGACGAGCAGGCTGGGTTCGTCGAGCGGTTGCAGGAGAAACTCCAGCAGCCAGGCGTCCTGCGGCTGATCGACCGGCTCGGGGTCGCCGGTGGCGTCGGGCTCGTCCGGCTCGACCTCGTGCAGGTGGCTGAGCCGGAACACGACCCGCACGGCGGTCCCGCTGGTGGCGTCGGCGTGCCAGGAGTCGAGGGCCTCGGCGAGCACGTCCAGCTCACCGGGGCGCGCGGCGAACTCCCCCGGACGGCCGTCGGCGGGGACCCCTCGGCCGGCGAGACGCGGACGCGCTGATGGATGCCGCGATCCCCGAGGTGATCCGCCGGCACGGACGCCCGGATCGCGGCCGGCGCCATCCGGACCCGCGGCGGGGTCGGCGCCGGCATCGGCACCGAGGTCCGGAACCGGACCGTCGGCGGTGAGGGCGGTCAGCCAGAGCGCCCCGCCGAGGGTGACCCCCGACTCGGCCAGCCGGGTGCGGACCAGCCCGTCGACCAGGTGGTGGAGCGCCGCGTGCAGGGTGTCCGCGGCCGGCAGACCGTCGACCTCCCCGGGGCGCGCGCGTTCGGCCCGGCACGCCGGCGGCATGCGCGCGAGCAGCTCCGCATGGCGGGCGCCGTCCATTCCGCTGAGCACCGGCCGCCAGACGGCACGCGGCCGCGGCCCCTCGGTGAGCACCGCGGGCAGCACCCGCCCGCGCGCGACCAGGTCGGCGGCGAACGCGCAGAGCTCGGCGAGGTACGTCAGCGAGGGCGCCGCCCGGGCACCGATCTCGTCGGCGAGGTCGGTCGTCACCCACGGCACGACCACCGCGGGCACCACCCACGGCTGGAGCTTGGGGGTGCCACGCCGAGGCGGCAGTCCCAGCGCCGGCGACGGCAGCGGCCCGGCGGAGGTCGACGGCAGCAGCAGAGCCGAGGCGCGCGGTTCCCCGGCCGGTGCGAAGGCGAACGGGTGAGCCCCGCGGTTTACCGGGTCACGTCGGCCGGAACCGCGGCCCCCCGAACCGGAGCCCGCGCCGCCGGCCCTCGGCGGGTCACTGGCCGCCACGCCGGAGCCCGCCGCGCCGGGCTGGTCGGTCTCGCCCCACAGCGCGAGGCTGCCGTCGCGTGTGACGAAGCCGTGCAGGACGGTCATCCGACCTGCCAGGCGATGTCGGGAGGCCGCACCCGCGCACACCGCGGCCCACCGTCGGCGCCGGTCAGGCCGAGCTGTCCGACCAGCGGACCCGCGCCCTCGTACGCGGCGCGCAGCACCTCCGTCGGCACGTCGCCGAAGAGCAGCTTGGCGCGCCGGAACACGGCGAACGTCTCGCCGTCGACCGCGCCCCAGCTCAGGTAGAGGAAGCGGGCGCCGGGACGGCCGTGCACATACGGCCCGCCGACGTCGAGCAGGCCGTCGACCTCACGGCCGGCCACCTCGAACTCCCACGTCGCGCGGGCCGCGTCGGCGGGGAACCGGTCGACGACCTCGGCGCGGCGCTGCACGCCGACGTCCACGGTGCCGCGCCGCCGGAGGCCGGCCCCGGCGCGGCGCTGGACGCCGACGTGCACGTTGCCGCGCCGCAGGGCGTCGGCCTCGGCCCCGCCGCGCCGCCCGGGCAGGTCGCTGCCCTCGATCCGGATCTGCACGCCTGAACTCTAGGCCGACCCCCCGACACTTTCCGCCGCGCGCCGCCGGGGCTCAGGCGTTGTCGCGGAGCCAGGCGTCGATGAGGCCCCCGAAGTGCCCGAGGAACTTCTCGTGCTCGTGCGGCGGGTACATCGAGCGCACCGTCTCGGTCAGCAGCGACCGGAACTCCGGCGACCCGATCCACCCGTGCACCATCTCGTCGATGTGTGACAGGTGCTTCTCGCAGAATTCCTCGTACTTCTCCGTCTCGAAGTAGTCGTCGGCGAGACCGCGGTAGAGCCGCAGCTTCTCCTCGTACGGTATGGCGGCGTCGTCGCCGATGGCGAAGTATGCGGCCGAGTCCATGTCGAGGCGGGGTTTGCGGTCGGCGACCACGCAGAAGACCGTCCAGCGCAGCAGGGCCGCCATCGCCCACGGGAAGTAGTAGTGCAGCGAGGTCACGGCGACGTCGGGGCACGCGTTGGCGTAGTCGATGGGGTGTACGTCGTCGCCCTTGACCAGCGACTCGCAGGAGTTGAACTCCCAGCGGAAGAAGGCGTTGACCAGGCGGGAGATGGTCACGACCTCGTCGCCGACGCGTTCGCCGAGGAAGTTGTGGTCGACCGCGTAGCGCTCGTGCATGGGCAGCTCGGGCCGGAACTTCATGACCATCGTCTCCGGGCCGATGGTCAGCGACCGGGCGAAGACGTCGTAGTCCTCGACCGCCGCCTGCAGGTGCATGAGCCGCTCGCCGGAGGCGTCGTACGCCGCGTGCAGCTCGGCCGCGTTGCGGATCTTGGAAACGCCGACCCAGGCGCCGCCGTCGTACGGCTTCATGAAGATGGGGTAGCCGATGCTCTCGGCCAGCGCCTCGAGGTCGAACGGCTGGTTGTAGCGCGACGAGGTGTAGGCGTACCGCGAGTTGTCGAGGGGGTTCTTGAACGGCACGAGGACCGTCTCCGGCACCTTGAGCCCGAGGCGGATCATCGCGCAGTACGCGGCGTGCTTCTCCATCGACTGGAAGGTGAACGGGCTGTTCAGCAGGTACACGTCGTCCATCAGCGCGGCCTTCTTGAGCCATTCGCGCGGGTGGTAGTACCAGTACGCGAGCCGGTCGATGACCAGGTCGTGCTGCGGGCGGTAGCGCAGGTTGAAGGGTTCGATGGTGACCCGCACGCTGCGGGTGCGGTGGGTGCGCCCGGCGTCGTCGGTGAGCACGCCGACGCGGCGCAGCAGCGCCTCGTACGCCCGCGGCCAGTCGTCCTCGGTTCCCAGCAGAAGTCCGATGGTGTGCTCGACGTCGGCCATTGGCGCCTCCTCCTAGTTGAACACCTTCTGCAGCAGCGCGGTCAGATGCGGATCGAGGGCGTCCCGCCAGGCGGTCCAGTTGTGCGCGTCCAGTACCTCGGCGAAGTCCACGGCATACCCTTGATCCGCCAATGCACGCGCCATCTCGCGGTTGTTGGCGAGGTTCTCCTCCACGGTGCCGCAGGTCATGGCGATCGGCACGCCGGGGCCTTCGCGGTCGCGCACGACCCGGCCGGTGAAGCGCACGATGCGCAGGTAGCGGCGGAAGCCCGACTCCTGGCGGTCGTGCCGCGGCCGGAAGAAGCTGCCGGAGTGCAGGAGCAGGCCGGCGAAGCCCGCCGGATGCCGGCGCTGGGCGTGCAGCATGGCCAGCGCGCCGAGGCTGGCGCCGGCGCCGATCACGGGCCGGTCGGTGCCCAGCTCGGCGGCGAGCGCCGGGAGCACGTCGTGGGTGAGGGTCCGGGCGTACGCGGGGCTCGCCGAATACCACTCGAGCCGGTCACCCGCGGGCAGCAGCACCAGGTGGTACGGCGGGACCCGCCCCGCTTCGATCATCGCGGCGGTGTAGTGGCCGAGCTCGCCGTACCGGTGGAAGTCGGGTCCGTCGTGCGCGACCAGGACCCGGTCCGTGGGCTCGGCCGGCGACCAGATGCGGGCGGCCATCTCGCCGCGCACGGCCGGCAGCGGCAGGTAGAGGTCGCGCCACTGCCCCTCGGCGGCCGGCAGGTGCGACCATTCCGGCTCGGTGTAGCCGGGGCAGCACAGCACCGAGTCGGCGCCGGTCTCGGCGCTGCCGTCGGGGTGGCCGAGCGCGAGTTTGTACTCGATGCGGTGCACCGGCGGGCGGGGCAGCCGCAGCTCCCACGTGCGCGTGTCCTCGCGGTAGCCGAGGTCGCCGTGCACGACGCCGGACTCCAGCCGTACGGATGTCAGCCGGTGGTCGGGGTCGCGCAGCCGGAAGCAGACCTCGGTGGTCCCGCACCACGACCCGGCGGACGGTTCCATGCCGGAACCATAACCGCTCAGGGGGTGTACGTCTGCGGTCCCGGCGCCGCGGCCGGCAGGCCGAACATGTCGGCGAGACCGGTGACGCGCAGCTGGCGGTGCACGAACTCGCTGGGGTTGCGCAGCACGAAGCGGGTGCCGGTCTCGCGGGCCGCGTTGTACCCGGCGACCAGCGCGCCGACGCCCATGGAGTCCATGAAGGTGACGAAGGTCAGGTCGACGATCATGGTGACCGGCCGGCTGCCGTGCAGCGTGCTCACCAGCGCCTCGCGCAGCGCGTCGACGGTGGCGGCGTCCAGCGTTCCGCGCACGTCGACCACCATGGCGCCGTCCGCCTGGCGCCGGGTGGTCATCACGGCCTCGCCCATGCCTACCGCCTGTACAAGTCGCTGCCCGTCGGCCTCACGGTACATCGCCGTGGGCCCACCTCGCAGGTTGCCGCACCAAAGCCGACGCAGGGCGGACACACAGTCCGGTGACGATCACCCATCGCCACGCCGGTTCGGCAACCGCAGCGACCAAACTCGCCAGATAACGCAGATCATCTTGCGGCCCGGCGCAGGTGAACGCGAGTGTGGCAGCGGTGGTCGGCACGTGGAGGGGGCGATTCATGGCAACCAGTTCCAGTCAGCGACCGGGGGTCTTCGCCATCCGGGACGTCCGGTCCCTCATCACCGAGACGGCCGAGGAGGGGCACGGGCTGAAGAAGGCGGTCGGCCCGCTCCAGCTGACCGCGATGGGCGTCGGGGCCATCATCGGCACCGGTATCTTCGTCGTCATCGGCGAGGGCGCCGGGGTGGCCGGGCCGGCGGTGATCCTGTCGTTCGTCATGGCCGCCGTGGCCTGCGCGTTCTCGGCGCTGTCCTACGCCGAGCTGGCGTCGTCGATCCCGGTCTCGGGCAGCGCCTACACCTACACGTACGCCACGCTCGGCGAGATCGTCGCGTGGATCATCGGGTGGGACCTGATCCTGGAGTACGGCGTCTCGGTGGCCGCGATCGCGGTCGGCTGGGGCGGAAACCTCAACGCGTTCCTGGACGCGGCGTTCGGCTACACGCTGCCGGACGCGATCGCCAAGTCCCCCGAGGACGGCGGCGTCTTCAACCTGCCGGCGGTCTTCATCGTCCTGGCGATCACCCTGCTGCTGTGCCGCGGCGTCACCGAGAGCGCCCGGGTCAACCTCGTCATGGTGGCCGTGAAGCTGAGCGTCCTGCTGTTCTTCATCGTGGTGGCGTTCATCAACTTCGGCACCGGCAACTTCCAGCCGTTCGCCCCGGACGGCATCGACGGGGTGACCGCGGCGGCGGCGATCATCTTCTTCGCGTACATCGGCTTCGACGCGGTCTCGACCGGCAGCGAGGAGGCCCGCAACCCGGCGAAGGACCTGCCGCTGGCGATCATCGGGTCGCTGCTGATCTGCACGCTCTTCTACGTGCTGACCGCGGTCGGCGCGATCGGCGTCGCCAACCCGCAGCAACTGGAGAGCAGCGACGCCCCGCTCGCGGCGGCCCTGGACCAGGGCGCCGGCATCGGCTGGGCCGCGGCGGTGCTCGCGCTCGGCGCGGTCGTCGCCATCACCAGCGTCGTCCTGGTCATCATGTACGGCCAGACCCGCATCTTCTTCGCCATGTGCCGCGACGGCCTGCTACCGCGCCGCCTGGCCTCGGTGAACCAGCGGTACGGCACCCCGGCCCGGCTCACCATCATCCTGGGCGTACTCATCGCGATCCTGGCGGCGCTGGTGCCGCTCTCCGAGATCGTGAAGCTCGTCAACATCGGCACGCTGTTCGCGTTCGTGCTGGTCAACATCGGCGTGGTCATCCTGCGCCGGACCCGGCCGGAGATGCCCCGGCCGTACCGGGTGCCGTGGTCGCCGGTGCTGCCGATCATCGGCGTCGCCTTCGCGGTCTACCTGATGTCCGACCTGCCGGTCGACACCTGGATCCGGTTCGTGGTCTGGCTGATCATCGGCATGGCGATCTATTTCCTGTACGGCTACCGCAACTCGCGGCTGCGCCGGGGCGACGGCTCCGGCACGCCCAGCTGGGTCAAGGACGGTGAGCAGCCGTGACCGCGCCGGTGATCGTGGGCGTGGACGGCGGCGAGTCGGGCCACGACGCCCTCGTGCTGGGCCGGTGGGCCGCGTCGGTGCTCGGCGCGCCGCTGGTCGTGACGGTGGTGCACCCGGCACCTTCCGCCCTCGGGTCGGGCCGGGTGGACGCCGAATGGGTGGCGGACCGGCACCACGCGGCCGAGGCGGTCCTCGACGACGCCCGCGCGGTCCTGGCCGGCTCGGACGCCGACGTGCACTACCGCATGGTGTCGTCCACGTCGGCCGCGCACGGCCTGCACGACCTCGCCGAGGAGCTGAGCGCCGAGACCATCGTGGTCGGCTCGGGCCGCTCCGGCCCGCGGCACCGGCTCTTCGCGGGCAGCACCGCCGACCGGCTCCTGGCCGGCAGCATGTGCCCGGTCGCCGTGGCGCCCTCCGGCATGGAGATCCCACCGGGCGCCCTGGGCCGCATCGGCGTCGCGTACGTCGACACCCCGGACGGCCGGGCCGCCCTCGAGACGGCGGCCCGGCTCGGCGCCCGTACGGGCACCCCGCTGCGGCTCTACACGGTCGTGGCCGACGCCGACGCGACGCTGCCGTTCCTGGTCGGGCAGGATTCCGAACACGCCTTCCTCGACACGGCCCGGGAGACGTACGAGCAGGCCCTCTCCCGTGCGGCGGACTCGGTCAAGGACACCGGCGTGGACTGGGAGATCCTCACCGGCGACGTGGTCGACCAGCTGAGCGAACTGACCGGCGTGGACGTACTGTTCTGCGGCTCCCGCGGCTACGGCCCGGCCCGGCGCGTCCTGCTCGGCGGCGTCTCGGCCCGCCTGGTGCGCCGCGCCCGCCGCCCGGTCATCGTGGTCCCCCGCAGCGGCTGACCGGTCAGCCGGCCACGTGCACCCCGGCCGCGAAGCGCACGATCTCGTCGCGGCTGAGCGTGATCAGGCGCGGTGACGGCCGCCGGGGACGTCCTGGTAGGTGTCGTCCTCGAACGGCATCGCCACGTCCGTCGGCGCCTCGGCGGCGCGTTCGTCCCAGGGTGAGACCGCCGACGGCCGCGGTGTGCGCATGCCGAGGTCCATCAGCGGGACGTAGACGCGGGCGTCCACGGCCTCGGCCAGCAGCAGCGCCGCGACCAGCGCGGTCGGGCGTTCGGCGGGGTCGCGGTCGAGGCAGCGGGAGCAGAGGTCGAGGACCTCGGGGGCCAGGCCGGGGATCTCGGGCAGCGGGTCGGGGTGGTCGTAGCGCTGGGCGTGCACGAGGGCGGTGCCCGACTCGGCGCGCCACGGCAGGCGGCCCGAGAGGCAGTGGTAGAGCAGCACGCCGAGGGAGTACATGTCGGACGCCGGGGTCGCGGGCAGGCCCTCGAACCGTTCCGGGGCGACGTAGGCGGGCGTACCCATGACCGGGCCGTCGGGGTCCGGGTCGTGGCTGCCGGCGGCGGCCGCGATGCCGAAGTCGAGGACCTTCGCCCCCGAGGGCGTCAGCATGATGTTGGCCGGCTTGATGTCGCGGTGCACGACCTGCTCGGCGTGGGCGGCGGCCAGGGCGGCCGCGACCTCGGCGCAGACGCGTACGGCGATGCGCCAGTCGAGTTCGCCCGCGGCGAGGTGCTCGCTGAGCGTCTGCCCGTTCACCAGCTCCATGACGATGTACGGGACCTCGCGCCCGGGCGAGGGTGACGTGCCGAAGTCGTGCACCCCGGCGACGTTGGGGTGGGCGAGCCGCGCCGCGGACCGGGCCTCGGTGCGGACCAGGTCGACGCTGCTGTCGCCGAGCGTGCCCTCGAGGGCCGGCGCCATGATCTTGACGGCGACCGGCCGGTCGAGCACGCGGTCGTGCCCGCGCCAGACCTCCGACATGCCGCCGATTCCGATGCGCTGTTCGAGCTGGTAGCGCCCGCCCAGTGTCCGCATCGGTCACCCCCAGTCGTTGCTCGCACCAGCGCTGCCCGCGCTTCGGTTCCAGGGCGGTACCCCGGCCTCCGGCAGCCAAAACGCCACGGTTCGGTATCGCCGCGCGGCTCAGAGCCGGACGGCGAGCAGGATGCGGTCGTCGATGCCCTCGCCGGTGGCCACCATGTGCGACGCCAGCGCGCCCGCGCGGGCCTGCGGCGTGTCGACGCCGGCCAGCTCGCGGGCCCGCGCCGCGACCGACGCGACGATGTCCGGGAAGTGCAGGTACACGGCGTAGTTCTCGGGCGAACCGAGGTACGGGAACGGCTGCGAGCCGGCCAGCGGGAGCATCGGCACGCCGAGCATCGCGAGGTTGCGGTACGCCCCCCGGTCCAGCATGGAGGTCGAGTGCACGACGCCGGCCTGCGCCCCGCCGATCAGGTACGTGCGGTAGAGCAGGCTGCTGACCTCGAGCCCCGAGCGGTCCCCGCGGTATTCCGGCAGCACGGCCGCCACCGCGCAGTCCCAGATGCGGCCGGTGCCGAGCCCGTGCGCGGCAGCGATCCCGGCCGCGTCCACGCCGATGAAGCGGGGAGCGTCGTCCAGCGTCTTGCCGCGGCCGTCGATGATCCGGGCGGCGCCGGCGGGGACGGCCCGCTCCCGGTCGATCACGAGGACGAAGAGGCTGTCCCGCTCGTACGGCGCGTACTCGGCGGTCATCACGGCCTCGTCGTTGCCGAACGCCGCCTCGAAGACGGTCCGCTCGACGTGCCGGGCGACGTCGGCGAGCGGGTCGCCGTCCGGCACGAACACGGCCAGGAAGCGGCCGTCCCGCGGCAGCCGGTCCGCGGGGAGGCCGGCGAGGAAGCCGGCGACGGACCGGGCGGCGGCGCCGGGGCCGAGGTCGTAGCGCGCCATCTGCTCAGAACTCCTTCGCGACGATCTCGGTGGTCCGGAAGTACTCCCGGGTGAAGTCGAGGACCGTCTGCGGGTCGAACGGCTTGCAGGTGTAGATGTCGACGCTGAAGAAGGACAGCGGACGCTCCCACGAGTAGAAGTGGGCGCCCGAGGTCTCCCAGTGGATCCAGCCGGCCCAGCCGTACAGCTCGCTCACGTGGGTCACCGGCTCGATGAGCGTGATCATGTCCGTCACGTCGGAGAGCCGGCGCAGGTAGTCCTTGATGTGCTCGTCGGTGATCACGAACGTGGGGTACCCCTCGACGACCATGCGCTGGCGGGTGATGGTCGGGGCGAGGTCCTTGAAGTCGAGCATCGGGAGCCTTTCGACGAACACGGGGAGTCAGCGGTGCTGTGCCCCAAATGTAGCTATTGCTAACTCAGCGTCAATCCGGCCGTTTTGCGAGCTCGCCCGGCGCCGTCCCATCCGACCCAGCGGCCCCAGGAATTCGGGCATCGACCCCCAGACCATGGCGCAAAACCGGCATTGTGGACTGGGTCACTCCACGCGTCCAGCACAGAGCGTACTGACGTGTCACATCACAGAGAGTGTCTAGGGAGGGCCGGAAAGCAAACATGGCGGAGCTCATCCTTGTGGGACGGGCTCCGCCATGGGCGGTCACTCGCTCTGCATCGCCGTTTGTGCGGGCGGCACCGGAGGACCGGGCGTTTCGCTGTCGACGCTAGGGGAAGTCGATCACCGTGCGGCGCCCGGGGGTACACCGGGTGACCGCTCTCACCCGGCCGGCGCCGCCCGCGGCGTCAGTACGCGACCTCGGTGCGCAGGTCGTGGGCGCCGTCCGCCCGGGTCGCCTCGTAGTACAGCCGGCGCCGGCCGTCCGGCAGGGCGACCAGGCTCAGGTAGCGCAGGCCGTACGGCGGGTGCGGGCTGCCCAGCGGCTCGCCCTCCTCGGCGGTGAGCTCGCCGAAGCTGCCGTCGGGCAGGCGCGCGCCGTGGGCCACCCCGGTGCGCTCCTCCCAGTTCTCCCCCGCCGTGGCACGCCCGTCGTACGCCGCCAGGATCGTGTCGCCCTCGACCGACACCGACGAGATCCGGACCCCGCGGGCGTCCCAGGCGCCGGGGCGGCCGGCGAGGGCGGTGCCGCGCCAGGTCCAGTGGATGCCGTCGGGGCTGGTTGCGTACTCCGTGGTCATCCGGTCCGCGTCGTCCCAAGACTCCAGCGGGTGTACGGAGGCCCACAGGTGCCAGCCGTGCTCGTCGTGGTGCAGGACCGGGTCCTTGACGCCGGCGGTCTCGTCGCCGGCGAGCACCGTGCGGGCGGGCGCGGTGGCGAGCCCCTCCGGGGTGTCGGCCTCGAGCAGATCGACCCGCCAGTGCTTGGTGCCCGGGGTGGCGGCGCTGACGTAGAGACGCCACCGGCCCTCGGGCGTGCGCACGAGCGCCGGCCGCTCCAGCGACTCGGCGCCGAACCGGTCCTTGTCCACGGTGGCCACCACGGTGAAGGTCACGCCGTCGTGGGAGCGGGCCACGACGTTGGAGATGCCGCGGCCCTCGCCGATCGGCAGGCGCAGGCGGTAGGCGAGATAGATGTCACCGTCGGCGACGATCGTGGAGGGCGCGCCGGCCCATGCTCCCGGTTCGTCACCGGGCGGCTCGACCACCACGACCGACTCCTCCCAGCGTGGCAGCGGCAGCGTCTGAGTTCCGATGGACAAGGCGGCTCCGTTTCGTGGCGACGGCGGCACAGCGAAGGGTGTCCGCCCAAGTTTGCTCCACCTATGGGCCGGATAGGGATTGGGAGGTCTTGGCGTGTCGGTCCACCGACAGCCAGTCGTCGTAGCGCTCCCCCGTCACGTCCTGCAACAGGGCGATGTCGTCGGCGAAGAGCGGCAGCAGCGCGGCCCGCTCGGCGGGAGTGGTGACCGGCCGGGCACCCCGCTTGCGGTGCAGCATGGTGAGCAACGGCCCGCGGGCCGCCCGCCGCAGCGGTACGGGGAACCGGTGCCCGAACGCGCCGCCGGCGCGCAGCAGCCCGCGGAGCACCGCGTTGACCCGCGTGTCCTCGACCACGTGGCGGCTCACGTTCTCCCGGGGGATGCTGCTCACCACGCCGGTCCGCACACCGAGGAAGTCGCAGACCCGGTCGAGGGCGGCCGCGGGCGAGTCCTTCAGCTCGCGGTAGCGCAGCAGCAGCACCTGCTCGCGCGCGAACACCTTGAAGAGGCGCTGCACCTGGCGGCCGTACCGGCCGAGGCTGATGTAGTGCCAGAAATCCGCCCACCCGGCCGTCTTGCGCTCCTCCTCGGCGCGGCAGGCGGTGAGGAAGTCGGCCTCCGGCTCGAGCCTGGCGTTCCACAGGTGGGTCCAGTTCGAGTGGGCCCGGTCGACGGGGTCGCGCAGCAGCAGGATGAGGCGGACGTCCGGGATCAGCGCGTGGATGCGCTCGTGGGTGGCGGGGTCGTACAGGTAGAAGGGCGTGGCCTCGCCCAGCAGCGCGCCGGGCGGCGCCGGGTCGAACAGGGCCTCGTAGTCGGCGCGGCGCCAGACGTGCTCCTGATAGGTCTGCACGTCGCCCGGTCCGCCCGCGGCGGGCGGGCGGCCGTCGGTGAGGAAGTACTTGGGTTCCTTGACCGCGGGCAGGAAGAGCCCGGGATGCCGGACCAGCGCGGCGTGCAGCGCAGTCGTCCCGGCCTTGGGCACGCCGGCGATCAGGAAGTCGGGGAGCGGCATGGTGTCCTCCTCGTACGGAGCCGGGGCCCCGTGCCCGGCGCGGCGCCCCGCGAAGTGGAACTTAGCCTACAGATCTAGTAGGTATTCGCGACCTGTCGTCCACCCTGCGGACTCGCTGTACCCACCTCGGCGCGACCCATACCGCCGGCAGCCCGGCCGGACGCGCGCTCAGCGGCGGCGCCACCACGTACGGCGACGGAAGCGCGGGCAGACCTCGGGGCCGCACAGCGCGCACTCCGTGCCGCCGCGGTAGTGCTCGTGGGCGCCGCGGTCATGGCCGCAGACACACACCGCTTTCTGGGTTGTCACCGAATCACGCACCGTGCCGATGACGTGCGGGACGGTGGACGGGCCGGCGGCTGGTCATGCCGATCAGCGTAGGCATCGACGCCCCGGCCGGCCGCCGCCACGCCGAAACAACCATCCTGCAACCCGGCCATCACGCTGCGTGAAACTACGCTGAGTGAGGTGGATCACTGCGATAAGTCGGACATCTCGAATTTCGCCATGTTCCTGTCACCGACGGTTCCGGACCGCCGAATTGCGCCGCCTCGGCCTTTCTCCGCCTCCACATGCCTTACTGTCCGTTACCAGCTGTGACGGGTGGGGCGGATGGGCGATCTTGTTACCCGAGTGCATAGTGCCTGTTCATACGTCTGGCCGGGGTTCACCGCATGGATATCGTCACCCTGGCCCTTTGGTTAGTTGACGCTACGTAGCGTGTTGCTAGATTTGTCGGCAGTAGCGAGCGACCCGCATTTCTGCCCCCGGAAATCGACGATGACAGTCGCCTCCGCCACCCTGAAGGGACCGACATGCAGCATTCCGCGACCCCCGGCAACACGCCGAGTAACGGCGAGTCGTCACCGACCGTAAGCGTCGTGATTCCCACCCTGAACGAGGAGCGGAATCTGCCGCACGTCTTCGCCAAGCTCCCGGACGGGATCGACGAGGTGATCGTGGTGGACGGCGGCTCCGTGGACCGCACCGTCGAGGTGGCCCGGTCGCTGCGCTCGGACGTGGTGATCGTGCAGCAGACGCGTACCGGCAAGGGCAACGCGCTGGCCTGCGGCTTCGCGGCCTGCACCGGCGACATCATCGTGATGATCGACGCGGACGGCTCGACCGACCCGGCCGAGATCCCGCTCTTCGTCGCCCAGCTGACGGCCGGCGCCGACTTCGTCAAGGGCTCGCGGTTTTCCAAGGGCGGGCACAGCCACGACATCACCAAGCTGCGCAAGCTCGGCAACGACGGGCTCAACCTGGTGGTCAACGTGTTGTTCGGGACCCGGTTCACCGACCTGTGCTACGGCTACAACGCCTTCTGGCGCCGGGTCGTGCCGGTGCTCGACCTGCCGGACACCACGCTGCCGCGCCCGACCGACGGCTCCAAGCTGTGGGGCGACGGGTTCGAGATCGAGACGATGATCAACATCCGGGCCGCCGCGGACGGCATGCGGGTCGGCGAGGTCGGCAGCGTCGAGCACGCCCGCATCCACGGCCAGAGCAACCTCAACACGTTCCGCGACGGCTTCCGCGTGCTGCGCACCATCTTCAGCGAGTACGGGCGGATGCGCCGTCAGCGCCGCAACCCCGCCGGCGCGTCCGGCGTGATCGTCCACCAGCGCCCGGCTGCGAACACCGCGCCGGCGCACGCGCTGAACAAGGTCGTCAACCGGGCCCCGGCCGCCGCCGTGTCCCCGGCCACCGACCCGCGCCAGCACGTCGCCCACCTCAACCGCGGCCTGCGCCGCGACGAGTCCGGCGCCCGGCGCACCGAGGACGTCAAGGCGCTGCGGGCCCGCACCGTCGGCGAGGACTGACGCTCCCCCGGCGGGACCACTCCCGCCCGCCGGCCCCGACCGTACGGCCCCGCCGCCCCACCCCGCCCCAGGAGCACCCCCGTGGAACCCACCCCCCGTCCCGCCGTCAGCATCGTCATCCCGACCCACACCGAGCAGCGCTGGGCGTCGCTCGTCCGGACCGTCGCGGCGGCCAGGTCGCAGACCTACACCCCCGCCGAGATCGTCGTCGTGGTCGACCACAACCCCGCGCTGTACCGGCGCGCCCGCCGTGACCTCGGCGGCGTGACCGTCCTGGAGAACCTGTACGACCAGGGCGTCTCCGGCAACCGCAACACCGGCGCCTTCCACACCTCCACGTCGCTGATCGCGTTCCTCGACGACGACGTGGTGATGGGCCCGGACTGGCTCGGCAGCGTCGTCGCGCCCTTCGCGGACCCGAAGGTGGTCGGCGCCGGCGGCGGCATCGCGCCGGCGTGGGAGGGCCCGGAGCCCCGGTGGATGCCCGAGGAATTCCTGTGGGCCGTCGGCGGTTCGTACGCCGGCCTGCCCACCACGACGAGCCGGGTCCGCAACGTGTGGTCCGCCGGCATGGTGGTCCGGCGCGACACGTTCCTCGCGGTGGGCGGCTTCCGGACCGGCTTCGGCAAGCTCGGCAGCCAGAACCGGCCCGAGGACACCGAGCTGTGCCTGCGGATGAGCGCCCTCGCCGGCGGCCACTGGATGTACGTGCCCGAGGCCGTCATCCGCCACGAGGTACCCCGGATCCGGTCGACCTTCGGCTGGTTCCTGCGCCGCTGCTACGCCGAGGGCCGCGGCAAGGTCGCGATGGCCGGCCTGCTCGACGGCTCGCAGAGCCTCGGTTCCGAGCGCGACTACCTGCGCTCGCTGCCGAAGGCCGTGGTCCGCAACCTCGCCGCCGCGAGCCGCGGCCGGGGCCTGCAGCACGCCCTCAAGGCCGGCGGCGTGCTCGCCGGCGTCGCCGCCGCCGGATGGGGCGGCGTCGTGGAGACGGTGGCCGCGCGGCGCACGGAGCGCCGCCCCGAGACGGTGGGAGCGACCCGATGACCGCAGGAGTGAACGGAGCCGGCGTGAACGGCAAGGTGTGGGAGCCGGCCCCGCGGGCCGACGAGCTGATCACCGCCCCGGCCTTCGAGCCCAGCGGCGCGGTGCTGCCCGCCACCGTGCTCGACGTCGACCTCGCCGAGGCGCTGCCCGCGGTGGCCGCCGTGGCCCCGGACGGCCGGCGCGTCCAGCAGGCGTGGGTGCTCGTCCGTCTCTTCACCGAGCCGCTGGGCACCGTGCTGACCGACGTACCGGAGCAGGGCCTGCGCCCCGCCGACCTGGCGGCGGCGATCGGGGCCGAGCTGGGCGCCGTGCTGGCGCCGCGTCTGGCCGGGCTGGGCCTGTCCGCGCTGCCGATCGACGGCATCACGCCGGCGGCCGAGCCGGCGTTCCTGGCCCGCCGCCGCGAGGTGCTCGCCGACGCCCCGCCGATCACCGTGGTGATCTGCACCCGGGAGCGGCCCGGCGCGCTCGCCCGCTGCCTCGACAGCCTGCTCGCGCAGGCGTACCCGGACTTCCGCGTGCTGGTCGTGGACAACGCCCCGGCGACCGACGCGACCGCCGAGGTGGTCCGCTCGGCGGCCCGCCGCGGCCCGGTCACCTACCTGATGGAGCCCAAGGCCGGCCTCTCCTTCGCCCGCAACGCGGCCGTGGCCGCGGCGCCCGGCGAGATCCTGGCCTGGATCGACGACGACGAGTACGCCGACCCGAACTGGCTCGCCGAGATCGCCCGCGCGCTGGCCGACCACCCGGAGGCCGACGTGGTCTCCGGCGTGATCGTCCCGGCCGAGCTGGAGACGCAGGCGCAGCTGTGGTTCGAGCAGTTCGGCGGGCACAGCAAGGGCCGCGGCTTCACGCCGGACGTGTTCAGCCCGGCCACCGCGCACCGGCAGAGCCCGCTGTACCCGCTGCCGCCGTTCGGCACGGGCGCCAACATGACGTTCCGCCCGGGTGTCATCGAGCGGATCGGCGGCTGGGACACCGCGCTGGGCGCCGGCACCCCGGCCATGGGCTCCGAGGACACGCTCGCGTTCACCCAGGTGCTGGTCGGTGGTGGCACGATCGTCTACCAGCCCACCGCGGTGACGCACCACTACCACCGGCGTGACTTCGAGGGCCTGCACAAGCAGATGGTCGGGTACGGCGCCGGCCTCACCGCCGCGTACACGAGCCTGCTGATGAAGCGCCCCGGCCTGCTGTGGCCACTGCTGCGGCTGGCGCCGGGCGCGCTGCGCGACCTGACGAGCAAGGACAGCCTGCGGGTGTCGACCCTGCGCGAGGACTTCCCCCGGGAGCTGCTGACCGCCAACCGGCGCGGCATGCTGGCGGGACCGCGCGCCTACCTCAAAGGCCGTCGCGCCGCCCGGGCGAAGGTCCGGAGCGGCCGCTGATCGTGCTGACTCCGCCGTTCCCCGGACAGCCGCCCGCGCACGGGGCATTCTCGGTGCATATGTGGCAGAAGGTGGGCATCCGGCGCGCCGCCCGTGCAGGGGCGGCCGCCGGATGCTGACCGCGCCCGATCCCCGGCCGGATGAGCCGGCGCGGCGCCCCGCCGCACCCATGACCTCGATCCAGCAGTACGAGGCCCCGAGCGAGGACACCGAACCCGCCGGGACCCCCGACGACGCCGCGGAGGCCGAACCGATGGCTGAGCAGCGTGCGGCCGAGCCCGCGCAGACGAGCGAGGACGCCCAGGCCCGGCCGGCGCAGCCCCGGGTGCGTCCCGGCGCGCCCGCGGGCGACGACAAAGCGGCCGCCGACATCCAGACGACGTCGGGTGTGCCGAAGAAGCCCATCCCCGGGGAGGGGAAGGAAGACCCTCAACCTGAGGTGAAGGGTGAGACCGCGGAGTCTCGACCTGAGGTCGAGGGTGAGACCACCGATCCGGAGGCGACCGCGGTCATCGCGCTGCCCGAGGACGAGAACGCCGGCAGTGATCCGGAGAAGACGGCCGTCATCACGGTCCCCTCGCCCGAGGAGACCATGGTCATCGAGCTTCCCGCGGCCCCCGCCGGCAACCCGGGCGAGGACACGGTCGTCATCAGGACGCCGTCGCCCGACGAGACCGCCGTGATCCTGAACCGTCCCCCCGACGAGACCGTCGTGCTGCCCGCCGGCACCGTCGCGCCGCCCACCGAGGTCGTCACCGCGCTCATCCCGGTGGTGCCCGGCCGCAAGGACGGCAAGCGCACCGAGGCCGCCGCCCCGCCCGACCCGGGCCGCAAGCCGAAGCCGGCCCGGCCCCGCCGGGAACCCCTCGACCTGGGTCACGCCCCGGCGGTGCTCACCATCTCCGCGCTGGGCGTGCTCATGGTGGCGCTCGCGTACGCCGGCGGCCGCGTCGACACCGGCAACGCGCCGTTCGCGTACTGGGCCGGGCAGGTCGTCGTCTTCACCCCCGTGGTCGTCCGCCTGCTGAGCCGCCGCATGGCCGGCGCGGCGGAGTCGTTCGTGCTGGTCATGGGGCTGGCGCTCAACCAGTACCTGCTGAAGTGGATGTACAGCCCCGACCAGTTCCGCTTCCCCGACGAGCTGCAGCACTGGCTCGCCACGACGATCATCGTGCAGTCGGGGGAGCTGTTCCAGCCGAACCCGGCGCTGCCACCGGCCGTGCACTTCCCCGGCCTGGCCGAGATGGGCGCGGCGGTCACCTCGATGACCGGGCTGCCCGTGACGGCCGCCGGGGTCATCGTCGCCGGGGTGGCGCACCTCGTCTTCGTGGCGGTGCTGTTCTCCGCGGTGCTGCGCGCCAGCAACTCACCGGCGGTGGCCGGCGTGTGCTGTGCGACGTACGCGACGGCCCTGCACTATCTGTTCTTCAACTCGATGTTCCTCTACCAGACCGCGGCGCTGCCCTTCTTCATGCTGGCGATCTGGGCGACGCGGCGGTGGCGGACCGAGGGCGGCTGGCCGCTCCTCACGCTGGCCGTCTGCTGCGCCGCGCTCACCACGGTCAGCCACCACGTCACGGCGTTCGCGCTGGTGCTGACGCTGACGCTGCTGGCGGTCGCCGAGCTGGTCGTGCAGAAGCCGCGGCGGTGGAGCGCCCTGATCATGCCCGCGGTGGCGGCCGCCGTGGTCGCGCTCTGGCTGCTGACCGTGGCACGCGACGTCGTCGGGTATCTCGAGGCGCCGATCGAGCAGGTGGGCCGCACGATCTCCGACCTGATCAACGGCCGCGACCAGGCCGCGTCGACGACGGCGGCGGTCAGCGTCGGGCAGCTGGTCGTGCAGGGCACCGGCCTGCTCGGGCTCTTCGTGCTCTACGTCGCGCTGGTCCGCGACATGATCCAGCGGCACGACCGGGACACCTGGCGCTGGGCCGCGGTGGTCGGCGGGGCGATCTTCTTCGCCGGCAACGGGGTGCGCTTCCTGGGCCAGAACGGCCCCGAGATCGCCGGGCGGCTGTCCACGTTCACGTACGTGCCGATCTCGATCCTGGCCGCGATCGCGCTGGTGCGCGGCGTGCAGATCATCCCGGCCAAGGACGCCGAGGGGCACCGCTGGCGGGCCGCGCCGCCCGCGATCGACGTGATCGCGCCGGGCGGCTGGAACCTCTACAGCCGCGTCGCCGCCGGCTCCGCGATGATCACGCTGCTGATGATCGGCGCCCGGGCCGGTGGGTGGCCGCCGCTGGGGTCGATCCTGCCGGGACCGTACCTGGCCGGGGGTTTCGAGCGGTCGGTCGACGCGTACGGGGTGGACGCCGCCGACTGGGAACGCCGCGCACTCGGCCCGGGCAACCGCGTCGGCGGGGACGTCACGTCGGTCTCGCTGGCCTCCACGTACGGCCGGCAGGACCCGGTACGCGAGGTCGGCCCGCTCTACTACGCCGACGAGTGGGGCCTGGACCAGGACCGGATGATCGCCGACCTCGCCATCCAGTACCTCGTCGTGGACCGGCGGCTGTCCGAGCAGCTGCCCGAGGGCGAGGCGTACTTCGAGAACGACCCGAACGCCGGCTCGATCACCCGGCCGCTGACCGCGGCGCAGATCTCCAAGTTCGACTCGCTGACCGAGGTCGACCGCCTGTACGACAACGGCACCGTCCGCGTCTACCGCATGGGGGCCCAGTGAACGCCAACGCGCTGCTCCCCCGGATCCTGGCGGCCGTGACCGTGGCCGCCGGCGCCGCGGTGCTGCTCGGACCGCTGCCGCTGAGCGTCGCCGGCGGCCTGTTGCTGGGCTTCGTGCTGCCGGGGATGGCGCTGACCGGGGTGCTGTTCCGCGGCCGTGAGCTCACCGCCGTCGAGCGCACCACCCTGGCCCCGGCGCTCAGCATGGCGGCGCTGGTCGTCTCCGGCCTGGCCGTTCACGTGTGCGGGCTCGCCCTGGACCGGCTCTCCTGGACGGTGGCCACCGCCGGGGTGACGCTGCTCGCGCTGATCGTCCCGGCCGTGCTGCCGCGGGGCGTGCCCGCCGGGGCGCCGGCCGCCGAGGAGGAGCCGAGGCCGGTGGGCGAGCGGCTGTCCCGCATCCAGCTCGCCCCACCCGACGTGGCCGTCATCACCGAGGCGCGCACCGTCGTCATGTCGGTGGTGCCGCCGGAGGACGAGGAACACGTGGCCGCCGAGGAGAAGGCGCGCCGCGGCCGGCTGGTACGGCAGCTGCTCCCCCTCGTGCTCGTGATGGCGGTGCTGGGCGGGGCCAGCTGGCTGTCGTTCGGCACCTCGCGCGAGACGTTCGAGACGACGGTCACCGCGCTGTCGGCCGCGCCCTCGGGACCGGTGGACTCGGCGGGCAACCGTACGGTCGCCGTCTCCGCCTCGGGCCTGGTGCGCGCGGACGGCCCGTACACCCTGGCGGTGACCGGTCCGGGAGGCGCGAGCGTCGCCCGGCGCACGATCTCGGTGACCGGCGACGGCTCCTGGTCCGAGACCCTGTCGCTGCCCGCGGAGCAGCGGCTGGCGGTGAACCTCTTCCGGGCCGGCGACGCCACGGCCTACCGGACCCTGTACATCAGCGCCGCGGAGTAGCGGCATGATGGCCGCATGACCGGTGGCTATCTGAAGGGTCGGATCCGCCGGGAGGACATCATCGCGGCGGCCGCGGCGGTGTACGCGGAGGCCGGCTATCACGGCTCGTCGCTGCGCGAGATCGCCAAGCGCGCCGGCATCACGCACGCGGGGCTGCTGTACTACTTCCCCACCAAGGAGGCGTTGCTGGCCGCGGTGCTGGAGCGCCGCGACGCCGAGGACGCGCAGCGCGAGCGGCTCACGATCCCGCCCGGCGCGGACTTCCTGCGGCACATGCTGGCGCTGGCCGGGCACAACGTGCGCCACCGCGGGATGGTGGACCTGTACTCGCGGCTGGCCGCCGAGGCCGTCGCGCCGAGCCACCCCGCGCACGACTACTTCGCCCGGCACTACGCGGTCGCCCGGGAGCACGCCGAATTGTCGTTCCGGGCTCTCGCCGAGGAGGGCGGCCTGCGCGAGGGTGTCGATCCGGCCCAGGCGGCGCTGTGTTTCGTGGCGCTGATGGACGGCCTGCAGGTGCAGTGGCTGACCGGCCCGGAGCGCGTCGACCTGGTCGCCGCGATGCGGTTCTACCTGCGCAGCGTGGTCACGGTTCCGCTGGAGTGAGCGCGATCAGCCGGGCCACCGTGGCGGCGGCGATGCTCGACGAAGCTCTGCGGCCGGTCCACTCCGGCCGGATCGCGGTCCCCGTCGTCCCCTGAGGCCGGTCAGCGGTACGCGGGCTGCGCCTGCGTGGGCCGGGCCGGCACGACGTCCAGACCGGGAGTGCCGATCAGCGCGTCGACCGCCTCCCGGGCCGCACCGATCCCCGCCCAATGCGGGTCGACGTCGCCGGCGAACACCCAGCGGTGGTCGGCCGGCCACACGAACGCCGGTGGCGCGACCGGCTGCCCGCCGCCGAGGTCGTCCGCCCAGCCGTCGATGTCGGACACCGCGCCGCGCAGCAGGGCGTAGCGCCGGTGCGGCACCTCGACCAGCGGCACCCCGGGCGGCAGCGGGATGTCCGAATAGCCCTCCCACACGCAGAAGTAGCAGTCCTCCGGCGTCGAGGTGAAGCCCGCGAGCACGTGCAGCGCGCTGCGGGCCTGGGCGAGATCCGATGGGTGGTCGCCGGGCAGGAGGGCGTCGGTCTCGGCCTGGCCGGGCAGCTGCGGGTCGGGGATGAACCGGAGCCGGGCGTACGCCGGGAAGCCGGCCGGCCCGAACGTGACCAGCTGCTCGAACGGCGTCCCGGAGCCGGCGAGCCAGTCCGCGGCGGCGGTGTCCGGGCAGAAACGGAGCCTCACCACAGCGTCCGCTCGTACGGGTCCCAGCCGGCCGGCAATGCGGGCGGCGTGCGGGCGGTGCTGGTCACCGGCACCGTCTCCCTCCGCTCGATCGACTCCTCGATGGCGAGCATGACGTCGAGGACGTGGTACGCCAGCTCGCCCGGCGCCCGTTCCGGCCGTCCCGCGCGGATGGCCCGGGCCAGCTCGAGCACCCCGGTGCCGCGGGTCGCCGCATGCCCCTCGGCCGCCAGATCCTCCGGCTTCTGCGCCTCGAGCAGGTGCAGGGTCGTCACGCCGTCGAACCGGTTCGGGTCGGGCAGCACGGCGGTGCCCAGCGTACCGGTGACCTCCAGGCCGGTACGGGCCAGCGCGGAGTCGAACGTGGTCAGCAGCTGCGCCGAGCCACCGCCGGCGAATTCGACGAGCGCGGCGACCGTGGTGGCGACGTCGACCGCGAAGTCCGTGCCGGCGCGTGGACCCGAGCCGATGGTCCGCGTCCCGCGCGGCCGCCCGCCGGTCGCGGTGACCCGCTCGACCGGGCCGAGCAGGTGCACCAACGCGGTCAGGTAGTACGGGCCCATGTCGAGCAGGGGTCCTGCGCCCGCGCGGAACAGGAACTCCGGCGACGGGTGCCAGCTCTCCGGCCCCGGCGACTGGAACAGCGCGAGCGCGGTGCCCGGCCGCCCGATGCGGCCGTCGTCCAGCGCCCGGCGTGCGGTCTGCAGACCCGCGCCGAGCACGGTGTCGGGCGCGCTCGCGACGCGCAGGCCCTGCCGGGCGGCCCGGTCGAGCAGCGTACGGGCGGAGCCCCGGTCCAGGGCGAGCGGCTTCTCCGTCCACACGTGCTTGCCGGCGTCGAGCGCGGCGAGGCCCACGTCGACGTGCGCCGCCGGCACGGTCAGGTTCACCACGATCTCGACGCCGGGCTCGGCGAGCAGCTCGGCGGCCGTGCCGGAGCGGGGGACGCCGTGCTCGGCCGCCCGGTCCGCCGCCCGTCCGGTGTCGAGGTCGGCGACCATGAGCACCCGCACGTCGGGGAAAGCGGTGAGGTTGCGCAGGTACGTGTCGCTGATCGTGCCCGCGCCCACGATGCCGACGCCGACCGGCCCCGCGGTCACCGGCCCTGCCCCCGCACGTACGCCAGGCCGGCGGCGAGGCCGTCGAAGATGTCACCGGCGTACGCGTCGAACTCGATGACCCGCAGCGCGTGCGGCGCGGCGGCCAGCACCTCGGCCACGGGCACCCGGCCCTGCCCGGCGGGCACCTGGCCGCTGCCGTCGGTGGCCAGGGCGCCGTCCTTGACGTGGATGGCCCGTACCCGCTCGCCGAGCTTCCGCAGCAGCGTGGGTGCGTGCTCCCCGGCGGCCGTCGCCCAGTACGTGTCGACCTCCAGCACCAGCCCGGGGGCGAGCTGTTCGGCGAAGACCTCGAAGGCGCTGCGCCCGCCGACGCGCGCGGCCGGCTCCCACCAGTGGTTGTGGTAGCCGACGGTGATGCCGTACCCGGCTGCGACCTCGGCCGCCTCGTTGAGGGCCCGGGCGGTGGCGGCGACGCCGTCCGCGTCGTGCCAGCGCGCCGCGTCGACGTGGGGCTCGATGTTGGCGAGCAGGCCGGCCCGCAGCGCCTCGGCGTTCTCCACCACGCCGTACGGCTCCACCTGCGTGAACCCGATCTCGGCGAGGCGGCGCATCGTGCGTGCGGGGTCGGCGGCGAACGCGTCGCGCACCGAGTAGAGCTGGACGGAGACGGGGCTCATCGTGTCCTCCTGACGTCGACAGATGTCGATGGAAGCGCTACCGAAATTTCTACCACGTGGTCAAAATTCGATCCAGAGAGCGCTCTCCTTCGCCCCCGGGTGACACGGTCGCCCGCCCCGGAACGGGCACGGCATACTTGTCGGCGACACGCGACTGGCGGCATCGAGGATGGGGACCACCATCGGGGAGCACGTCGTGGGCGCCGTCCGCCTGGGTGCCCACACCAAGGGAGACGCGCATGTCCGACAGCCCGGAGACGCCGGCCCACGAGGCCCGGCTCCTGCCCGGAAAGCCCGTCGCCGACGCGGTCCTCGCCGACGTCGCGCAGCGCGTGGCGAAGCTCAAGGAAGCCGGCGTGCAGCCCGTGCTGGCGACGATCCTCGTCGGCGACGACGACGCCAGCGCCGGCTACATCCGCATCAAGCAGCGGCAGGCCGCCGAGCTGGGCTTCGTCTCGCCGCACGAGCACCTGCCCGCCACCGCCACCCAGGACGACCTGCACCGGGTCATCGACCGGCTGAACGCCGACCCGGCCGTGCACGCGCTGCTCATCCAGTACCCGCCGCCCGCGCACATCGACTACGACGCCGCGCTGATGACCGTCGACCCCGACAAGGACGTCGACGGCATGCACCCGCTCAACCTCGGCCGTCTCTCCGTCGGGCTGCCCGGCCCGCGCCCGTGCACGCCGGCGGGCATCGAGGCGCTGCTGGCGCACTACGAGATCCCGGTCGCCGGCCACGAGGTCGTCATCCTCGGCCGGGGCGCGACCATCGGCCGGCCCCTGGCGATGATGCTGTCGCAGAAGCGCCCGACCGCCAACGCCGCGGTCACGGTCGTGCACACCGGCGTGCCCGACTGGCAGCGCTACACCCGCCGCGCGGAGATCCTCGTGGCCGCCGCGGGCGTGCCCGGAATCATCCAGCCCGAGCACGTCAAGCCGGGCGCGACGGTGATCGGCGCCGGCGTGCGCTACGAGGGCCGCCGGCTGCTGCCCGACGTGGCGGAGGAGGTCGCGACGGTGGCCGGCGCGCTCACGCCACGGGTGGGCGGGGTCGGCCCGACGACCGTGGCGATGCTGTTCCGCAACGCCGTGGAGGCCGCGGAGAAGGCTAGCCGCTGAAGCGCGGGCTCTTGGCCATCGCCACGTACGCCGCGAGCGACTCCGGGCCCGTGTCGATGCGCCACTTCTCGGTGAACCCGGGGTGGGTGTCGGTGTCGAACCACACGACACCGCCCACCGCCGGGTGCGCCTCGACCCACTTCGCGAAGAGCGTGATCCAGTCGGCCTTCGTCCGGCCGCCGCGGTCCACCGCTCCCACCTCGCTGATCAGGATGGGTTTGCGGGCGGCGTACGAGCGGTAGATCGGTCCGAACAGGGTCTCGGGCGTCTCGTGGTGCAGGTTGTAGCCCGAGACGCCGACCCAGTCGACGTACTTGTCTCCCGGGTACAGCGCCGCGTAGGTGTTCCAGTCGGCGACCGGGGACGAGTTCCAGTTCGGGCCCCACACCCACGAGACGTTGGTCGCGCCCTCGTCGGCGAAGATGCCGCGGAGCCGCTTCCACGACGCGATGAAGCCGGCCGGGTCCTTGCCGTTGCGGGCGGCGCCCCAGCCGTACCAGTCGCCGTTCATCTCCCAGGCCCAGCGCAGCAGCAGCGGCCGGCCCTGCGCCTTGAGCCGCCGGGCGGCACGCGCGATGAGATCGTCGGCGGAGCCCGACGTGATGTCGGTGTAGCGGGTGCCGCGCCAGGAGACCATCGGGAACGCGTGCTCGGGCAGCCCGGCGATCGTGCGGGGCAGCAGGTCGCCCCAGTCGTAGAAGACGTGCACGATCCGCTCGTCGCGGCCGGTCTGCTGCCGGCGCAGCGCCTGCGCCTGCGCCGCGGTGCGGCCCGACAGATCCAGGTACGCCCCCAGCATCGCCTTGCCGCTGCGGAACGGCACCGTCCCCCCGCCCCTGGTCACGACGGTGGGCGGCGCGGCGGCCGACGGCTTGACCCCGGGACGCCCGGGCGAGGTCGTCGCCTCGGCGGGGGTGTCCTTGGTGCGTACCTGCTGCAGGCCGACCGTCGCCACGGGCACCGCCGCCGCGGCCGCCGCGATGCCGAGCAGATGCCGCCGGGTGATCCTGCGCCGCGGCGCGCGGTGGGCCGGGCTCGTCCGCGGGTCCCGGCCGGCGTCGGGGACGCCCTCGACCGGCGCGCGATGGGCCCGGCTCATGTCAGGTTCCGTCCGGCGGCGCGGGCGACCCGGCGCACCATCCGCCAGCCGGGCTGGGCGAGCTGCTTGAGGCGCGGCACGAGCGGCGACCCACCGCCGGCCACCAGCTCCACGAGCTGCTCACCGGTCACGTCCGGGGTCGGTTGCAGGCGCGGCACGGCGAAGCGGCGCTCGCCGGGGGTGTGCAGCCGCCGTCCGACCTCGGTCGCGTTGTCGTGCCCGGCCGCCAGTACCGCCGCTCGCACCTTGGCGCCGTTGTAGCCGTGCGGGTACGCGAAGCCGCGCACCCGCCGCCCGAGCCGCTGCTCGAGCTCGTCCTTGCTGCGGACGGTCTCCTCGCGCAGCTGCGCGGCGGGCAGCACGTCCAAGGGGTGGTGCACGAGGCTGTGGTTGCCGATCTCGATGCCGGCGTCGGCCACCTCGGCCAGCTCGTCCCAGGTGAGCAGCTTGCCGAAGTCCGGCGCCCAGCGGCCCAGCCAGTCCGCGTACCGGCCGAGGTGGCCGACGGAGGCGTACAGGGTGGCGCCGGCGCCGGCCTCGGCGAGCACCGGGACCGCCTCGGTGAGGAAGTCGCGGTAGCCGTCGTCGAAGGTGATCGCCACCAGCCGGTCGGTGCAGCCGTGCTCGAGCAGGTCGAGCGCCTCGGTCAGGCCGACGAGCCGGTAGCCGGCCGCGGTCAGCGCCTGCAGCTGCTCGGCGAGGCGCTTCGGCGGCACCGCGAGGTCGCGCAGCGGACCGGCGACCGCGGACACGGAGTGGTACATCAGCGCGGGCAGGCTCTGCCACGCCGGGGACGCCGCGACGGTCACTCCGATCCTCCCACTCGCCGGCTGGATATGACCCTTATCGGTCAGAGACCCGGCAAGCTTCGTGGTTCGCTGAACTCGTCCGGCCGGTGCGCGGCGCCACGTCTGCGCCGCTCAGGCCACGTTACGGGGCGCTTTCCGCACTGTCCAGCACGACTGCGGCGACGATCGCCGACATATCGGCGACGGTCATTCTCACGACACCTCCACGGGTGGCGAGGCCGCGGTCCGCCTCGTACGCGACGATGTCGGCGTGCTCCAGCTCGTCGGCGAGCACGGCCAGCCGCCGTTCGATGCGGGCGGCGAGGTTCTCGGCGAGGTCGTCGTACCGGGCTGCGGGGATCTGCACGGTCATGGGGTCACCTTTCGCCGTCGGCGGGGCGTCGGCACCGGAACGGGGCCACACGTCCACGCTAGGCGCTCGCCGTACCCGATGGGCGTTTTCTGGGTTTTTGCACTGAGACGGAGCCGCGGAGGCCTCCACCGAAAGTCATAGCCGCCGATCCGGCTGCGGAGGGAAGCGCGGGCACCCTGCGTGACGGCAGGGTGATGACCATGACATCAGACCGTGCGCGCCGCGTTGCCGAGGCCGCGTGTGAGGCCGCGCTCGTGCTCGGCCTGACCGCGCTGCCGACCGCGTGGCGCGCCCTCGACGGGCGCATCATCGTGATCCTCGCAGGCATGCTCGGGGCGCTGACCGCAGCGATCTACGCGTTGCACGCTGTGACGTTCGACTGCCTCCGGCTCACGGCACAGCGGCAAAAGGGCAGCTTTTCGTACACCCAGCGTAAGGAATGAACCGCCGAGGCCGCCCGCCCGTACCCGGGGATGCACCGCCCTCCGACACCCCCGGGAGTGACCAGGATGTTCCGACTCATCCAGCTCCAAGCGCAGCACGGCGTACCCCGCATCGGCGTGGACCCCGACGGCTACGGCAGCGAACGGGCCGCGCTTGCCCGTTACCGAGAGACACCGTCCATGTTCTTCGGCGTCGGCCGCTTCGACGAGTCGGGACGGCTCGCGGAGATCATCATGGACACCGTGTGCGGGCCGGCGGCCGGCTGCCCGCGCCCCGCCGTGGTCGTGCACGCCGAGACGTTCCAGCGGCTCTGCGACACGTGCTCGTTCGGGCTGGAGGTGCTCACCCTGCCGGCGCTCGCGGTGCGGCTGGGTGTGGCGGTACGGCTCGCGCCGGTGCTGGCCCCCTCGGGCCGCCACGCCGCCCCCGAGTCGACCCTGTCGACCGGCAACCGCATCGCCCGGGAGTTCGCCTCGCACATCGACGACCCGGTGTGGCGCATGGACCTGTGCGCGGAGCTCACCCGCAACCCCGGCGCGGTCAACGGCTTGCTGATCGGCGTCGGCGCGCTCAGCCACCGGGACGTGCTGGACCACTATCCGGCGCTGTGCGCGCTCGGCACCCAGCTCCCGGCGGCCATCCACGCCGACCTCGTCCGTGCCACCGCCCGGCCGCTCTCCCCCGCCGGCGTCGCGGGCCTGCGACTCGGACTGTGACCCGAGCCTTCCCCAGTGCGGCCGGGATCGGGTAAACCGGAACGGTGACTCTCGAATCCCCTGCCGGGACCGCGGCCGGCGGCCCGCTCACCTTCGACGCACTGGTCGAGCGGGCCCGCGGGCTGGTCCGGGACGGGCGCCGGGCGGTGCTGGGTATCGTCGGCGCGCCGGCCGCCGGCAAGACCACCCTCGCCGAGGAGCTGGTCGCCGCCATCGCCGCGGACGGTCCGGCGGACTGGGTGGCACACGTGCCGATGGACGGCTTCCACCTCGCCGACGCCGAGCTCGAACGGCTCGGCAACCGCGACCGCAAGGGCGCGCCGGACACCTTCGACGCGCTCGGGTACGCGGCGCTGCTCCGCCGGCTGCACGAGGACACCGACGACATCATCTACGCGCCGGGCTTCGAACGGGTCATCGAGCAGCCCATCGCCGGAGCCATCCCGGTGCCGCGCGCGGCCCGGCTCATCGTCTCGGAGGGCAACTACCTGCTCGTCGACGACGACCGGTGGTCCCGGGTCCGGCCGCTGCTCGACGAGGTCTGGTACGCCGACCTGGACGACGAGACCCGCCTGCACCGGCTGATCGACCGGCACCGCCGCTTCGGCAAGGACGAATCGGCCGCGGTCGCCTGGGCCACCGGCACGGACGAACGCAACGCCGCGGTGATCACCGCGACCCGCGAGCGCGCCGACCTGATCGTCCCCGCCACGCTCATCCACGCCATCGGGACGCCGCCACCACCGATCGGGTGAGCCCGGCGTGGCAGACTTTCCCCGTGTCTGCCGGTGAGACCGTCGAGACCGAGCCGCGGCGGCGGCCCGGGCGGGCCGTACGCTTCGGCCTGATCGTCACCGCCGTCCTGCTGCTGCTCTTCGGCGTACCGTGGTGGACGCTCACCTGGGCCGGCAACCGCTGGCCCGGCGCGGTCTTCGCGGCCTTGACGGCCGTCTTCGCGCTGGCCCTCGCGGCCTTCCCCGTGCTGATGTTCAGCGGTCACGGCAGCCGCCACCGCGACGGCCCGGCCCGGATCGCCGACACCCTCCTCGGCGTCGTCTGGGTGCTGTTCGTCTGGTCGCTCCTGGGCAACGTCCTGCGCCTGGTGCTGGCCGCCGCGGGCGTCGCCGACCCCGGCCGTTCCCGCGTCGTCACGGCGGTGGTCACCCTCATCGCACTGTTCCTGCTGCTCTGGGGGTACGCGGAAGCCATGCGGGTCCCCCGCGTGCGCCGCATCGACGTGGTGATCCCCCGCCTCGGCGCCGGCCTCGACGAGCTGCGCCTGGTGCTGCTGACCGACACCCACTACGGGCCGATCGACCGGACCCGCTGGTCGCGCGGCGTCACGGAGGTCGTCAACTCGCTGCACCCCGACGTCGTCGCGCACACCGGCGACATCGCGGACGGCGAAGTGGCCCAGCGCCGCGAGCAGGCGGCCCCGCTCGGCGACGTCCGGGCCCGCCTCGCCCGCGTCTACGTCACCGGCAATCACGAGTACTTCTCCGGCGCCCAGCGCTGGGTCGAACACATGGCCTCCCTCGGCTGGGAGGCGCTGCACAACCGCCACGTCGTGGTCACCCGCGACGGCAGCAGCCTCGTCATCGCGGGCGTCGACGACCGCACGGCGGCGGGCTCCGGCGTACCCGGCCACCACATGGACCACGAGGCGGCCCTGCGCGGCGCCGACCCGGACCTCCCGGTCCTGCTGCTGGCCCACCAGCCCCACCAGATCGCCGGCGCGGTGGCGCACGGCGTCGACCTGCAGATCTCCGGCCACACCCACGGCGGCCAGATCTGGCCGTTCCACTACCTGGTCCGGCTCGACCAGCCGGTCCTGCAGGGCCTCACCCGCCACGGCGAGCGGACCCAGCTGTACACGTCCCGGGGGACGGGCTTCTGGGGACCACCGTTCCGGGTGTTCGCACCGAGCGAGATCACCCTCCTCACCCTGCACTCCCACTGACGAGCGCGTCCTCTTCGGTGGCCTGCTGATTCCGTCGCTGCCCTGGTGGGCCGGCGCGCTGCTGCCCGTGCGCCGCCGGACCCGTCTCACGAACCGGCCGAGGAGCTGAAGGCGGGGGAACGCCGGGTCAGGCGGCGGACTGGGTGGGTCCAGCCGGCCGGCGGCACGGCAGGCCGGCGAGCCTGGGGTCAGCAACGGGCCTACGGGGATGTGACCGCGCGCAGCTCGGCGGCCGCCTCGGCGATCAGGTCGGCGAGCGAGGTCTCGTTGCCCGGGGCGACCCACTGGGCGAACGCCACCCGGAAGACGGTCGAGCCGGACTCGGCCGCAAGGGTGGCCGCGGTCTCGCCGACGCCCTTGGCCCGCAGCGCGGCGGCGACCGCGGCCGCCAGCGAGACCGTCTTGCGCAGTTCGCGCTCCTGGAGCTCAGGGCTGCTCTCGATGATCGTCTGACGCACCCGGACCGAGTCGAGGCGGCCGGCGAAGACCTCCTCGGCCACCCGCCGGTAGGCGGCGACGACCGTGTCGAACGGCGCGGCGCCGGCCTCCGCGATCGCCTTGACCAGGATCGTCTCGAGCTGGTCGCTGCCGCTGAAGAGCGCCTCGCGCTTGTCGCCGAAGAGCCGGTAGAAGGTGCGCTTGTCCAGGCCGGCGCGGGCGGCGATGTCGGTGACCGTGGTCTGGTCGAAGCCACGCTCGGCGAACAGCTCGAGGGCCGCCGCCGCGAGGCGGCCACGCGCGTCGGGTTGCCAGCGGGCCATGCCGCCGATGGTATCCGATGTCACACTGCGACATCCGCTGCGGGCATGTCGCGGTGTGACATCCCGGGGGTACGGTCATGTCACAAAGCGACATCCACCTTCGGGAAGGAACCACCATGCGCGTATTCGTCACCGGCGCCTCCGGTCACCTCGGCTCGGCAGTCGTGCCCGAGCTGCGGGCCGCCGGACATCACGTGGCCGGGCTGGCCCGCTCCGACTCGTCCGCCGCCGACGTCGAGAAGCTCGGCGGCGAGCCCATCCGGGGCGACCTGTCCGAGCTCGACGTGCTGCGGCGCGAGGCGGCCGCCGCCGACGGCGTCATCCACCTGGCGTTCCGCCACGACCTCATGGTCACCGGCGACCTGGCCGGGGCCGCCGAGGCCGACCTCGCCGCTCTCCGGGCCCTCGCCGACGGACTCGACGGCTCCGGCAAGCCGCTGGTCGGCACGAGCGGGACGGCCATGCTCGTGACCGGTGGCGTCAGCGGCCGGCCCGGCACCGAGCAGGACGTCTTCCCCGACGGCGGCTACCGGATCGACGCGGAGAACTTCGTCGCCGGGCTCGCCTCGCGCGGCGTGCGCTCCAGCGTCGTCCGGCTGGCGCCGACCGTGCACAGCTCGCTCGACCGCCACGGCTTCATCCCGGTCATCATCGCCGCGGCCCGCAGGAACGGGTACGCGGCGTACGTCGGTGACGGCGCCAACCGGTGGCCGGCCGTGCACACCCTCGACGCGGCCACGCTCTACCGGTTGGCCCTGGAGAAGGCGCCGGCCGGGTCACGCCTGCACGGGGCAGCCGAGGAAGGCGTCCCGTTCCGGGAGATCGCCGCAGCCGTGGGCCGCGTCCTCGACCTCCCGGTCCGGAGCATCGGCCCCGGCGAGGCGGATGACTACTTCGGCTTCCTCGCCACGTTCGCACAGCTGGACAACCCGGCGTTCGCCGCGATCACCCGCGAGCTGCTGGGCTGGACACCGGCACACCCCGGCCTGCTCGCCGATCTGGACGAGGGGCGCTACGGCGCGGTCACCCGGTAGACGGCCCCGGCGAGGTCGTCGCTGACGTACAGCGCCCGGTCGGGACCCTGCACGGCCATCACGGGCCGGCCCCAGCGGGAGCCGTCCTCGGCCTGGAAGCCGGTCAGCAGGGTCTGCTGCGGCCCGAGGGCGCCGTCGCGCCAGGCGAAGAACGACACCTCCGGCGCCCGGGGCGGCTTGCGGTTCCACGAGCCGTGCACGCCGGCCAGGGCTCCGGGGCCGTACCCGCCCGGCAGGCCGGGGGCCGTGGCGAAGCTCAGCCCCAGCGGCGCCGAGTGCGCGCCCATGCCCTGCTCGACCGGGGGCAGCGCCGCGCAGTCGAGCTTCGAACCGTCGGCGTTCGTCTCGACGTCGCGGACGAACGGGCGGCCGGTGTAGCTCAGCGCGGAGTCCTTCGCGCCCGGCTGCAGGTCGGGATCGGGGTTGCAGTACGGCCAGCCGAGGTCGCGTCCCTGCGTGAGCCGGGCCAGCGGCTCCATCGGGTGGTCGTTGACATACCACGTGAGGACCTCGCCGCGGTCGTCGCCGTCGTACGGGTAGGCGATGTTGTCCCGGTTGTTGACCGCCGTCCACACCCCGCCGTCGGGGTCCACGGCCAGTCCCGTCCCGTTGCGGACGCCCCGCGCGAACACCGCGGCCGGCCCGCCGCCCGGCGGCACCCGCAGGATCGACGCGCGTTCGGGGCCGGCGTCGCGATCCTCGGCCGAGATGTTGCCGGTCGAGCCGATCGAGACGTAGAGCGCGCCGTCGCGTCCGACCGCCACGCTCTTGAGCGCGTGGGCGTACGCGCCGCCCAGCTCCGGGCTCTTGGCGTCGGGCAGGCCGCCGACGACGACCCGTCTGCCGGACAGCGCTCCGGCGGCGTACGTGAACCCGTCCACCTGATCGCTCTCGGCCAGGTAGAGCGTGCCGCCGGCGAACGCGAGCCCGTGCGGCTGGTTGAGCCCGTCGACCAGGGTGTTCTGCGCCGGCGCGGCATCGCCGGCGCCGGGGGTCAGCGCGACGACGTCACCGAACTTGGGCCGGGACACCAGCAGCCGCCGGTCCGGGGTCCAGGCCAACAGCCGGGCGCCGGGCACCCGGGCCCACACCTCGACGGTCCACCCGGGCGGGGCCTGTAGGCTTCGAGGCTGGTCGAACGGGGCGGCGCCGGTGCCGGCGAGCGGGCGTACGGCCGTGGCGACCGGCGCCGGCACGTCGGCCTGACCCGAGGCGGACACCGTCGCCCGCGGCGCGGAGCCGGACCCGGCGTCACCGTCCGACGAGCACGCCGCCAGGACGAACACCATTCCACCGGCCACGAGACCACGCGCGAGGCTCTTCACCGCTGCATCTCTACCCGCGGAGCCCGCCGGCATGCAACCGTCAGCGGCCGAAGCGCATCCGGAAGCCGTCCAGCATCAGCGACAGCATCGGCTTGCGACCGGTCAGGTACGCCAGCCGCCCGTCCCGCTCAGCCGTCCACGCGATCCGGGCTCCCCTGATCGCCGTACGCCCTCGGACCGGGGTCTCCACCAGCGTGTCGCCGCGCGCCTGGCGCAGGGACATCGGGGTGGGCCAGCGCCCCGGCCACCGGCGGCCCGGCCGGAGCACCGCCGTCGCGATCCCGGCCGCGGACGCCGCCGGCGGGTCGATCGCCAGGGTGGCCAGGTCCTTCGGGATGGCCCACAGCTCGCGGCCGCCGTCGCGGGAGGCCTCGCTGTCGACCCAGATGTCGACGATCGACACCCGCAGGTCGCGCAGCAGCACGGCCGTCAGCAGCTCGCGGTAGTGCAGGGTGCCCCCGGGCTCGTAGCGGACCCAGGCGGCGCCGAGCAGCACCCGGCCCGCGACGGTGAGCGGGCGGATGCCGGCGGGCAGCGGCGGCAGCGCGGCGGCCGGCAGCGCGAACACCGACAGGTACAGGCGGCCGCGCAGGTTCCAGGGTGAAGGGGGATGCATCAGCTGCAGGCTAGCCGCGCCCCCGCCCAGTCCGCATGATCGTGGGCGTTGCCGTCGCCCGCGTCGGCCACCCGCAGCTCCAGGGTCTGCGCGCCGGTCAGGTCGACGGTGACCGGGGTGGCCGCGGACGCTCCGGTGAGGACACCGGACTCGTAGCGGCGTACGCCGTCCAGCCACACCGAGAACACCACCGAGCCGTCGCTGCCGGTCTCGTCGTCCACCCCGACGTCGGCGCGCAGCCGGGAACAGCTGCCGGAGAGCGGGACGGTCACGCTGGAGGTGGCGTGCACCCCCAGGCCTTTCGGGTACGCCGTACCCGCGATGGTCAGGGGTCCGCCGTCACCCGCCGCCTGTTCGCCGTTGCTGCGGTCCTTCTCGACCGGTCCCCAACCGTTGGCCTGCGCGGTGTACGGCCGGTCGCTGAGCCACGACCAGCCCGGCGGCAGCGGCGCGGTCGTGGTGGCGGTGGCGGTCGTCGTGGACGTGAACCCGGTCGGGGTGGTCGTCACAGCGGTGGCCGTCAGCTCGTACGTGCCGACGTCGGTGCCGGCCGGGGCGGTCACGCGGAAGGCCGCCTGCGCCGGGGTGCCGTACGCGACCCGGCCCAGCTCGGCCACCTCGGGCTCGACGGTCCAGCCTTCCGGCGCTGCCAGCCGTACCTTCGCGTCGGTCAGGCCGGCCGCGCACCGGGCCGTCGCCGTGACGGTGACCGCCTCCGGCACGCCGGGCTGCACCTCGCCGTCGGTGGCCGCCGTCAGCGACGGCGGGCAGGGCGCCGGGACATCCGAGTCCGGCACGCCGCCGGCCGCCGCCTCCGGCCGCGTCAGCGGCCGCAACACCAGGTCCTGGGCGTACGGCCGGTTCGGCGCGAGACGGTACGGCGCCAGCACCGAGTTCGGCGTCTCGCCCATGCCGGTCTCCCCCGCCTCGGCGTGCAGCGTCACCCAGTCCGGGTTGCGCACGAGCGGCAGCTGGTGGTCGTACTCGGCCCGGTCGAGCCGGTCGTACGCGGTGACGCTGACGTCGCGCATGCCGCCGACCAGCAGCCCGTCGCGCCCGTCGGTGAGCGAGGCCCAGCGCGCGTCGGTGTGGTTGCCGTACGCCTGCGGCCGCGAGTAGCGCACGTATTCGCGGTCGACGGTGCTGCGGTACACCCCCATCGGCGCGCCGCTGCGACGGTCGTTGTACGACTCCTGCGGCCCGCGCCCGTAGTAGGCGAACCGCTGCATCTCGTCGGGCACCTGCATCGACAGCCCCACGCGCGGCAGGTACGGCAGCTCGCCGAGGCGCGGGCCGGACGGCACGACCTCCTGCCGCAGGCTGATCGTCCCGCGCCGGTCGATGCGGTAGCGCAGCGTCTGGTCGAAGGCGATGCCCGTGCCCGTCGAGCGGGTGCGCACCTCGACGACGGCGGCGTCGGCCTCGGTGGACGTCCGCACCGCCGTCACGCTCGTGGACAGCGCGTCCAGCCCGGTCTCGTGCCACACCCGGCGGTCGTCGGTGCCCCAGTCGTACGTCTCGTTGCTGGTCGGCGGCCGGTACACGTCCAGTCGCGGGCCGCCGTGCAGCAGCTCGCGCCCGCCGGCCCGCATCGAGGCGAGCTCGCCGGCGTCGAACCGGTACGTGAACCCGCGGCCCGACACGGTGACCGTGCCGTCGTGGCTCGTGAGCGTCGGCGCGCCGCGTACGGGAACCGGCAGGACGCCGGGCACCGCGCTGCCGCCGACGGCGAACTGGTCGTGCCCGAGCACCCAGCCGCGCCGGGCCCACGCGCGGTCCTGCGTGCTGACTGCGGCCACGGTGAGGAACCGCTCGCGGTCCTCGGGGTCGGCCGGCGCCGCGCCGAGGTCCAGGTCCGCCGACTCCGACGGGCCGAGCCGCACGGTCCGCGTCCCCGATCGCAGCGTGCGCTCCTGCTCGGTCACCGCCCACCGCAGCCGGAACTCGAGCGACCCGGCCTGCTGTTCGTTGTGGACGCGGATCCTCCCGGCTGCCGCGTCGACGGCGCTGATCCGGATCGGGGCCTGCGCCCACGCCATCTCGGCGGTCTCCGGCTGCACGTACCGGTCGGAGCCGACGAGCCCGTCGGTGCCGGACAGGCTGATGCCGAGGCTGAGGAAGTCGCCGCGGCGCTGGGCCGTGTCGAAGTCCAGCGCGAGCACCGGTTCCCCGTCCGCCGCCCGGTCGGGGGTGACGGCGGACCCGTAGACGCGGACGTCATCGACGAGACCGCGGGCGAGCCGGGCGTTGCGCAGGTCGTTGTCGCGCTGGGTCTCGGCGTTGTGCCCGATGTTGACCTCGAACAGGCCCGGGTCGACGGCTCCCGTACGCGCCGTCGTGGCCACCTGGTCGCCGTCGATGAACAAGCGCAGCGCCGAGCCGTCGTACACGCCGGTGACGCGGTGCCAGGCGCCGTACCAGTCCGCCGGGACGTCGGCCGCGGCGGTCGCCCAGCCGCCCGCGTCCACGCCGAACTCGAGGGTGTCGCGGTCGCGCATCTGCAGGGCGTACCCGCGGCCCTTGGTGAGAATCGGGAAGCTGCCGGCCCACTCCCCCGGCTTGACCCACGCGTCGAGGGTGAGCGGCCCGGTCAGGTCGAGCCGCGGGTCGCGGAACACGTCGACGAAGTCGTCCAGACTGGACAGACCGACGGCCTGGCCGCGGCGGCCCGGCACGAGAGCGGGCTTGCCGACGAAGAAGGCCTGGATGCGGCTCGGCGAGGAGTCCGGGGTGACCACGAGCGGCTGGCGCAGGTTCTGCTCGGCCCAGTCCCAGATGAAGCCGCCCTGCATCGACGGGTACCTGCGGGCGAGGGCCCAGAACTGGTCGAAGTTGCCGAGGCCGTTGCCCATGGCGTGGGCGTACTCGCCCATGACGATCGGCTTGGCGCTGCTGAGCGTCCGGGCCTCCAGCCGCGCCGGCGTCGGATAGCGGGGGCCGTCCACGTCGGCGTACGGCGCGTCCCCGTCCGGGTTGTTGGACTGGTGGTAGAGCAGCCGGGTGGGCTCGTTGGCGTCCGCCCACGCCGCCATCGCGAAGTGCGCGGCGCCCAGCCCGGCCTCGTTGCCGGTGTCCCAGAAGATGACGCTGGGGTGGTTCTTGTCCCGCTCCACCATGGCCCGGAACCGGTCGGCGAACGCCTTCTGCCACTCGGGTCGGTCGGCGAGGCAGACCGACGGGCAGCTCTCGTGGTTGTGCGTCTCGATGTCGACCTCGTCGTCGACCCACAGCCCGTGCCGGTCGGCGAGGTCGTACAGATACGGGTCCGACGGGTAGTGCGAGGTGCGGACGGCGTTGAGGTGCAGGCTCTTCATCAGGAAGACGTCGGCGCGCTGCTTGTCGCGGGTCACGTGCCGGCCGGTGTCCGGATCGGTCTCGGCGCGGTTGGTGCCCTTGACGAGGATGCGCTTGCCGTTGACGAGAATCTGCTTGTCGCGGACCTCGATCTCCCGGAAGCCGACCGCCTGCGCGGTGGTGTGCAGCGCCCGGCCACGTGCGTCGAGCAGCTGCAGGACGAGCGTGTAGAGGTTCGGGTCCTCGGCGCTCCACTTGGCCGGGTCGGTGACGGGAGCGGTCAGCGTCACCCGTCCCACGCCGGTGGCGGCGCTGACGGTGGTCACGGTCCGGCCGCGGCCGTCCAGCAGGGTGCCGCGCACGGTGAAGGCGCCGGCCGCGCCGGCCACGTCGACCCGGGCCGAGAGCGTCGCGTCACGGTAGGAGGCGTCGAGGTCGGTCGTCACGTACGCGTCCCGCAGGCGCGTCTGCTCCGTGCGGTACAGCCACACGTCCCGGAAGATCCCGCTGTAGCGCCACTGGTCGTAGTCTTCGAGGTACGCGCCCGAGCCCCAGCGGTGCACCTGCACGGCGATCGTGTTGCGGCCCGGATGCAGCCGCTCGGTGACGTCGTACTCCGCGGGCGTGTAGCCGCCCTGGTCGTAACCGACGTACGCGCCGTTCACCCACACCAGGTAGTTGCTGGTCACGCCCTCGAAGCGCAGGAACACCCGGCCGCCGCGCCAGGACGCGGGCAGATCGACGGTACGCACGTACGCGCCGGTCGGGTTCACGTCCCGCGGCACCCGCGGCGGGTCGTCGGGCACGATCTCGCTGGGGATGTTGCGGAACGTCGGGTGGTCGATGAAGTCCGACTGCCACGTGTGCGGGACGCGGACGGACGGCCAGCCGGAGGCGTCGAACCCGGCCTGATGGAATGCGGCCGGGACGTCGTCGGGCTTGTCGAACAGCTTCAGCCGCCAGCTGCCGTCGAGGCTCCGCACGTACGGGCTGGGCCCGTCGTGGTCGGTGACGTCCGCGGCGGCCTGCGCGACCGAGCCGTACGGCCGCAGGTCCGCGTGCGGCTCCTCCTGCCCCTCGGCAGTGAGCTCCGGATCCTCGAGATAGCGGTACACGTCCTCGGCGGTCTGCGGCCCGGCCCCGGCACCGGGCGCGGCGGCCCGGGCCGGCGGCGCCACGGGGAAAGCGCATACCAGTAGGGCAACCACCACAGCGGCGGAACGGCGCATCCGCGGGACTCCTCGCGATCGGCGGCAGACATCGATCATCACTGATACTTTCCCGGCGCCGGTGGCCTGTCAACACGCCCACTGTCCGAAATGGGCACTGGGCACTCGGAGCTGTTCCGCGGGGACCCGCGGTTCTGGTCGCCGCCGATCGGCGACCCCGGCCCGCAACACCTGTTCGACCCGCCGGTGTACGTCCGCGGCGCCATGACCCCGCACGCCCTGCGCCTGACGGTCGGCGACGCGGCGTTCTTCCGCATCCTGCGGACCTGGCCGCAGACGCACGCCGGCGGCACGGTCACGACCGACGACTTCATCGCCCACGCGGAACGCATCTGCGGCCGGCAGCTGGACGACCTCTTCGCCGCCTGGCTCTACGGCACCACCCGACCGGACTCCCCGGCGGCGGCCACCGCGGCACGCACGGCCCCGGCGGGCCCGCCGTCCGCGATCGTGCGCCGCTCGATCCACCGGAGCCGTAATTGCGTTGAGGCCCGTCCCCGGCCGCCGCAGGATGGAGGCACCGCCGCACCCTGCCGAATGAGGACGTTCGATGCGCCTGCTCCGCGACTTATGGGGTACTTCGCCCCGTCGCACCGCCTTCATCGCCGTCCTCATCGTGCTGGGCGCGGCCGGTCAGGCCGGCGCCCTCGGACTGGCCGGCGCGGTGCTCGTCAACCGGTCCGTGCCGCTGTTCGGGGTGCTCGCCGCCGCCCTGGTGACGGCGGTGCTCAGCGACGTGCTCGTCGGCCTCGCCGCGGCCCGGCTGACCGCCGACTGGGCCGCCGCCGTGCGCCGCGGGCTGTGCCGGGTGGCCTTCGGGCAGGACGTGCCCACGCTGGAGAACACCCCGGTCGGCGAGCTGCTGGACCGCATCGACAGCGACGTCTACCAGGTCGGGTCCGAGCTGCGCGGCAGCGGCGTACGGCTGGCCCAGTCGCTGGCCGTGGCCGCCCTGTCGGTCGTCACCGCGTTCTTCGCGTGGTGGCCCGCCGCGCTCGGCATGGTGCTGGTGTCGGTCCTGCTGGTCGTCGTGATGAACAAGCCGATCCAGCGCATCTCCCCCGCGCGCATCAGCGAGGAGGAGGCGTGGTCCGACCTGGCCGCGGTGATGGAGGAGGCGATCCACGGGCAGGACGACGTCCGGACCAGCCTCGCCGCGCCGTACGTGCGCCGCCTCTACGCCCAGCGCGCACAGGAGGTGCTGCGCCGGGGTCGCCTGGTGTGGCGGATGTCGTCGCGGATCACGATGGGCGCGGGGGCGATCACCCGTACGCTCATCGCCGTTCTCGTCGTCGCCGGCGCGTGGGCGCTGGCGGCCGGGCACATCGACGGCGCCCGGCTGACCGCGGTCTGGCTGCTGGCGCTCGGCTTCGGCGGCACGCTGGAGCACGTCACCCGGATGGTCCCCGAGCTGCAGAACGCGCTCGGCGCCTGGAGCCGGGTGCAGCTGCTGCGCGGCGTCGAGCAGGAACCGGCCGGCGGGCAGCCCCCCGCCGACGGCGACCTGGTGGTCCGCGACCTCACCTTCCGGTACGGCGAGTCGGACAGCGCCCGGCCGCCCGCGCTGCGCGACGTCAGCCTGACCTTCCGGCGCGGCCGGTCGTACGCGCTCATCGGCCGCACCGGTTCCGGCAAGTCGACCCTCGCGAAGGTCCTGACCCGCGCGGTGGACGTCCCCCGCGGCACCGTCTTCCTGGCCGGTACGGACATCAACGACCTCGACGTCGAGGGCCTGCGCCGGTGGACCGCGATCGTGCCGCAGCGCACCGAGATCCTGGCCGGCTCGCTGGCCGAGAACATCGCGCTGTTCGACGAGGACCTGCTGCCGCGGGCCGCGACCGCGCTGGCCGAGCTCGGGCTCAGCAGCTGGGCGCAGGGGCTGCCCGACGGCATCGACACCAAGCTCGGCGACGGCGGCTACGTGCTCTCCGCCGGGCAGGAGCAGCTGGTGGCGTTCGCGCGGATCCTCGTACGGGACCCGCGCGTGGTGATCCTCGACGAGGCGACCGCACGGATGGACCCGGTCACCGAGACCTGGGTGCAGCGGGCCACCGACCGGCTGCTGCAGGGCCGCATCGGCGTCATCGTGGCGCACCGGCTCTCCTCGGTACAGCGCTGCGACGAGGTCGTCGTGCTGGCCGACGGCGAGGTCCTCGAGGCCGGCCCGCTGGCCGCGTCGCAGCGCTTCGCCGAGCTGCTGGCCAGCTCCGCCGTCGCGGCGCCGGCCCGTTCCGGCAGCGGCGGGGTAGTGGCGCAGCCGCACCCGGGCGGCAGCGGCGGCGTGGCGGTGCTCGAACGCGAGCCGGACGGGCCGGTCCGCGCCGAGCTCGGCAACAGCCTGCCGCTGGCCGAACCACCGCCGCTGCCGGACGAGCCGCCGGCGCACACGATGCGGGAGATCTTCCGGCTGACCACGAACGACGCCCGGTACGGCCTGGCCGCGGTCGGGCTGTTCGTCATCCTGGTGCTGCTCGGCCTGGACGGCGCGATCCTGCCGCTGCTCTGGTCGCACGTGGTCGACGGCGTGGGCGACCCGGTGTGGCCGGCCGTGGGCATCGCGGCCGGGCTGCTCGTGGCGATCCCGACGCTGTACTACACCGGCGCCTGGTTCCCCGAGTGGTGGGTACGCCAGATGCTGCGGATCAGCCTGCGGCTCGTGCACGGCCAGATCGGGCCGCGCCGGGTCAGCAAGCACACCCCGGCCGAGGTGGTGGCCCAGGGCGGCGACACCGAGCGGGTCGTGATGCTCGCCGACAACCTCGTCGACACGTCGATCAGCATCGTCATGATCGTCACGATGACGCTGGCGGCGCAGTCGTTCGTCCCGGCCGGATTCTTCGTCGGGACGATGGTCGTGTCGGGCCTCATGGCCACGCTGTTCGGGCCGCGGCTCGAGCGGGCGGCACGGCGTACGGTGGCGGCCCGCGCGGCGTTCGCGACGGCGCTGGTGTCGTCGTTGTCGGCGGCGCGCACGGTGAAGCTGGCCGGCGCGACCGTTCCGGTCCTCAAGCATCTGGCCGGCCTGGACGGGGTCCGCAGCGAGCGGCAGCGCAAGGAGATCGCCATCCAGGTGTGGGCCCGGTCCACGCCGTCGGTGCTCAGCGGCCTGCTGCCGATCGCGGCCTGGGCGCTGTATCTCGCCGGGGAGCTGTCGGCGGCGGCGACGCTGATCGCGGTGGCGGTGCTCGGCGCGGCCCGCTGGTTCGCGTGGACCACGGCCTCGCTGGTGTCGCACTTCCCGTCGGCCCGGGTCTGGACCCGGCGCACGGTGGCCATGGCCGGCGAGGCGGCGTACTCCTCCGCGGTGCCCGGCGTCGACATCGCAGCCGGCACGGCCGACGCCCCGCCCGCGGCGCCGCGCGTGCCGCTGCAGCGCCTCGAGCTCGCGGGCTTCAGCGCGGTGCACGAGAACGGCACGGTCGGCGCGCAGGACGTCGACCTGACCGTCGAGCGGGGCGAGCTGGTGCTGGTCGTCGGCCCGGTCGGCGCCGGGAAGTCGTCGCTGCTGCGGGCGCTGGCCGGCATCGTGCACCACACCGGCACGCTGGCGTGGAACGGGCGCCCGGTGCGCGAGCCGGAGACGTTCCTGCGGCCCAACCAGGTGGGCTACGTGGCCCAGCTGCCGCGGGTGCTCTCCGGCACGGTCGCCGACAACATCGAGCTCGGGCACGAGGTCGACGCCGCGGACGCGGTGACGACGGCGCAGCTGGAGCACGACCTGGCGGCGGCCGGCGGCGGCCTGCAGCTGCTCATCGGCCACAAGGGCACCCGCCTGTCGGGCGGCCAGCTCCAGCGGCTCGCCCTGGCCCGGGCCCTGGCGCCACGGACCGAGCTGCTCATCGCCGACGACGTGTCGTCGGCGCTGGACGTCACCACGGAGCTGGACCTGTGGCGGGCGTTGCGCGAGCACGGCGTCACGGTGATCGGCTCGACGTCGAAACGCGCCGCCCTGTCCCGCGCCGACCGGGTGGTCGTGCTGATCGGCGGCCGTGCGGTGGCCCAGGGCACGTGGCGCGAGCTGGAGGACCGCTACGGCCACCTGGCCGGGTGAGCCGGGGCTGCGTCAAGCGCGGGGAGCGGTCCGGGACCGCTCCCCGCGCCGGCTCGTCGCCGCACCCGGCGGACGGTGGGCCCGGCCGGCCGCGGTCAGCGGGCCTGCGACTCCAGCCGGCTGACCACCTGGGTGACCGTGCCGGCCGGGATCGCGAACCCCACCCCGACGCTGCCGGTGCTCCGGTCGCTCGCCGTGGCGATCGCGACGTTGATGCCGATGACCTTGCCGGAGGTGTCGACCAGGGCGCCGCCCGAGTTGCCCTCGTTGATGGCCGCGTCGGTCTGCAGCAGCCCGGTGAGTTTCTCCGACCCGGTGTCGACCTGCCGGTCGAGCGCCGAGACGATGCCGGAGGTCACCGTGCCCTCCAGGCCGAGCGGGGCGCCGAAGGCGAGGACCGGGTCGCCGACCGCGACGCTGTCGTCGGTGCCGAAGGTGACCGGGGTCAGCCCGGACAGCCCGCTCGCCTGCACCAGCGCGAGGTCGTGGGTGGTGTCGGCCGCGACCACCGAGGCCGGGACCGTACGCCCGTCGGACAGCCGTACGCTCACCGTGCCGCCGGAGGCGATGACGTGGTTGTTGGTGAGCACGAGACCGTCCGAGCCGAGGACCACCCCGGAGCCCAGCGCCGACTCGGAGCGCCCGTCGACCAGGACGGTGACGATGCTCGGCGACACCTTCGCGGCGACGGCGGCCAGGCCGGTGCCGCCGGTCGGCGTGGAGGTGGCGGTCGTGGCGGTGGCCGTGGCGGCTGCCGGTTCGGCGGTGGCGTAGCGCTCGGCGACGAAGGCTCCGGCCGTACCTCCGCCGGCGATCAGGGCGAGCAGGGCCGCGCCCCCGGCGACGCGACGGGGCCGGCGCCGCTCGCCCCCGCCGCGGTGACCCGCGACGATCGGCGGCAGCGGCGGGACGGGCGGCGCGGTGGCGGCCGGGTCGCCGGTGTCCGCGGGACGGGTCGACAGATCGGTCATGGCTGAGCCTCCTCGGTTGACTCCACTGTCGCCCCGTCACTTGTCAGCTTCCGGTGAGCCCTCTGTGGGTCGGCTGAGTGCCCGCGGGTCACCCGTGCGGGGCACGCCGTGCCGGAATCCGTGGCCGCTGCCGCCGCCGGCCGTTAGGTGTGCGGCACAGGCGAACATCGACCCGGGGGTGTACGAGATGACGAAGCGGCTGCTGGCAGCGGCGATGCTCCTGCTGGCTGTGGGCGGGTGCGACGACGCCACGACGCCGCAGGCGACGGCTCCGGCGCCCGCCGCGACCACGCCCGCGTCCGAGCCGGCGGCCACGACGCGGGCCGCCTCGGGCCCGGACGCGTTCGTGGCGGGGGTGCGCGGGAACCTCCCCGAGGTCGCGAAGGACCGCCCGGACGACGAGATCGCCGCCGTCGCGGCGCGCGCGTGCACCGGGCTGGGCAAGGGCGACGACGCCGACGCGATCGTCACGCAGACGCGTACCCTCGGCACCGCCGACGCCGAGGCGATCGACCAGGCCACCGCCCGGGAGCTGATCAAGCTGGCGATCGACACGGTCTGCCCGGACCAGGACCGCCGCGTCGACGAATTCTAGAGCCCGGCTGCCGCGCCGGTCGGCCGAAAGTCGCAGCGGACCCTCAGCAGGTCACGACCGCTGTCCGATGTCACGCACAGGCCGCCGGTGGATTCTTGCAGGCACACCACGAGAATCCTGCGGAGGTAACGATGTCGGCACGAGGAATGCTCAGTGTGGTCGGGACCGCCGTCGGCGGCCTGATCGGCTGGAACGGCGAACCGGGCCCGTCCGCGGACCCGGCGGCGGTGCGCGAGCTCTTCGCCGAGCTCGGCCTGCCGGTCGGTACGGCCCCGGAGGACCTGGACACCGCCGTACGCCGCTTCCAGAACCGGGTCGGCCTGGAGCCCGACGGCGTCGCCGGGCCGCACACGATCCACCTGCTGGCCCGGTACGCCAAGGAGGCCCGCGAGCTGCGCCGTTTCGAGCACGCGGCCGCGGCCTGATCCGCTAGGTCGCGAGGCCGGCCGCGACGGCGAGGGCCACCGGGTACGGCACCGCGATCTCGAAGTGCGACTCCGCCGCCCCGCCGTGGTGGTCGCCACCGCCCCAGGTCAGCACCGGCCGCCCCCGGTACTTCCACCGGGTGATCAGCCCGCGTACGGCCGGGACCTGCTCGGGACGGAACGTGCCGCAGGCTCCGGGTGGGTGCGCCGCCGCGTTGAGGTCCACGGCGATTCCGGCCGCGTGGCCGTTCCATCCCCGCGTCGCGCTCGCGTGGCAATGCCCCCAGCAGGACAGCGGGTCCAGCGGCTGCACCTCGCGGTGGAACGCCGCGGCCAGGGCCACCAGCAGCGGCGCGACGTCGCGGCGCACCGACAGCCGGGCGCCGGCGCCGGGCACCGCGACCGCCACCAGCGCATCGTCACCGAAGGCGAGCACCGGATAGCCGCCGCGGACGACCGGCGCGGACGCCGAGGCCTCGCTGCGGGAAACCGGCGCGGCCCCCACGGGCTCGCTGCGGGGAAGCGGTGCGGGCCCCGGATACCAGTCGCCGGGCAGCGGGGTGGTCACCGGCCCGCCCCACGAGCCAGGGCAGCCAGGGCGGCGAGGCCCGGCAGCAGGAAGTACTCCCCGCCGCGGCAGGTGACCAGCGGCCGCGGGACCGGCACGTACGCCGGCGGCTCCCCCTCGACCAGCACGCGGGCCCGCGGACCGCCCGCCGTGGTGAAGACGTCCTGCTCACCGCCGCGGCCGAACACGTTGCCGTCGGCCATCCACTGGGTCTGCACGAACTCGAACTGCCGGTGGATGTCGCCCATGACGGCGAGGAAGAGCAGACCCCGCTCCCGTCCGTCGTCCGGGGCGCCCTCCGGCAGCGGTGGACCGTACGGGATCCCGCGGCGCAGCATCATGTGGCGCCGCGACAGCCGGAGCCCGCCCGGCAGCGTGTCCAGCGGGTTGGCGCGGCGCACGTGCGAGGCGACCGGGCAGCGGGCCAGCGAGGAGCCGTCGGCCGTACGCCCCACCAGCGCGGCGCCCACGTCGGCCGCGCCGCCCTCGAACCGGTCCGCCACCGCCGACGTGGTCTCGCGGAACGCGGCGACGTCCTGCTCGAGCTTGCGGTAGACCAGGAAGCTGCCGTTGCGGATCAGGCCGGCGGGCCCGCCCCGGCCGGCTTCGTCGCCGTCCACATCGGGCAGGCCGAGCACGAACTCGCCGGGCGGCAGCAGCTCCTCGCGCGGGCCGTCGTCGTACCCGTCGATCAGCGGCGTGGACAGCCCGTCGGCGAAGCCGAAGTGCTCCACGAACGTCCGGCGTCCGCCCGGGTCGGCCAGCAGCCGCTCGCCCCGGATCTCCGCGACGACGCGTACGCCGTCGCCCGGCCCCGCCGCCTCGGCGCGGAGCTCCCGCAGCCACGCGTCGAGGATCTCCGCCGTCGTCGCGGAGACCATGAGCACCGCGTGGACGCTGCCGGTGCCGTCGAACGGTGCCGACCACGGCTCGATACCGCGTCCCGGCGACAGCGCGGGCTCGCGGGCGTACATGCCGGCGCGGAACTCCTCGGGGAAGGCGCTCAGCTGGGCGGCGGAGACGCCGAGCGCGCCGAGCCCGGCGTGGCTCAGGCCCAGGTGCAGGGCCCGGTTGGGCCGTTCCTGCACCTGGGCGGCGGACGTCACCCGCGGCGCCAGCCCGCCCAGCCAGGCGCGGGCCGCGTCCGGGTCACCGAAGCGCAGGAACAGGTGGGCCGCCGCGTGGTGGTGGCCGAAACCGCGCAGCACCATGCCCTGGATGTCGCCGAGGTACAGCGCCTCGGAGACCACCGCGCGGGGCCGCTGCGGCACGGGAGCCGGACCGGAGGTGGCCAGCGCAGGGACGCGCCCACCGTTCCCGGCGGCGGCCAGCGACGCGAGCCGGCGGCGCATCGCCACCGCGTCCCGCAGCTCGCGGACGGTGCCCTCCGGCGCGCCGGCGAACGTGTAGTCCGCGGGCAGGCTGCGCTGGGTGAAGAAGCGGACGAAGTCGGCTGCGCGCTCGCTGCCGGGATACCCCGCGCAGTGCTCCCAGATCGCGTCGGCCTGCGGCCCCAGAGCCCGCATGCCGGCGAAGAAGCGCTCCTGCGGCCCGTCGACCGTCGCGGTCAGCAGCACGTACGGGTGCGGCAGACGATCGGGCTGCGGTCCCCGCCCGGCGTGCACCACGAGGTCGAGCAGCCGCGCCTTCCAGCCCCACACCGTCGGACGGGTCTGCGCCACCACGTCCTCGACGACGACGAGCCGTACGACGTGGGCGCCCGGCACGTGGGCGAAGGGCGCGTCCGCCTCCCGGAGCGTCTTGCGCAGCGCCTCCACCCGATCGTCGGCGATACGGGCCAGGACGGTCACGGACCGGGTGCCCCTAGACTGCGGTGTCATCGTCGCGCTCCCATGCGTGCAGATCACCCTGGACGTCGGCGAGGAACCGCGGCCACGCCGGGTGGGCCGGCGCGTCGGCGGGATCGGTGTCGCCGAGGTGTTCGCGGTACGTGTCGCGGACCCGCAGCGCGGCGGCGATCTCGCTCACCGAGGACTCCGGGTACGCCGACCAGTAGTGGTCGACGGGCAGGTCGTTGTGCCGGATGTAGCGGCGGAACGGCTCGGTGGGCAGCGCGCCGGGGAAGCCGTACGACCAGCCCCAGATCAGCGCCATCCGCAGCGGGATGACGATCGAGAACGCGTCGATGTACTCGTCCCAGTCGCCGTTGAAGTCGCTGCGGAACAGCAGGTACGCGTACCGTGTGCGGCGTTCCTGGCCCGGGAACCCGGTGATGACGCTCCAGTGTGCGAAGTGGATGAACGACATGTCCTGCAGGTCACGGCTGGGCCCGAGGCGCTTGCGCAGGTACAGGATGGCGCGCAGCGGCCCCGCCCACAGCCTCGGCATGGGGCTGAGCACGGTGAGCGCCGTGCTCCGCCCGGACCTCCCTGACGCGGTCATGGCTGACACCCCCGGTCGACGCCCGCCCGATCGGCCGATGCCGACGCGGTACGGACATCCTCGTATGCGGACAACTCGTATGCGGGCAACCGGCATACACTCGGCCGATGATGCTCGGACGGACTGCCGAACGTGCATTGATCGACGGTCTTCTGACAGACGCCCGCGCCGGGCGCAGCGACGCCCTGGTGCTCACCGGCGAGCCGGGCATCGGCAAGACCACCTTGATCAAGTACGCGCTCGACCACGCCGAGGGGATGCGGGTGCTCAGCGCCCGCGGCTACGAGGCGGAGTCCGAGATCCCGTTCGCCGGTCTGTCCGACCTTTTGCGACCGGTGCTCGGCGAGCTGGACGGCCTGCCCGCCCCGCAGGCCGCGGCGCTGCGCAGCGCGCTCGCGCTGGGTCCGCCGGTGGCCGGCGACCGGTTCTCGGTCTGCGCCGCGACCGTGGGCCTGCTCTCCGCCGCCGCGCAGGCGGGGCCGCTGCTGGTCGTCGTGGACGATCTGCAGTGGCTCGACGCGTCCTCGCGCGAGGCCGTGCTCTTCGCCGGCCGGCGGCTGCAGTCGGACGGCATCGCGCTGCTGCTGGCCACCCGCGACGCCTCGGACACCGCCGACCTGCGCGCGCCGCACATCGCGCTGAGCGGCCTCAGCGTGGAGGAGGTCGACACCCTGGCCCGGGCGACCCTGACGGCCACCCCGGCCGGTACGGCCGCCCGCCTGCACGCCGCGACCGCCGGGAACCCGCTCGGCGTGCTCGAGATGTGCCGGGAGTGGACGGACCCGGCCGGGGACCCCATCGGCGCCCCGGTGCTGCCGACCGGCTCGCGGCTCGAGCGCTCGCTCGGCGCCCGGCTGGCGCAGCTGCCCGAGCCGACCCGCCGCGCGCTGGTGCTGGCCGCGGCGGCGGCCGGCGGTGACATCGGCACGCTGCTCGCCGCGGCCCGCGCCACCGGGTTGCAGCTGCGCGACTTCGCCCCGGCGGAGAAGGCCGACATCGTCGCGATCGACGAGCGCCGGGTCGAGTTCTGCCATCCGATGCTGCGCTCGCTGGCCTACTACGGCGCCTCCATGGACGACCGCTGCGCCGCGCACACCGCGCTGGCCGCCGCGCTCGCCGACGAGCCCGGCGACGCCGCCGCCGACGCCCGCGCCTGGCACCTCGCCGCGGCCACCCTGGAGGCCGACGACGGGGTCGCCGCGGAGCTGGAACGCGCCGCGCAGCGCGCCGTCGGACGCGCCGGGTACGTGGCGGCCGCCCGCGCCTTCGGCCACGCCGCACGGCTGAGCCGGGGCCCCGACCGGCCCCGCCGGCTGCTGCGCGCGGCCCGGTGCTGGCAGCTGGCCGGGCGCAACGACCAGGTGCTGCCGCTGCTCGCCGAGGCGCTGCCGCTGACCACCGACCCGGGCCGGCGGGCGGTCATCCAGCACATGGACGCGTACGTGCGGATGTGGCGCGAGCGCCCGGACGGCGCCCTCGAGCGGCTCACCACCAGCGCGCAGGACGTGGAGCAGGCCGACCCGGCCCGGGCGGCGCTGATGTATTCCGACGCCTGCATCCCGTACTTCATGATCGGCCGGATCGACGAGCTGCAGGAGGTGGTCCGGCGCGGCCACGACCTGGGCGTACGGGTCGGCGGCGTGGCGCGGCTGGTCGCCGCGGTCGCGTACGCCGGCGGCCGTGCCCTGCAGGGCGAGCGCGCCGAGGCCGTCCGGCTGCTGACCGACTGCCACGACGAGCTGCTGCGCGCCGACCCGCTCCTGCGCGCCCAGGAGATGTGCCACGCGGCGCTGACCTGGATCTGGCTGGACGGCTACGACCGGGCAGCCGAGCTGGTGGACCGGGTCGTCGACGCCGCCCGGGCCACCGGCGCGCTGGGCGTGCTGCCGCAGGCGCTGGGCGTCCAGTCGGAGCTGCAGTTCCGCACCGGCCGGTGGCACGACGCCCGGGTCAGCGCGGCGGAGAGCCTGCGGCTGGCCAGCGAGACCCGCTCGGCGAACCTGTACGGGCTGTTCTTCGCCGGCCGTCTCGACGCCGTGCAGGGCCGGGTGGACGACTGTAAGCGCCGGGTGGGGCGTACGGAGGAGGTCGCGCAGCGGCTCGGCATCGCCTGCATGGCCCTGTACACCGGCCACGAGCTCGGCCTGCTGGCGTTGAGCCAGGGCGACGCCGCGGAGGCGATCACCCGCCTCGAGGCCGTACGCGAGCTCCCGGTGGTGCGTCAGATCCACGACCCGGCCGTGGTCCCGTGGGTGTTCGACCTCGTCGAGGCGTACGTCCGCGCGGGCCGCGCCGACGAGGCCCGGGAGCTGCTGGACGCGCCGGAGGCGGCCGGGGACGGCGCCTGGGCGCGGGCCGCGGCGCTGCGCTGCCGGGCGCTGCTCGCCGAGCCCGGCGAGATGCGCGAGGCCTTCGCCGCCGCGCTGGCCGCCGAGGCGTGCGCGGTGATGCCGTTCGAGCGGGCCCGCACCCAGCTGGCCTTCGGCGAGCGCCTGCGCCGGCAGCGGCAGCGCGCCGAGGCCCGGGAGCACCTGCAGGCGGCGCTGGAGACCTTCGAGCGGCTCGGCGCCCAGCCCTGGGCGGACAAGGCGCACACCGAGCTGCGCGCGACCGGCACCACGGTCACCCGCTCCGACGCCGGCCTGCCCGGCCTCACCCCGCAGGAGCTGCAGGTGGCGCTGGTGGTCGGCCGGGGGGCCACCAACCACGAGGCGGCGGCCACCCTCTTCCTCAGCCAGAAGACCATCGAGTACCACCTGAGCAACATCTACCGGAAGACCAACATCCGCTCCCGCACCGAGCTGGCGGGCATCGCGGCGGGCGATTAATGCCATGCGTACGAGCCCAGCCCGCTGCCCTCGAGCTGGCTGCGCAGCTTGCGCAGCGACCGCATGCGGGTGGGTCCGATGCTGCCGACGGGCATGTTGGTGATCCGGGCGAACTCGGCGTAGCCGGGCGCGTTGCTGCTGCTCAGCGTCGTCAGCAGGGCGCGCGCGGGTGCCGGCAGCCGGTTCACGTGCTGCCAGAGCAGGTCGTTCATGCTGCGTTCGACGGCGGCGCGCTCGGGCTGCGGCTCACGCTCGTCGGGGCGGTCGGCCTGCGCGTCCAGGCCGACGATCTCGCGGCGGCCGTGCCGCAGGAGCTGGAGGCATTCGCGGCGGGCCACCGTGGCGAGCCACGAGCCGGCCCGCTCGGGGTCGCGCAGGTCGCCGAGCCGTTCGACCATCCGCAGCCAGGTGTTCTGGACGGCGTCCTCGGCGTCGGCCTCGGACAGCCGGAACGAGCGGACGGTCCACCACACGAGCGCCTCGAACGTACGGATGAGGTTCTCACGGGCCCGGGTGTCCCCCGCCTGGGCGTCGAGAATGGTCTGACGGATGCCGTCGGAGTCGTTGGTCGTCATGGGTCTCGCGTCCTCCCGGAGGCTTGTCAGCACCCGTCCGACGCTAGGGATTCCGGCACCCCGGGAGATCCGGGCGGCACCCTAGCCGTCGCGGCCGGGGCACCCTGGGGTGCGTACGTCCTGCGGTGTCGACCATCCGATCGGATCGGGGCCGCCGGGGTGTATCAAGCCGCCGCCGGGGCCCCCGTAGGGTGGCCGTCCACACCGCAGGCGCTCCCGTGGAAGGACCATCCGTGCGTATCGGCCTCAACCTCCCCCACTACGGCTCCCTCATCAGCCCCGAGGCCGTCACGGAGGTCAGCCGCGCCGCGGAGACCCTGGGGTACGACAGCCTCTGGACCGGCGACCGCCTCCTGTCCCCGCTGACCCCGGGCGACCGCTACCCCGGCGGCGACGGCACGATGCCCGCCGAGATGGGCACGTACCTGGACCCGCTGACCGCGCTGGCCTTCGCGGCGGCCGGCACCTCCCGCATCCGCCTGGGTACGAGCACCCTCAACGCGCCCTGGTACAACCCGGTCCTGCTGGCCCGCACGCTGACCACGCTCGACGTGCTCAGCCGCGGCCGCCTGGACGTCGGGCTGGGGCTGGGCTGGATGCGCGACGAGTACACCGCGGCCGGCGTGCCGTGGCGGGACCGGGGAGCCCGCCTCGACGAGATGCTCGACGTGCTGGAGGCGGTCTGGGGCACGGACGTCGTGGGGCACGAGGGGCCGCGGTTCCGCGTACCGGACAGCCGCATCGAGCCCAAGCCGGTGCAGCGGCCGCGCCCGCCGATCCTGCTCGCGGGCCTGCGCCCGGAGGCCACGTCGCGCATCGCGCGCCGCGCGGACGGCTGGCTGGCGGTGGGCCTGCCGCTGCCGTACCTGCGCTCCCTGTGGGAGAAGATCAAGACCGAGGCCGAGGGGTACGGCCGGGACCCGGCGGCGCTGCGCATGGTGCAGCGGCTCAACCCGAGGCTGTCCGCGTCCCCGGCCGACCCGGCCCAGGTCCCCGCGACCGGCACCCTCGAGCAGGTCGCGGCCTATGCGAAGGAGGCGGCGGCGGACGAGGTCTTCGTCGACCTCACGCTGACCGTGACCCGCCGGGACGAGATGCTCGACATCGCCGCCCGCTTCCTGGAACTCATGAAGGCCGGGTGAGGCACAGCGGGCTCACCGGCGCGGCGGCGCGAACTCGTTGGTGCGTGCCTGCATGCGGGCGGACCGAAGGCGCATGAAGCCCGCGCCCGCCGAGACGCCGGTGATGACGACGAGCGCCGCGACGATGATCTGGTGACCGAGCTCGACCCGGTCGTCGGTGGCCTCCGCGGCGGGGCTGAGCCACGACTCGTGGGCCTGGGCCGCGGGCGCCGCCGCGCTCGCCGGGCTCTGCGCGTCCAGCGGTACGGCCACCGCCCCCGGCTCGGCCGACCGGGACGTCTTCGGGGTGGCCCGCTTCGCGGGCTTGGTGGCCGCCACCGCGACCGGCGCGGAGATCACGAGGTCGGAGCAGGAGTAGTACGTGTCCGGCGTGCTCGACGTCTGCCACACCGTGTAGAGCACGTGCCGCCCGGTACGGTCCTTGGGCAGCTTGGCGCTCATCCGGTAGCTGCCGCCCCGCAGCGGCGGATCGGTGACCGTGAGGATCGGGTCGCCGAGGTCGCCCCAGCCGAGCGGCCGGGCGGGGTCGTACCCCGAACGGGTGAGATAGACCCGGAAGGTGCCCTCGTGCGGGATGGTGCCGGCGTACCGGATGGGGAGCGTGCTGCCCGCCGTGACCTTGGTGGCCGGCCAGTCTTCGCGCGGCAGGTCCAGACCGCGGAACTCCGGCAGGTCCCCGCTGCAGAGGTTGCCGTCGGGGATGTACTGCCGGTCCTTGCCGCCGACGTTGGGCACCCGCAGGTTGTCGAAGGAGCCGAAGGGCCGCCCGTTCGCCGCCCGGGCCGCCTTGCACGCGGCCGAGCCGGTCTGCTCGCCGCCGGCCGCGCAGGCCGCCGTCCGGCTGATCGGGGAGGTCGGCGCGCCGTGCGCCAGGGCCGGCGCGGCGGGCAGGACGGTCGCGGCCGCGGCGATCCCGCCGGCGACGGCGAGAGCTGCGGTACGGCGGACGGACCTCATGCGACCTCCTCGGCGGCACACCTGCGGGCGGAGCGGGCCCACGGCGGACAGTACGGAGATCCGCCGCGGATCGTTCACCTCGCAGGGGTGGCGCTGCCCGAAAGCACATCGAGCTGTGGTTGCATGGCCCTGCACGCAATCGACACAGGAGGACACATGCAGAAGCCCGACGTCGGCCCCATCACCGGTGAGCCGCCCGCCGAGCTGGTCGCGGAGGACCTGGTCGTCGGCGACGGCGACGAGGCGAAGCCCGGGCACCAGGTCAGCGTCCACTACGTGGGCGTCGCGTTCTCCTCGGGCAAGGAGTTCGACGCCTCCTACAACCGGGGCGCGCCGTTCGAGTTCGGCCTCGGCGCCGGTCAGGTCATCAGCGGCTGGGACCAGGGCGTGGCCGGCATGCGCGTCGGCGGCCGCCGCAAGCTGACCATCCCCCCGCACCTGGGGTACGGCGCCCGCGGCGCCGGCGGCGTGATCAAGCCGAACGAGACGCTCATCTTTGTGGTGGACCTGCTCGGCGTGCGCTGAGCCAGGGCCGGCAGGCCGCGCGGGCCGGGACGGGCGTCGCCTGTCCCGGCCCGTCGCCGTCCGGGTCCCCGGCCGGGCCGCGGGACAGCTGCGCGGGGTCGAACGGCTCGCCGATCGGGGTCATCGCGCCGCCTTGAGGTCGGCGCAGCCGGTCTCGCCGGGCAGCAGCGGCCGGAAGCGGACGGTCCACCCGTTGCCGCCGGAGATCCACGGCGTCCGCGCGGTGGCGTCCTTCGCCGCGGCCAGGATCGCGTCGAGCTGGTCGCCGGTGGCGGTGACGCAGCTGAGCTTGAGCGCCGGGGTCAGCGGCTCCCCGGGCAGCGCGGGGCCGGGCCACTCCTTGCCCGCCGGCCGGCCGGGCAGGTCGTCGCCGGGTTCGACCCACGGCGTCACGATCGCGGCCAGGACCTCGGGCTTGTACGGCTGCGCGCCGGGACCGGCGGCGAGCTTGTCGGCCTGGTCGATGAAGCCCTGCAGCTTCGCGCGGGCCTGCCGCTGGGCGGGGGTGAGCTGCGGGTCGTCATCGCGCGCCTCGCGCAGCGCGTTGGCCGCGACCGTCTGCTCGCCGGCTGCCGTGACGACGGTGACCTCGGTGGTGGTGGCGTCCGCGACGCCGGGCTGGCCGAGGTCGGCACCGGAGCGCACCCCGGCCGCGACGGCGCGCTCGACGAGGTCGCGGACCTGCTGCGGGGAGATCATGCGGACCTGCACGTTGGGCAGCGCGGGGCCGGGGTAGATCGCTGTGACCGGGCCCTCGAAGATCATCCGGCCGTCGGCGTACACGCTCAGGTCGGGCAGCCGGCCGGCGAGCGCGTCGGGTCCGACGAACCCGCCGGAGTGGCTGACCCGCAGCACGAGCCCGTCCGCGCCCGCCGGGGACCCGGGCGGCGAGGAGGACGGCGCGGCACCGGCCCCGCCGTCGGTGCCCGCCTGCGCACAGGCGCTGATCAGGAGGAACGTGGCGGCGGCAGCGACCGCCCCCAGGCCGCGAAGTGTCGTCATGGTCGTCTGACGTACCCCCGTCACCGCCCGGTTCCACCGCCGCGCGAAAAACGTGCCCCTTACTTCACCGACCCCAGCGACAGGCCCTGCACGAGCTTGTCCTGCGCGGCGAAGCCGGCCACGAGCACGGGCAGCGAGACCACGAACGCGGCCGCGCACAGCTGGGCCAGGAAGAGGCCCTGGCTGGTCACGAAGCTGGTGAGGAAGACGGGCGCGGTCTCGGCCACGGTGGCGGTCAGGACCCGGGCGAACAGCAGCTCGTTCCAGCTGAAGATGAAGCAGATCAGCGCGGTGGCGGCGATGCCGGGCATGACCACGGGCGCGATCACCGACCGCAGCGTCTTGCTCAGCCCCGCGCCGTCCATCGCCGCCGCCTCGAGCATCTCGACCGGCACCTCGGACAGGAACGAGCGCATCATCCACACCGCGATCGGCAGGTTCATCGCGGTGTAGAAGACGATGAGCAGCCAGATGTTGTCCAGCAGGCCGGTGTTCTGCGCGAACAGGTACAGCGGGAGCAGGCCGGCTACGACGGGCAGCATCTTGGTGGACAGGAAGAAGAACAGGACGTCGGTCCACTTCTTCACCGGCTTGATCGACAGGGCGTACGCGGCCGGGAACGACAGCAGCAGCACCAGCAGGGTGGAGAGGATGCTGGCGGTCAGCGAGTTGAGCAGCGGCGGCCACGGGCTCGCGCCGCCGGAGAAGAACTCCCGGTAGCCCTCGAGGGTGAGCGGGGCGAGCACGGCGGGCGGGTTCTGCGCGGCCTCGGCCTCGGAGTGGAACGAGGTCAGCACCATCCACACCACGGGCAGCACGAACAGGATGCCGACCACCCAGGCCAGCAGGGTCAGCCCGGCGTTGGCCCCCTCGCGCCGCTTCTTGGCCGGCCGTCCCCGCTCGTCGCGCGTGGCGGCCACCGGTGCAGTGTCGGTGATACTCATCGTCCCGCGTCCTCTCGGAACAGCGACGAAACCGTACGCAGTGCGAACGTCGCGATGATGATCGTGCCGACGACCACGACGACCGCGGCGGCGGAGGCCCGGCCGTAGTCGTGGGCCTGGTAGAAGATCTGGTAGATCGTGTACGGCAGGTTGGCCGTGCCGAGCCCGCCGGACGTGATCGTGAAGACCGCGTCGAAGTTCTGCACGATGTAGATCGAGCCGAGCAGCGCGCCGAGCTCGAGGTACTGGCGCAGGTGGGGCAGCGTCATGCTGCGGAAGATCTGCCAGTTGTTCGCCCCGTCGATGCGGGCCGCCTCGATGACGTCGAGCGGGCGTCCCTGCAGGCCGGCCAGCAGGATCAGCATCATGAACGGCGTCCACTGCCAGACCAGGGCGAAGATCACCGACCACAGCGGCATGTTGCTGATCCAGTCCGGCTGCGGCGGGTTGTCGGAGCCGAACAGCTTCCAGATCCAGGTGAGCGCGCCGTTGAAGAGGCCGTACTCGGGGTTGTAGAGCGCGTGCTTCCACAGCAGCGCGGCCGCGACCGGCACCACGAGGAACGGGGCGATCATCATGGTCCGGACCGCGCCCCGGCCCCGGAACTTGCGGTCCAGCAGCAGCGCGATGCCCAGGCCGAGCACGAGGCTGATGAGCACCACGCCCGCGGTGAGCAGGATCGTGGTCCAGACGGCGTCGCGCATGTTGACGTCGGTGAACACGCGCCGGAAGTTGTCGAAGCCGGCGAAGCCCACCTCGTCGGGGTAGTACGCGTTCCAGTCCATGAACGAGATGACCAGCGTGGCCACGAACGGCAGCTGGGTCACGACGATCATGAACACGAGCGCCGGCAGCAGGGGCGCGCGCCGGATCCACGCGGCCGTGCGGCGGGCCCCGCCGGGCGGCGGCTCGGCGGTGCGGGGCGAGGTGCCGGTCTGTTCGGCGACGGACGTCATGACGGCACCTCAGCCTTCCTCACGCGACTTGTAGCGTTCGGCGACGTCCTCGGCGAGCCGCTGGCCGCGGTCGAGGGCCTCGGTGACGCTCATCTGCCCGGCGATCGCGGAGCTGACGTACTGCGAGGCCTGGGTGCCGAGGTCGGTGAACTCCGGGATGTCGACGAACTGGATGCCGAGCGCCGGGCGCGGCTGCACGCCGGGGTTGCGCGGGTCGGCGCTCGCGATGGCGTCCCGGGTGGGCGCGGCGAACGCCGAGGCCACCTCGAGGTAGTCGGGGTTCTCGTACGTGGAGGAACGCTTGCCGGCCGGGACGCTGGACCAGCCGACACGTTCGCCGACGAGCTGCTCGTACTGCTTGGACGAGGCCCAGGAGATGAACTTCCAGGCGTTGTCCTTCTTGTCGCTGGCCTGCTGGATGCTCCAGGACCACGCGTACAGCCAGCCGGAGCTCGGCGTACGCACGACCGGGGCGGCGGCGTACCCGATCTTGCCCTTGACCGGGGAGTCGGCCGCCTCGAGCGAGCCGGCGGCGCTGGTGGCGTCGTACCACATGGCGACGTTGCCCTGGATGAAGTTGTTGAGGCACTCGGTGAAGCCGGCCTGCGGGGCGCCGGTCTCGCCGTGGGCCCGGACCAGGTCCACGTAGAACTGGGTCGCCTGGCGGAACTCCGGCGCGTTCACCCGGGCGGTCCAGTCGGCGTCGAACCACGTGCCCCCGAAGGTGTTCACGACCGTGGTGAGCGGGGCGAAGATCTGGCCCCAGCCGGGCTGGCCGCGCAGGCAGATCCCGGCCATGCCGGGCTGCTTGCCGTCCACCCGCGCGGCGATGTCGGCCACCTGCTGCCAGGTCGGCTTCGCCGGCATCGTGATGCCCTGGGCGTCGAGCACGTCCTTGCGGTACATCAGGAACGACGACTCGCCGTAGAAGGGCTCGCCGTACAGCTTGCCGTCGTCGGCGGTCAGCGACTGCGTCATCGGCTTGAGGATGTCCGCCTGATCGAACGCCGTGTCGGCGCGGACGTAGTCGTCGAGCGGCGCGATCCACTTGCTCCGGGCGTAGATCGGGATCTCGAAGTTGCTCAGCGACGCGACGTCGTACTGCCCGGCCTGGCTGGAGAACTCCTGACTGATTTTGTCCCGGACGTCGTTCTCCGGCAGCACCGTGAAGTTGACCGAGATCCCGGTCTGCTTGGTGAAGGTGTCCGCGGTCAGCCGCTGCAGATCGATCATCTGCGGGTTGTTGACCATCAGCACGTCGATGCTGTTCGCCCCACCCGAGCCGCCCCCGCCGCCACCCCATCCCGCACATCCGGCGAGTGCCACGGCCAGCAGCGCGGTTGCCGTTCCCGAGAGCAGACGAGCACGTGACACGGGGCCTCCCCAGCGAGGCGGGACATCGGACCCAGTACATGCCTGTGATCGACGCGGTGTCAACAGCTCGTAACAGTGTGCAGCATAAATAGGTGTCGAAGTCTGCCCGCCCAGCGCTACGCGATGACGCGTACCGCCCGGCCCCGTACGGCCACCACGTCGCCGGGATGCAGCTGCCGCCCCCGCCGGGTGTCCACCTCTCCGTTGACCGTCACATCACCGACGGCGATCAGCACCTTGGCCTCTCCCCCGGTGTCGATGAGATCCGCGAGCTTGAGGAACTGTCCGAGTCTGATCATGTCGCCGCCGATGGGCACCTCACGCATGCGACCATCATGCGCCACGGGTCCGCGAAGAAAATCTCCGAGGCGTTGAACCATTCCGGCGCGCGGCCCGAACTACCGGGCGTGAGTCGACTCGAGAAGCACCGCCGGGCGGGCGTACTGGCCGCCACCGTCGCCGCTGGTGTGCTCGGCTTCGCGGCCCCCGCCGCCGCCGACGTGACGGTCAGCCCGCCCAGCGTCCCGCAGGGCAGTGGCCAGAACCTCGCGTTCACGGTGACGAACACGGCCGCCAGCTCGATCACCCGGCTCAAGCTCGTCCTGCCGCCCGACCTGCCGGTCGCGGAGGTGTACCCGCTGTCGGTGGACGACTGGGCGCCGCAGATCGAGAACCGCAAGGTCGACGCCCCGCTGACGCCGATCCACGGCGGCGACCCGGTGACCGAGACCGCCGCGTCCATCACCTGGATCGCGATGCCGGGCAAGGCGCTGCCGCCGGGCGAGTCCGCGGACCTCACGGTCGCGATGGGCCCCATGCCCACCACCGGGAGCCGGATGAGCTTCACAGTGCAGCCCACGTACGCCGACCCGGCCAAGGGCGTCCCGATGCCACCGGTCGCGCTGACGCTGACCCCGGCCGCGCCGGGCCAGGAAGCGGCCGGTCACTCCGCGCACGGCACGACCGGCGCCGAGGGTACGAGCGACGCCGACGCCGCGACCTTCGCGGCCCTGGCCGCGGCCGCCGACGACGGCCCGGGCTTCTGGACGATCGGCGGATGGGTCGTCGCCGGCCTCGCCCTGGCGGCCGGCGCGGTGGCCGTCCTGCGGTCGCGCCGCCGGCCCGCCGCCGAGCCGCAGACCGGCGAGCAGGACGAGCACGAGGCGAAGGAGCTGGCGACGGCGGGAGCGCCGCGGGTGACCGCCTGGAGCTACCGGGACGGCCCGCAGGAGTGACGAGACGTCCCGCGCAGGTGGGCGCGGGCTTGTCGTGGCGATGCGCGTGGGGCGCGGACCACGACATGCGGGTGGGGTCCAGGGCAAGACCCACGACTCGCGTCGGGCGGGGCGGGAAGGTTCGGCTTCCCGCCCCGCCAGCACATCTTCAGACCGAGACCGTGCGCGGGGTCTTGAGGGCCTCGACGATCTCGCCCAGGACCCTGGGCGCGTCCTCGTGGGACACCTGACAGGTGCCGGCCGCGAGGTGGCCCCCGCCGCCGTAGCGCAGCATCACCTCGCCGATGTCGACCGGCGAGGTGCGGTCGAGGATCGACTTGCCGCAGGCGAACACGGTGTTCTGCTTCTTGAAACCCCAGATGACGTGCACGGAGACCCGGGCCTCGGGGAACAGCGCGTACACCATGAACCGGTTGCCGGCGAAGATGGTGTCCTCGTCGCGCAGGTCCACGATCACGACGTCGCCGTCCATCCGGCTGACCCGCTGGAGCTGCTCGACGAACATGGCGGAGGAGTCGCGGTACATGTCGACCCGCTCGGCTACGTCGGGCATCTTGAGGATCTCGTCGATGCCCATCTGGATGCACGCGTCGATGAGCGTCCGCATCAGGTCGAAGTTCGCGACCCGGAACTCCCGGAAGCGGCCCAGCCCGGTGCGGCTGTCCATGATGAAGTTGAGCAGCGTCCAGCCACCGGGATTGAGGATGTCGTCGATCGTGTAGTCGGCCGAGTCCGCCTGATCGACGGCCCGCATGAGGTCGTCGGGCACCTCCGGGAACCGTTCCGCGCCGCCGTAGTACTCGAAGACCACCCGGGCCGCCGAGGGCGCGTCGGCGTTGATGATGTGATTCGGCCGGTCACCCTGGTTACGCAGGGTCTCCGAGTGGTGGTGGTCGAAGACCAGGTGGGCCTTGGGGTGATACGGCAGGTTGGTCAGAATGTCACGGTCCGTGATGTCGGCCGTACCGTCCTGGACGTCCTTCGGGTGCACGAATTTGATGTCGTCGATGTCGATGACGTTCATGAACTTCAGCAGGACGGCACAGACCAGGCCGTCCATGTCGCTGCGCGTCACGAGCCGGTACTTCACGAGCTTCCCCCTCTGGGCCGACGGCGGCTTACTTCCCAGTTTGCCACTTTTGAGGCTATGGCCCTGGCGGCATCGGCGTACCGGTTTGATCCGACCGGCACACGCGCTGCGTAAAGTTCAGGCGGAAGCTCACGTACGCGGTCGGAGGAAGACCAGACGATGGACACCGTTCCCCAGCTCGCACAGGACCGCAACGCCCCGCCCGCCACGTTGGTGATCTTCGGCGCGTCCGGCGACCTGACCCGCCGCAAGCTGCTGCCGGCCGTGGAGAGCCTGGCCCGGCACAACCGCCTCCCCGGCGAGTTCGCGCTCGTGGGTGTGGCCCGCACGCCGATGGAGGACCACCAGTTCGCCGACAGCGCGCTCGGCACCCGCAGCCTCGCGGACAAACCGCAGCTCCAGGGCGGAGTCAGGTACGTATCGGGCGGCTACGACGACCCGGGGACGTACAAGCGCCTCGCCGAGGTGCTCGACGAGCTGGACGCCACCCGCGGCACCTCGGGCAACCGGATCTTCTACCTGTCGACGCCCGCCGAGGCGTTCGAGCCGGTCATCAACGGTCTGGCCGGCGCCGGGCTGAACCACGCCCGCGAGGGCGCCTTCGCCCGGCTGGTCATCGAGAAGCCGTACGGCAAGAGCCTGCAGACCGCCCGCGAGCTGGACGGCATCGTGCACGCGGCGTTCGACGAGCCGCAGGTCTTCCGCATCGACCACTACCTGGGCAAGGACACCGTCCAGAACGTGCTGGCGCTGCGCTTCGCCAACGCCATCTTCCAGCCCATCTGGAACCGGTCGTGGGTCGACCACGTGCAGATCACCGTCGCCGAGACGCTCGGCGTCGGCACCCGGGGCGGCTTCTACGAGCACGCCGGCGCCATGCGCGACATCGTGCAGAACCACGTGCTGCAGGTCCTCGCGCTCGCGCTGATGGAGCCGCCGGCCTCGTTCGACGCCGAAGGGCTGCGCAACGAGAAGGTGAAGCTGCTGCAGGCCATCCGCCTGCCCACCGACCGCGACATCGCCGACCTGGCCGTGCGCGGGCAGTACACCCGGGGCGGCACGCGTGAGGACCTCATGGCCGGCTACCGCGAGGAGACCGGCGTCGACCCGCTGTCGCGCACCGAGACGTACGCGGCCATGCGACTCAACGTCGACAACTGGCGCTGGGCCGGGGTGCCGTTCTACGTGCGTACCGGGAAGCGGCTGCCGGCCCGGGTCACCGAGGTGGCGCTGCAGTTCCAGCGGCCGCCGCACCTGCCGATCCCGACCAACCAGCTCACCGAGCTCGAGGCGGACGCGCTGATCCTGCGGATCCAGCCCAACGAGGGCATCTCGCTGCGCTTCGGCGCCAAGGTCCCGGGCCACTCCTTCCGGGTGCGCACGGCGAGCATGGACTTCTCGTACGAGCAGACGTTCCGCGAGGAGTCCCCCGAGGCGTACGAGCGGCTGCTGCTCGACGCGCTGCTCGGCGACCCGACGCTGTTCATCCGTACCGACGAGGTCGAGCAGTGCTGGCGCATCGTCGACCCGATCATCGAGCACTGGTCCAACGACCCGTCGCCCATCCCGACGTACGAGGCGGCCTCCTGGGGCCCCACGGACGCCGACCGCCTCATCGGCCGCAGCGGCCGCAAGTGGCGCAACGAGCTCTGACATCACAGCACCCCACACCGGCCGGGTCTCGCACGTCGAGGCCCGGCCGCTGTGCGCGGCGCCCGCGCCCGGCCGAATTCGCCCGCGCCGGGGACCTCGCCTAGGGTGGAGACACCACCGTCCGACCCCGGAAGACCCACGGCTGACCCCTGCCCGCCCCACGACGAAAGCGACACCCCCATGCAGGTCTCGGTCGCGCACCACCCGCCGAACACCGCCGTCCTGACCCTGCGCGGCTCGCTCGACATCGACACCGCGCCCTCGCTGAAGGCCAACCTGGGCCGGCTCGTCGAACGCCCCACGCCGCGCGTCGTCGTGGACCTCTCGGGCCTCGACTTCTGCGACTCCATGGGCGTCGGCGTGCTGGTCACCGCCCACGGGCGGGCCATGGAACGCGGCGGCTGGGTCCGCCTGGCCGCGCCGTCGGGCTTCCTGCGCCGGCTGCTCGACACCCTCGGCCTCACCGACTACCTGTCGCTGCACGCCGATGTGGAGACCGCCCTCAAGGACTGAGGGCCGAGGACGCCGGTTCGCGCCGGATGGCAAGATCGTGCCCTATGAGTGATCTCGATCCTGTCGCGGCTCGCTTGTGAGGGCGGTCATCGTCGCGGCCGCGGTCGCGTTCATCGTCTCGCTGTTCGTCACACCGGTGGCGATCCGGGTCTTCAGCGCGCTCAAGGCCGGGCAGCCGATCCGCGCCCTCGGGCTGGCCTCGAACGAGGGCAAGACGGGCACCCCGGCGATGGGGGGCGTCGTGTTCATCCTGGCGACCCTGGTCGCGTACGTGGCCGGGCACGTCGCGTTGATCACGCTGCCCGATCGCCAGATCGTCCAGGAGAAGCCGACGATGACGGCCCTCGTCCTGCTCGGCCTGTTCGTCTCCTGCGGCGCGGTCGGCTTCCTCGACGACCTCCTCAAGGTCCGCAAGCGCAACTCCGACGGCGTGTCGGCCCGGGGCAAACTGCTCGGCCAGGCGGTCATCGGCATCGGGTTCGGTATCGCCGCCCTCTCCGTGGCGAGCACCAACGGCCAGACCGTGGTCAGCGAGAAGATCTCGTTCATCCGGGACATCGGGTGGCTGGACGTCGGCAAGGTCGGCGCGGTGATCGCCTTCGTCTTCGTGATCACGGCCATGTCGAACGGCGTGAACCTCACCGACGGCCTCGACGGCCTGGCCACCGGGGCGTCGACGCTGGTGCTCGGCGCGTACGCGCTGATCGGGTACTGGCAGTACCGGCACTGGTGCGCCGACGAGACGTACGCCCGCGCGCACGACTACTGCTATCAGACCCGCGATCCGCTCGAGATCGCCATGATCGCGGCGGCGGCCGCCGGCGCCTGCGTGGGCTTCCTGTGGTGGAACACGTCCCCGGCACGGATCTTCATGGGCGACGTGGGCGCGCTCGGGCTCGGCGCGCTGATCGGCGGGCTCGCGGTGGCGACCCGTACCACGCTGCTCTCGATCCTGATCGGCGGCCTGTTCTTCATCATCACGGTCACCTGGGTGATCCAGATCGTCTCGTACCGCACCACCGGCCGGCGGGTCTTCCGGATGGTGCCGCTGCACCACCATTTCGAGCTGGCCGGGTGGAGCGAGGTCAACATCGTGGTCCGGTTCTGGACCGTGGCCGGCGTCTGCGTGGCGGGCGGCCTCGGCCTCTTCTACTCGGATTTCCTGGCGGCCGCCGGGTAGGGCCACGGCCGTGGCCCTACCCGGGCGCTCTCAGAGGTACGGCCGGGTGATGAGCTCGATCGCGTGGCCGGACGGGTCCTTGAAGTAGACGCCGCGGCCGCCGTGCTCGTGGTTGATCTCGCCCGGGCGGCGCATCTGCGGATCCGCCCAGTGCACGACGCCGCCGTCCCGCAGCCGCTGCAGGGCCCGGTCGAACAGGTCGTCGTCGAGCAGGAAGGCGTAGTGCTGCATCTGGATCTCCACCGGCGGCTCGGCGAACTGCAGCAGCACGCCGTCGCTGAGCTGGATGTTGGTGAAGACGCCCCAGGACGGGGCCTCGGGGAGCTCCAGGAGCTCCCGGAAGAAGCCGGCCGACTCGGCCCGGTCCTTGGACGCGATGATGGTGTGGTTGAACGTGACTGTCACGGGTGAACCTCGCTGATCGCTTCGGTACGGGAATGGACGCTCGGTGCTCGAAGCACTGGGAGGTCCGCGTGCCGAAACGGCCGGGGGCGCCGGGCGCGCCCCGCGTGGGGTCAGCTGTCCACCGGATGACCCGTCCGTGAATGGCGTATCGCCGGTCCGGTGTTCACGGAGGAAACCCTATCGGATGCGGAGGCACCCCGGGGAACCCCCGGGGCGCCTCCTTGCGTGCGGGAAGGATCAGCTGGTGAGGCCGAAGACGATCCGGCCGAGCGTGTCCTCCGTACCGATGAAGCCCTCGGCCGGGCTGAACCGGTCGTCGCCGAAGTCGACGTCGGTGTCGTCCGCCGTGCCGCCGACGCCGTCGGGGCCGACGCCGAACAGCACGTCGAAGTTGGCGCCGCCGGAGTCCATCAGGTTGGGCACGTCGTCGGAGTTGTCGGTGTGCCAGTCGCCGAAGAAGTGGCCCGCCTCGTGCGCGGTCACGTTGCCGATCGCCTGGCTGACGAAGGCGACCCGGTCACTGGCGTCGGTCAGGTACGTGTTCAGCGAGGCCGGCCCGCCCGCCGGGTCGCTCAGCACGTCCTGCAGGACCAGGGCGGTCTCCTCGGTCTCGAAGTTGCCCGGGTCGATGCTCTGCGCGATGCCGATCGTGCTGACGCCCGACTCCTCGATCGTGCCGCCGATGATGATCCGGCTGACGTTCTTCTGACCCCACGGGTCCGGGTCGTCCTTGCTGTTGAGGATCTTCAGCTTGAACCGGTTGTTGAGGCCGCTGGCGATGAGGTCCTGCTTGATGTTCTCGGTGACGCTGGCGACGATGCCGTCGATCACCTCGTCCTCCTGCGCCCGGGTGAGGCCCCAGCGCGCCAGGAACGCCGAGAACGGGCTCAGCGTGACGTTGCCCGTACCGTCGAAGATGCCGGTGTTGACCCGGGCGCCGTCGAAGTCGAGGAACAGCGTCTGGTTGGGCCGGGTGCCCTGCAGCGGCGGGCGGTAGGCCTCCACCGTGATGTCGTAGCTGCCGCTGCCCTCGGCGACGCCCACGTAGTGCCAGCCCGCCTTGGTGGCGACGTAGTCGGTGGCCGCCTTGCCGCCGCCCGGCAGCTTGGAGTCCGCCGGGTAGATGAACGTGGCGTCCTGGTTGGAGCCGTGCACCTCACGCGGCACGGTGTCGTACACCGTCAGGTAGGACGGCGCGCCCTTGACCGACGCGCCGAGCACGTCGCCCGGCTTGAGCTTGACCGCGAAGAAGTCCCGGTCGGCCGCGGCCGCCGAGATCGTCACCGTGTACGGGCCCTCGCCCGCCCCGCCGTCGCCGCTGGCCGGGTCGAACGGGTCGGCCGGCAGCCCGCTGTACGCCGCCACGACCGCGTAGTACGTGCCCGCCGCGGGCACCGAATACGTCATGCGGCTGTCGAAGTCCGGGCCGGAGTCGTCGTCGGAGGCGACCACCGTACCGTCGGCGGTGTAGAGCGCGACCAGCGTGTCGAGGTCGCCGGTCGGCGTGTCGGTGGCCACCGTGATGGTCTGCCCGGCGGCCGCGGTGACCTTGTAGAAGTCGAAGTCGTTGGTGCCGGTGCCCGCCGAGCCGTGCGGGCCGTCACCGATCTGCGCCGACGTGACGATCGCGCGGCGGCTCGGGCCGATGCCGGTGTCGCCGGCGAGCGGGATGGAGCCGTCGTCCTCGGGCGTGGCGGCCCGGGTGACCGGCGTGACCGACTCGTTGTCGAGCGAGCCGAGGATGCGGATCGCCGAGTTCTGGCCGGCACCGGTGCCGAAGATGGAGATCCGCTGCGCGTTCGCGGGGTTCTCGTTGGAGCCGAGCGTGCCGTCCGGCTCGTCCTCGTCCACCACGACGGCGGCGGCCGCCTTCGCCGCGGCCGAGGGCGCCCCCTGCGCCTTGAGCCGGGCGGCGGCCTTCGCGACGGCCTGCTTGTTCAGGTACGCCGCCCAGCCGCTGTAGTCGGCCTTGCTCGCGTCGGGCAGCAGGGACAGGAACGGGTTCGGGCCGGCCGGCTTCTTGCCCGGGGCCGCCTTCGGAGCCACCGGCAGGCCGGCGGCCAGCGAGGCCTGGTCGGCGGGGCTGAGCCCCGGATCGGACGGGTTGGGAGCGGCGTGCGCCACGCCCGGCAGGAGGGTTGCCAGGCCGAGCACGACCGCACCGACGGTCGCGATGCTTCGTCGCATCAGGTATCCCCCTTCAGCGCGTCCGGGGCCCCCGCCACGAACGGCAAGGGGGACGCTACTGAAGAGGGTGATCAATATCTAGGGATCTCGATGAGCCTTAACAGGTGTGTGTCCCTTTAGGGCAGTCATCATGGCGTGACGGTCTCCAGCGCCGCCACGGCCGCGCCGCGTGCGCCGGCCATGTCGAGGTCCGGCACGAGCGCGAAGGTGGCTGCCGCCTGCTGCTCGCGGCGGAGCTGGGTGTGCTCGCGGACGGTGTTGAGGAACCACTGCCGGAAGTGCGGCGCCGCCTCCACCACTCCCCCGCCGAGGAAGTACGCCGCCGGGTCGGTGAAGTTGGCCGCGATGGTGAACAGCTTACCGATGGCCTTCGCCTGCTGGCCGAAGACCGCGAGCGCCATCGGGTCGTCCTTCTCGCCGTACCCGCGGAGCATCTTGGCCGCCTTGCCGATCGGCTCGGCCGCGAGCGGGTGGTCCGGGTAGCGCGACAGCCAGTACGGCAGCAGGTTCTTGGTGATGCCGGTCAGCGAGGCGACGCTCTCGACGTCACCCTCGAAGCCGCAGTTGCACACGGGGATCGGCTGGTCCTCCTCGAGCACGCCGTGCAGCGGGATCTGCACGTGCCCGAGCTCGCCGGCCATGCCCGCCGCGCCGCTGACGACCTTGCCCCACTCCACCACGCCGCCGCCCAGGCCGGTGCCGACGATCGCGGCGACCGAGGAGCGGTGGGCGGCGTCCGCGCCGAAGTGGCGGTGGTGGGCGTACAGGGCCGCCGCGTTGGCGTCGTTGTTGTAGATCACCGGCAGGCCGATGCGGGCCTCGAGCGCGCCCCGGATGTCGAAGCCGTGCCACGACACCTGGGAGAAGTTGGTCGAGCCCTTCGAGGAGATGACGCCGTCCGCGCTGGCCGGGCCGGGGGTGTCCAGGCCGACCGCGCGGACCAGGCTGGACGGGGTGCTGGTCAGCGTGAGAATGCCGGTGAACGCCTCGGCGAGCGCCTCGACCGCCGATTCCGGCCCGTCCTGCACCCGGCTCGGGTTCTCCACGAGCCGGTCGACGAGGAACTGGCCCGTCGCGTCGAGCACTGTCGCGTTGTTGCAGGTGCCGCCGTTGTCGAGCCCGACGACGACCCAGGACGCGGGGGTCCGTACCGCATCGATGTGATCCACGAAGCCGAGCGTACGTCCGCGCGGGCGCGGACGCGACGGGTGCGGGCGGATTGCGTGCCGTTGCGGGCCTGTTGCCCCGGCAGCGACGGGCCGAGGGCCCGCCGGCTCACCCGAACCAGGTCATGGCCTGCCCGTGCGACCGGGTCCAGGCCAGCGGCACGCCGTCCAGGGCGAGCACGTTGCACAGCGGCCCGTCCGGGGGGCCGGGGAGGCCGTCGTAGCCGATCACGTCCGCGGCCTCGTTGGCCACCCAGTGCCCCGGCAGGGCCCGCGCCACCTCGGCGAACGCGGCGCGGCGGGGCCCGGGCACGTGGTAGAGCACCGAGGTGTGGAAGACGACGAGGGTGGCGCCGGCCGGGGCGCGGGCCGCCAGCGCGGGAAGGTCGTCGAGCAGGTCACCACGGACCAGCACCGGCGGGTCGGCCGCGGCGATCGCCGCCGCGGCGCGCAGCCGGTCGCGGCGATGGGCGTGCTCCGGCCAGATGAGCGCGTCGAGCCAGGCCACGTCCGCGGGGTCGGTGACGTCCAGCGGGTTGACGTCCAGGCCGGCGCGCCACACGACCTCGGGAGGCATCCGCGGCAGGGGCGTGGCTGTGACCGCGCAGTCCAGGACCGGCGAACCGGCGCCGACCCGGTGCTCGCCGTAGCGGTAGGCGTACCGGTCCGGGTAGAGACACAGACCCGCGGACGCGCCGACCTCCAGCAGCGCCAGCGGCTGCGGCAGCGCCGCCAGCACGGGCAGCAGCACGGCGCAGCGCCCGGCCTCGTTGGTCTGGGTGAGCCGCCGCCGGACCTCGGCGGACACGGCGGGCCAGCGATCCCGGACGAACGACCGGAACGCCGCCGGGTCCTCCACCGGGCCGCCGAGCAGGCGTACGACGGCGAACAGCAGGTTCGGCTGCCACTTGTCCGGCGGCAGCGAGCCGATGAGGCGCAGCAGCCCGTCGTCCTCGGACACCGCACGGGCGAGCCGTTCGTAACCGGGTGAGACGCCGCGCGCCTCGTGCGTGGCGAAGGCGGCGTACACGTCGGCGACCGTCACGCCGACCATCATGCCGGTTGTAAGATCCGCCTCGATGGCGACACGAGGGCCGCTGCGGCCGACCGACCCGCGCCGGCTGGGCGCGTACCGCATCGAGAGCCGCCTCGGGCAGGGCGGCATGGGCACCGTCTACCTGGGGCGCGACCCCCACGGGCGGCCGGTGGCGATCAAGGTCGTCAAACCCGAGTACGCGGACGAGGAGGAGTTCCGCGCCCGGTTCCGCAGCGAGGTCAACCGGGCCCGGCAGGTGCCGCCGTTCTGCACGGCCGAGCTGCTCGACGCCGACGCCGACCACGAGACGCCGTACCTGGTCGTCGAGTACGTCGACGGCCCCAGCCTCGCCGAGGTGGTGGCCGACCAGGGACCCCTCAGCGGCGGCAACCTGTACAGCGTCGCGGTCGGGGTGGCGACGGCGCTCGCCGCGATCCACGGCGCCGGGGTGATCCACCGGGACCTCAAGCCGGGCAACGTGCTGTTCGCGCTGGGCGCCCCGAAGGTGATCGACTTCGGCATCGCCCGGGCGTTCGAGGCCACCAGCCGGCACACCCGTACGGATCAGATGGTCGGCACGGTCGCGTACATGGCGCCGGAGCGGTTCGAGGCGGACTCCGCCCGGATCGTGGGGCCGGCCGCGGACGTCTTCGCGTGGGGTGTCGTCGTCGCGTACGCGGGCACCGGCCGGACGCCCTTCGGCGGCGACTCGGCCGCCGCCACGGCCGGCGCGATCCTCACCCAGCCGCCGAGGCTGGACGGGCTGCCGGCGCCGCTGCGCGACCTGGTCGCCATGACCCTGGAGAAGGACCCGGCGCGCCGGCCCACCGCGGCCGAACTGCTCGACCTCCTGCTCGCCGCCGGGACCCCGGACGCCACGGCCGCGACGACCCTCGCGAACGGTCCCGAGCTGCGGCGCGCGGCCCTGGCCGCCCAGCAGACCGCCGCCCGGCCGGCCCGGGAGCGGAACACCGGCGTCGGTTCGCGGCGGTGGGGCCGTACGGCACCGGCGCTGGCGGCCGCGGCCGTCGTCGCGACCGCGGCCGGGCTGCTCACGCTGACGCCGGCCCGGGAGGTGCTGTTCGGTTCGGCGGAGGTTCCGGCGGTGGTCGCTTCCCCATCGGGCACTACTGCGACGCCCAGCAGGCAGACCTCACCGCGCCGCAGCGCCGGGCCCACCCGCAGCAGCGCCACCGCCTCGGCCGCCCCGGGCGAATACGAGAACGATGTGGTGATCCCTTCACCGCCCCGCACGAAGGCCGTGCGGACGTGCCGCAACGCCGACACCAGCGTCACGGTCACGGCGCAGAGCGACAACCCGACGACCTCGGGTACGCAGAAAGCGCTCGTCTCGGTCTCCAACACGTCGGACGCGTCCTGCCGCGTCGACGGCCGGCTCACGATCCGCCTCTACAACGCCGCGGACGAGGCGGTGCCGGTCCCGACGCGGGGCGTGAACGAGCCCGGCGAGGCCGTGAAGATGGTCCTGCGGCCCGGCGGCGGCGCGTTCCAGGGCATCAAGTGGCAGGCGTGCGACAAGAGCGACGCGGACTGCCCGACCGGCAACACGCTCCGCGGCAGCCTCGACCCGTCGAGCCGCGGCGTGGTCGCCACGCTGGAGGGCTTCCCGGCGGCCGTCGACAGCGACATCACGATGAGCTCGCTGCAGCTCGGCACCCTCCAGCCGAGCCCACAGGGCACCGTGGCCTGGTGACCCGACCACCTAACCTGTCTGCATGCGACGCTTCCACGATGAGACCTCACCGGCGCAGAATTCCGCGAATGCGACCTGAGCAGAGCGCGGATGGTCGGCGTGGTCATGCAGAACGCCGAGATCGACGGCCTGGTCACCCATCTCGTGGTCAACGGGGTCGAGGTGATGTCGTACGTCGAGGCTGAGCTCGACCGTCGGCACCCGGTACGGCTGCTGATCCGCTCGGATCAGCCGGACGACCTGCGAGAGGCCTGGCGGCAGCTGCAGGACGATTGGGCGACGACCGCCGAGCGAGTTCGGTCGATGCCCCGGAACAGCGAGCATCACGGCGTCGACGGCGAGTGGTCGATGGTCGAAACCCTGCGCCACCTCGTCTTCGTGCACGACTCGTGGTTCCGACGCTGCGTGCTCGGGCTCACCGAGCCGTTCACGGCCATGGGACTGGGTCCACCGTTCACCGTGGACCAGGAGGACGGGCGCGACCCGTCCGCCCGGCCGAGCCTCGACGAGGCGCTCGCCGTACGAGCCCGGCAGGCTTCGGAGATCGAGACATGGCTGGCCGAGGTCACGCCTGATCAGCTCGCGAAGACCGCGCCGGTCCCGGACGACGACAGATGGCCCCCGTACGCCAAGGGGCGGACAGTGCGGCAATGCCTCGGCACTGTGCTCAACGAGGAATGGGCTCATCACCGGTTCTGCAGGCGTGACCTGGACAAGTTGTCCCGTCAGGACACTTCCAGGGTTCAACCGTCTCCGTCGCTGGGGGCCGGTGACGCCTGCGCGTCTCCGATCGGCGAATCCATCGCGTAACGCCACAGCGTCGCGCCGATCCCTCTCAGTCGTACGGCGAGAATCGCCACCGCCACGACTCCGCCGACACATTCCACCACGCCACTCAATTGCTGACCCCTCATTGCGGTCTCTGCGCCGTCGACGACAAGGGCCGGCCCGAGAGCCAGGAGTGCCGAGAAGATATCGCTGTCCGGTCGCACGTACGACCTGACCATGGCTGTGGCGACCACGAGCGCCCCTCCGATGTCGGCTATGGCCAACAAGATGCGCTTGTCGTGCAACGCAACGGCGCCCAGCGCCAGATAGAGCAGAGCCAGGCTGCCCGCCGTCGGCCGAATCGCGGCCTGAGTGACCTCCTGGACGTTGTCCGGACGTTTGATCAAAGCCGTACCGATGAGAATCCCGCTCGCGCCCATGGCTCCGAAAACCACCACGAGAAGCAACGCCGAGCCGCCGAGCTGGACGAACAGCATCGCTACGGCGAAGCTCACGGCTCCCAAGGCCGTGACTATCGATCCGGCCAGGCGCATCCGTCCGAGAATGAGCGCGATGCCCGCTACGGCGACGCCGGCGCCGAAGGCGCTCCGTACTGCTGCCGCGGTGCCTTGGTCACCGACTCCATGTGCGCAGAAGGCCACACCGGATGCCGTCAGAAGCATGCCCATCGTCGACGGCGCCAGCAGATCGGCCGGGGTGGCCAGTGCGGCAGCACAGCCCATCGCCACTGCGGCGATCAAGAGGTACGCGACCCACCGCTCGGGCAGCAGCAACGAAGCAACGGCGGTCGAAAGCGCGCCGGCGCAGCAGACCCACCTGAACCAGCCGATGGCCCGGGACTCGGGAACGTTGCGGCTCAGTAGCCACCCTCCGACCAGGAGAGCCGTGACGATCCACAGGACACCGGCCCATCGGTAGCCGAGGTCATCACTGACGACGTTCACCGTCACACCCGAGAGAAAACTCACCGCTATCGCGATGAGCCTGGAGACGCGTACGGCCATACCAGCCGAGGAGGACGTCACGTCAGTTGCTTCCGGAGCGTCGTTCGTGGGCACGCCGCTCACCACACCATCAGAACCGCACGGCCGCAATCGCCGGTTCGAGTCTTCTGCGCCGCTCGGGCAGCCTCCGTACGGGCACGCGGCAGCCTCCGACCGGTGACCTGCGACCCTCCGCCGAGGAAGTTCAGCCCTACGGTTCCCGCCCCTTTCCGCGGTACGCCGAAAGTGCGGCGGTAGGCCCGCTGACCCGGGGAGGGAAACCATGCGAATCCGCACGCGAAGTTCTGTCATCCTCGCCACCGCGCTGCTGGCTGCCGGCGCGGCACTCGTGGGGTCGCCCGTCCAGGCGGCCGGCGGCTACCGTGCCGTCGAGCTGAATGTGGAGGGTTGGGCCGAGGACATCAACAATGTGCGGCAGGTGACCGGCAGCTTCATCAACGAGGACTTGAAGTGGCACCCGTTCCTCTGGGAGCACGGTCGCCTGACCGATCTCGGCGCCCTGCGGTCCGGGGCCAATGAGTTCGCGTACGCCCGCGACATCAACAACCGGGGTCAGGTGGTCGGCGACAGCGCTGTCGCGTGGGGTGACGAGGACGTGAACAGCCATGCGTTCCTGTGGGATCACGGGGTGATGACCGACCTCGGCACGCTCGGCGGCGAGGACAGCGTGGCCCTCGCCATCAATGATCGTGGCCAGGTCTTCGGCAGCAGCAGCGTGGCCCCGGGTGAGCATCACGCGTTCCGCTGGGAGCGCGGCGTGATGACCGACCTCGGGCCGTTCCGGGTCGCCGACGCCAACGATCGTGGCCAGGTCGTCGGCGACGACGTGCTGTGGGACCGGGGCGTGGTGACCAGGCTCGGCTTCCCGTCGGCGGCGGCGATCAACAACGCCGGATGGATCGCCGGGAACGGCTACGACGAGACGATGACGCAACACGGCTATCTGTTGCGGTCGGGCGTGGTGACCGACCTGGGCGTCGGAAGCTACGCCATCGACCTCAACAACCGCGGCGTGGTGCTGAGCGACGGCTACGGGGGTCCGTTCCTGTGGCGGGCCGGCCGGGTGACCCATCTGGCCTCGTTCGGCGTCACCAGTGTCAACGCGCTGAACGACCGCGGCGACCTGGCCGGCACGACGACCCCGGACGACGGCAGCCCCGGACATCCGGTCGTCTACCTGCGATGAGCCGGGGATGGTGCAAAACATAGCGGTACGTATATAACGACATGGACACTCAGCAACGCCGCTGGTACTAAGTTGGGCGTGCTGAGGGCCCTCGAATGGATCGTGCTGGGAATCGGCAGCGCGGCCGCCATCGTCTACGGCGTCCGTCGTCACCGACCCGCGCGGACCGGCCCTTGGCTGCTGCTGGCCGGCGCCATCGTGGCGAGTGCCGCCGGCGACGTGACGACCGCGTTGAACCGGCCCGGCGTGGCCGACGTCTGCTTCTACGTCATGATCGCGCTGATCGCCTGGAGCCTGCTGCAGCTGACCCGGGTCGGTGCGATTCTCGTCGACCGGGCCCGGCTCATCGACCTGCTCGCGTTCGCGTGCTCGACGTTGCTGGTGGTCTGGGTCTTCGTCATCGGCGACGCGGGCCGGATAGGCGACGTCTCCGGGGCGTACGTGATCGGGGCCCTGCTGCTTCTCGCGGTCGTCGCCCGCCTGCTGGTCGCCGTGGGCCGGAACCTCTCGGCCGTGCTGCTCGTCATCGGTGCGGTGGGCGTTCTGGTCAGCGACATCGTGCAGCCGCTGTGGCCGGGCCGGATAAGCGAGTCCGGGTTCGTGGTGCTCTACCTGGCCTGGGGCGCCGCCGCGCTGCACCCGTCGATGGTCCGGCTCACCGATCCGGCGGCGCCGCGGCCGAGCCCGTGGCGCGGGCGCTGGGCGGCGCTGCTGGGCGTCTCCGTCGCCACCCCGCCGATCGTCTTGCTGATCGAGGCGATCCACGGCACGGTCGGTGACGGCGTGGTGATCGCCGTGGCCGGCGCGATCACCCTGCTCCTGACCATCACGCGGCTGACCGACTCGGTGACCCTCAACGGCCAGGCGCTGACGCGTGAGCGCGCCCTGCGGCAGGCGAGTGCCGCGCTGGTCGCCGCCGCCGACACAGCGGCCGTGGACGAGGCCGTCCGGGCCGCGGTCGCCCAGCTCATGCCGCCGGACGCCGTCCGCAGCACCGTCTTCGCCGTCGACGACGGCCAGCTCACGCCCGGCGCGATGCCGGGACCCGAGGCGGGCCCGGCGCATCGCAGCTGGTGGATCGACGACCCGGACCCCGACTACGCCACCCTGGTCTGTCCGCTCCGGCTGGAACCGCTCGCCGTCGCCCGGCCCAGCGGTGGAGCGCTGATCCTGGTGGGCCGCCGCGACACCCTCACCGCCACCCGCGACACCCTCGAGGTGCTCGCCGGTCAGGCGGCGCTCGCGCTGGACCGCATCTCGCTGGTGGAGGCGGTCGGCCGCCGCGACAGCGACCTCTACCTGCGCGCGGTGATCCGGAACAGCGCGGACATCACGGTGGTGATCGACGAGGACCAGCGCATCCGGTACGCCAGCCCGTCGCTGCGCGAGCTGCTCGGCGTCGACGACCTTCCGCCGCTGGCCACCCTCGACGACCTGGTGCATCCGGACGACCGCGTCCAGCTGCGTCAGGCCTTCCGCGGCTCCGGCGACGGGGTGGTGTACTGCGCGCTGCTGCGGCCCGACGACAGCCAGGTGCTGGTCGAAGTCACGTACCGCGATCTGCGCGCGGACCGCCTGGTCCAGGGCTTCGTGGTGACGATGCGAAATTTCCCCCAGGGCCATGAGCCGGACGAGCGGATGGCCCGACGCGACAATCTGGACGAGCTGCCGGCCCGGGTGAACCGCCGCAGCGTCCGGGACAAATTCCGCTACTAGCCTCCATTCGCCCCGTCCGGGGCCGGGTCTCTTGACCGCCCGGAGCGATGATGCATAGATTCCTGTCTTGCTTCCGGAAGAATTCCGAAAGTTTCGGACCTGCGTCATCGTCCTCGTCGCAAGGAGTTCCGATGCGTCGTCTTTTGATCTCCCTTTCCGCCGTCAGCGCTGTCGTGCTG
>NZ_JBFAQM010000006.1:213419-355463 GCF_040677315.1 Actinoplanes sp. NPDC049316 | reverse complement strand
CTCAGGGTCCCCACCCCTAAACCCCCCACGCGTGGGCGGGCGGCGCATCCCACCCCGCCGCCCGCCCACCCCCGCCCCGCGCGCCCCCGCGAACCCCTCGCGGCGGGCGCTTCCCGCGTTTGCGAAGGAGAGTCACGTTGATCAATACAAGAAGGCTTCTCGCCATAGGGGCGGTGGCGCTGGTCGCCGCCGGCGCCGCCGTGTCACCGGCGGCTGCCGCCCCCAGCAAGCCCGCGTACAAGTTCGACCTGCTCGCCAAGGCCAAGCCCGACGAGTGCTTCAACGGCGTCGGCCAGCCCTACCCCGCCGGGCCGCCCTGCGCCACCGGCAAACCCAAGGTCAACCAGGCATACGTCTGGGGCCTCACCCAGGTCGACCAGACCCTCTGGTACGGCACCGGCGCCAACGTGCACTGCCTCGTCAGCGGCGCGACCCTCGACTACGTCAAGCCCACCGCCAACGACAACTGGACCTGCGAGTACGGCGAGAGCCAGGCGTCCAAGAACGACGAAGCCATCCCCGACTACCTCGGCGACATGCGCGCGCCCGAGGTGTGGACGTACGACATCGCCACCCGGCGCTCCGTCAACAAGAGCGCCGAGATCCGCGCCAAGAGCCCCGAGGACGCCACCCGCCTCGCCCACACCGTGGGCCTGCGCGCCGCCGGCCACATGGGCAACGTCGTCCTCCTCGGCGGCCCCGCGCTCGAGAACACCCTGAACATGTTCGCGTTCGACGCCACCACCCAGCAGTACCTCGGCTCGATCAACTTCCCGGACTACGGCAACATCCGGACGTTCCTCGTCGCCGACGACGCCCTCTACCTCGGCGTCGGCATCGGCCGCAACGGCTCCGCCGGCGGCGCCGTGTGGCGCTGGACCGGCGACACCACCCGGCCGTTCGACTTCACCACCGTCGCCGCCCTGCCCGTGCAGGCCGCCGACCTCACCGTCTACGACGGACGCATCGCCGCCACCAGCTGGCCCGCCGAACAGCCCACCAGCCAGGCCATGCTCGCCGGCCTCTGGATCAGCCCCAAGCTCGCCGACGGCCTGCCCGGCCTCAACGACGAGGACAAGAACGGCTGGAAGCAGGTCTGGAACGCCCGCCAGTACGAGCCCGACCGCGTCGTCTCGGCCACCTACGGCGGCGGCGGCATCGCCGCGTTCGACGGCTACGTCTACTGGGGCACCATGCACGTGCCGATGAAGAGCAGCACCGTGCACGCCACCGTCTACCCGCCCACCACCGACCAGCAGGCCAAGGACCAGTCCGTCAAGACCCAGCGCGCCATCAGCATCTGGCGCGGCAAGGACCTGGGCCTGCCGACCCAGAAGATCGAGCTCCTGTACGGCGAGAAGACCCTGCCCGCCTGGGACCCGGCAACCGCCACCTGGTCGGACAAGAGCACCAACTTCACGCCCCTGTACGGCAAGTCCGGCTTCGGCTACCTCTTCAACAACTACACGTGGCGCATGACCGTCGTCGACAACAAGCTCTTCGTCGGCACCATGGACTGGAGCTACCTGGTCAAGGACCTGCTCGCCGGCGCCGCCCCGCAGGCCCCGGTCAACAAGCGCGCCAAGAAGGCCCTCGCCGACCCGGACAACTGGCACACCCCGCTGATCAGCCCGGCCAAGTTCGGCGGCGACCTCTACATGTTCCCCGACTCGAACTCGCCGGCCCAGGCCGTCAACACCCGCGGCCTCGGCAACTACCTGAACTACGGGATCCGCAACATGATCCCCAACGGCAAGGGCGGCCTCTACCTGGGCATGGCCAACCCGATGAACCTGCGCACCGACAAGCGCGACAGGCGCCCCGAAGGCGGCTGGGAGCTCCTCGAGATGACCAAGCGCTGATCGATCCCCGACGTGCTGGGCGGGCCCTCGGGCCCGCCCAGCCGCACTTCTGACCGCGCCCGTACGTTCCTCGAACATCGACGGAGAACGGTGACGACATGAAGCGACTGGCCGCCCTGTCCGTGGCGATCCTCGCCCTCGCCCTCGCCGGCTGCACCCGGCAGTCGTCACCGCAGCCCCAGATCCCCGAACCCCCCGTCGGCAAATCCAGCGGCACGATCACCGTCGACGGCCGGCAACGCACCTACCTGCTCTACCGGCCCGCCACCGCCCGCGCCGGCGCACCCCTGGTCGTCGTCCTCCACGGCGCCGTCGGCACCGGACGCCAGGCCGAGGAGGCGTACGGCTGGGACGCCGAAGCCGACAAGGGCGGGTTCCTGGTCGCGTACCCCGACGGGGTGCACCGCACCTGGAACGTCAGCCCCGACTGCTGCGGAATAGCCGCCCGCGACAACGTCGACGACGTCACCTTCATCACCCACCTGGTGGCCGCGCTCCCCGCCGACAAGAAACGCACCTACGCCACGGGCATCTCCAACGGCGCGATGCTCGCCTACCGCCTCGCCTGCGACACCGACATCTTCGCCGCGATCGCCCCCGTCGCCGGCACAATGATCAACAAGTGCCCCGACCCCGACCCGCTGTCGATCATCCACATCCACGGCGACAAGGACCCCACCATCCCGTACGCCGGAGGCCCCGGCCGCCGCAGCAACGACGGCACCGGCCGCCTCCCCGTGAAGATCGACGGCCCCGCGGTCCCGGCCCTCATCGACACCTGGCGCAAAACCGACAACTGCGCACCCCCGGCCACGACGAAGTCCGGCGCCGTCACCACCTCCACCGCCACCTGCCCGGACGGCCGCGCGGTCGAACTGATCACGGTCGCGGGCGCGGGCCACCAGTGGCCGGGCTCTCGGCCGACCCCCATCGCGCAGCGCATCTTCCACCTCGACCCGCCCTCCACGGCGATCGACGCGACCCCCACGATCTGGCAGTTCCTCAACGCCCACCCCAAGCATTGACATCGATCTGTAGGTCCGCAGTAATGTACCTATCATGGATGATGCTCGGCGTGAGGAGGCCCGGCGGCTCCGTGTGGACCCGGGTCTGTCGCTTTCCCAACTGATGAAGCACTTCGGCGTCGGCAGCGCCACGCTCACCGACTGGCTGCGTGGCATCGAGCCACCCGGGTGGACCCGGCGTCCCAACGCCAAGGACGACCTCCGTGCGCGCGCTGTCGAGCTCCGTGCGGACGGGTGGTCCGTCAACGACCTCGCCGCGAAGCTCGGCGTGGCGAAGTCGACCGCGTACGCCTGGGTGAAGCACATACCGCTCGACGCCGACAGCGAGCGAGCGCGCCGCAAACAGGAGCACGCAGCGCTGATGGCGGCCGGACGCTGGAACGACAAGCGTGCCGAGCGGGACCGGCGCCGTGCCGAGGTGCACGAGGGGGCCGCCGCTGTTGTCGGTGATCTGTCAGACCGAGACTTCCTGCTGCTCGGTGCGGCGATCTACTGGTGTGAGGGTGCGAAGTCCAAGCCGTGGCGGCGCCTCGATCGACTGACTTTCATCAACAGCGACCTAGGACTGCTGGCACTATTCCTGCGGTTCCTGGCCGTCTGCGGGCGGGACAAGGAGTCGGTGCACTATCGCGTGCACATCCACGAGACGGCCGACGCGGAGGCGGCCGCCGACTGGTGGGCACGCGAGCTGGAGCTGCCGCGGGAGCTGTTCCGACGGCCGACGATCAAGCGTCACGTCCCGGCCACCAAGCGGCTGAACACTGGCCCGGATTACCGCGGCTGCCTGGCCGTCTCGGTGCCGAAGTCCCGAGAGTTGTACTGGCGGGTGGAGGGAATGATGGGCGCTATGGCGGGCCTGAGATAGTAGTCTCGGCGGTCGGTCGGCAGGCGTTGGGTGCTGCGACCGAACCGGTCGGCTGTGGTGTAATTGGCAACACAGTGGGTTTTGGTCCCTCTATTCCAGGTTCGAGTCCTGGCAGCCGAGCAATGCTGTGGTTCGGTCCCCATGCCGGGGCCGTGCGGTTGAAGTGTCGCCGCGTTTCTGCACCGCCACACTGCGAACAATGGAGTCCCGCGTGAGCCAGGCCCCGAGCCGCACCGTTGTCGTTCTCGCCGCCGGCGAGGGCAAGCGGATGAAGTCCGCGACACCCAAGATGCTCCACCCGCTGCTCGGCCGCACCCTTCTCGGTCACGTCCTGCACGCCGCCGACGCCGCGCAGGCGTCCCGCACGGTCGTGGTCGTCGGGCACAAGGCCGACCAGGTGCGCGCCCACCTCGCCGAGATCGCGCCCGGCGCCACGCCGGTGCTGCAGGCCGAGCAGAACGGCACCGGGCACGCCGTACGCATCGCCCTCGACGCGATCCCGGAGGCGGCCGGCACCGTCGTGGTGCTGAACGCCGACGTGCCGCTGCTGCGCCCGGAGACCGTGGAGGCGCTGGTCGCCGCGCATGAGTCGGCTCGCAAGGGTGCCACCGTGCTGGCCGCCGAGGTGGCGGACCCGACCGGGCTGGGCCGCATCGTGCGCGACGCCGACGGCAACCTCGAGCGCATCGTCGAGGAGCGGGACGCCTCGGCCGAGGTGCGGGCGATCCGGGAGATCAACGCGGGCATCTACGTGTTCGACGCCACGCTGCTGCGGGAGGCGCTCGGGAAGCTGTCCACGGACAACGACCAGGGCGAGGAGTATCTGACCGACGTCTTCGGCATCCTCGCGTCGGTCGGGCACCCGGTGGGTGTGCACGTGGCGGCGGACGCGCAGGAGACGCTGGGCTGCAACGACCGGGCGGAGCTGGCGCGGCTGCGGGTGCTGCTGCGCGATCGGGTGAACACGGCGTGGATGCGGGCCGGTGTCTCGATCCTGGACCCGGCGACGACGTGGATCGACGTCACCGTGACGCTCGAGCCGGACGCGGTCGTGGACCAGAATTCCCAGCTGCAGGGTTCCACCACGGTGGCCACGGGCGCGGTGATCGGCCCGGACACGACGCTGATCGACACGGTGGTCGCGGAGGGCGCGACGGTCTTGCGTACGCAGTCCGTCGGCGCGCAGATCGGCCCGGACGCGACGGTGGGCCCGTATTCGTACCTGCGACCGGGCACGCGGCTGGGTCGCAAGGCGAAGGTCGGTGGCTTCGTCGAGACCAAGAACGCGGAGCTGGGCGCGGGCGCCAAGGTGCCGCACCTCTCGTATGTGGGTGACGCCACGATCGGTCCCAAGTCGAACATCGGGGCGGGCACGATCTTCGCCAACTACGACGGCGTGAACAAGCACCACACGACGGTGGGTGAGGCCGCGTTCGTGGGCAGCGACACCGTGCTGATCGCCCCGGTGGAGATCGGCCCGGGCGCGTACGTGGCGGCGGGCAGCGCGGTGGGCAAGGATGTGCCGGCGGGCAGCCTGGGGGTGACCCGGGCGCAGCAGCGCAACATCGACGGGTGGACGGCCCGCAAGCGCCCGGGAACGGTGTCGGCGGAGGCCGCGGAGGCGGCCCAGGCCGCGCAGGGCGGCGCCGTGACCGCCGAGCCGGAAGCGACCGAGTAGCGACACCCCGTCAGCGTGCGCGCGGTCGTCGGCCTTCACGACGCCGGGCTGTCGGACCACGGTTGCCGGAGTTCGCGACCGTGGTCCAGCTCCCCGGGTCAGCGGACAGTCGGTCGTCGGCGGCGCAAGCTGGGGTGAGGCATCCCACGACCCGGATCCGGCACGTGGTGTCCGGCCGCGGGCAGGTAATACTTCAGGTGACAACCCCTCGATCGCACGGGAGCGGACGGGCCCATGGGCAGCATCGTCGCCGAGAACCGTAAGAGTCTGATGCTTTTCTCCGGGCGCGGCTTCCCGGAGCTGGCGGAGGAGATCGGCCAGGTGCTCGGCGTCGCCCCGACACCGTCGGACTCCTACGAGTTCGCCAACGGCGAGATCTTCGTCCGCTTCAAGGATTCCGTACGAGGCTCCGACGCGTTCGTGGTGCAGTCGGTGACCGAGGGCGTGAACCGGTGGGTCATGGAGACGCTCATCATGATCGACGCGTTGAAGCGTGGGTCGGCGAAGCGGATCACCGTGGTGCTGCCGTTCTACCCGTACTCCCGGCAGGACAAGAAGCACCGCGGCCGCGAGCCGATCTCGGCGCGCCTGATCGCCGACCTGCTGAAGACGGCGGGCGCCAACCGGATCCTGACCGTCGACCTGCACACCGCGCAGATCCAGGGCTTCTTCGACGGCCCGGTGGACCACCTGTTCGCGATGGACATCCTCGCCGAGCACGTGCAGCGCAAGTTCGAGGGCCGCCCGATGACGGTCGTGGCGCCCGACTCCGGCCGCGTACGGGTGGCCGAGCGCTGGACGGACCGGCTGGGCGGCTGCCCGCTGGCGTTCATCCACAAGACCCGCGACCCGATGAAGCCCAACCAGGTCGTCGCCAACCGCGTGGTCGGTGAGGTCGAGGGCCGGGTCTGCCTGCTGGTCGACGACATGATCGACACGGGCGGCACGATCACGAAGGCCGCCGACATCCTCTTCGACTCCGGCGCCGCCGACGTCGTGGTCGCCTCCACGCACGCGCTGCTCTCGGACCCGGCGACGGAGAAGCTGAAGAACAGCCGCATCTCCGAGCTCGTGGTGACGAACACGCTCCCGCTGCCGCCGGAGAAGCGCCTGGACAAGATCACGGTGCTCTCGATCGCGCCGCTACTGGCCCGGGCGATCCGCGAGGTCTTCGACGACGGCTCGGTGACCACCCTGTTCGGCGGCCTGAGCTGACCCCGCCCGCGGGCAACCCAGTCAGCGCCGACGCAGCAGTCCGGTAGCCGCTCCCACCCGCCGGCGCCGGCGCTCGCGGCTGCAACGGGTCTGGTTCGGCTGTCCGCTGTCGCCCGCCGCTCGCGGCTGCGGCGGGTCTGGTTCGGCCGTCCGCTGGCCGCTATCGCCGGCCGGGCGCCGCAGCGGTGGGCCCGGTTCGTCCGCCTGCCGGCCGCTGCCGCCCGCCGCTACTGCGCCCGCTGGCTGCTGCCGCCCGCCGCTGCGCCGCTGTGCCGCCCCACCCTGGCCGCTGCCGCCCACCGCTGCGGAGCCCGCTGGGCCGCTGCGCTGCCCGCTTCCGCCGGGCCGCTGCGGAGCCCGCTGGCCGCCCGCCGCTACTGCGCCCGCTGGCCGCTGCCGGCCCGCTTCCCGCTGGCCGCTGCCGGCCCGCTTCCCGCTGGCCGCTGCCGGCCCGCTTCCGCCGGGCCGCTGCGCTGCCCGTTCGGCGCGCGCCTGCTGCGGCCGTCCGCTCGCCGCGGGCGTATCGGCGGTACCCGGTAGATGCCCTGCGGCTGGCCGAGCCGCTCAACCGACCGCTTCGCTTCCAAGGCCGGCCTGGCCCACCGCCCTCCGGGCTATCCTGCTGTGACCGTTTAGCGGCGGTCCGGTGGGTTCTGTGAGGCGCAAGGTGCATCCGCCGGGTGAACTTTTCGCAGGGAGAGTGAGCTGCCGGGACCCGCCGGTTCGAGCGTGGCGCGAGCAGGTAAGCTGGTGCGGTTGCCACGGCGAGGGTGCCCCGCGGTCTGCTGCAGGTTTGCGCAGTCCGCTCGAGGCACCGTGATCGACGCGGTGCTCCGGGCCTGTGCCCAGTGCGCCCCTTGCCGAGCACTGAGCACCACCTTCGGCCCCCGCCGATGCTTCGCCCGCAGCCCGCCGACTTAGACGCAGCCCGATTCAGAGTTTCAGGAGTTTCCCCGTGTCCGAGGTAAAGATCAGCGCCGAGCCCCGTACCGAGTTCGGCAAGGGTGGTGCCCGTCGCACGCGCCGGGCCGGCCTGGTGCCCGCCGTGCTGTACGGCCACGGTGAGAAGCCGCAGCACATCGCGCTGCCGGCCCGCGAGTTCGCCGCCGCTATCCGCCACGGTGGCCTCAACCAGGTCTTCACGATCGACATCGCCGGTGGGTCGGGCGCCACGCTGGCCCTGCCGAAGGCGATCCAGCGCGACCCGATCAAGGACACGTACGAGCACGTGGACCTGATCATCGTGAAGCGCGGCGAGAAGGTCCAGGTCGACGTCCCAGTGACGCTGACCGGTGAGGCCGCCAAGAACACGCTCGTGGTGAGCGAGAGCACCACGCTCTCGGTGACCGCCGAGGCGCTGCACGTGCCGGCCGCCCTGGAGGTCTCGATCGAGGGTCTGGAGGCCGGCGCGCAGGTCACCGCCGCCGACGTGACCCTGCCGGCCGGCACCGAGCTGGCCGTGGAGCCGGATTACCTCATCGCGATGGTCTCGCAGGCGCAGACGGCCGCGCAGATGGAGGGTGACACCGGCGAGGCCGCCGAGGCCGAGGCCGGCGAGGGCGCCGAGGCGTCCGAGGAAGCCGCCGGCTGACGCAGCCGGAACAAGCACCCGACAGGGAAAGTGCCGCCCGGCACTTTCCCTGTTTTTGTCGTGGACGGTCATGACCGATCGCATCGCAGCGAAGCAAGGCCTGGAGGGCATGACATGGTGACTCGGTCATGAGCGAGGACGCGCCGTGGCTGGTGGTGGGCCTGGGCAACCCCGGCCGGGAGTACGCGGCGAACCGGCACAACGTGGGTTTCATGGTGGCCGAGTTGCTGGCGTCCCGGATCGGCGCGAAGTTCGGGCGGCACAAGCGGGCGGTGGCCGAGGTAGGGGAGGGCCGGCTGGGGTTCGGCGGTCCGAAGCTGATCCTGGTGAAGCCGCTGACGTACATGAACCTGTCGGGCGCCCCGGTGTCGGCGCTGGCGCAGTTCTTCAAGGTGCCGGTGGAGAACGTGGTGGCGGTGCACGACGAGCTGGATGTGCCGTACGGGCAGGTGCGGGTGAAGCGCGGCGGTGGTGAGGGCGGTCACAACGGGCTGCGCTCGATGTCGAAGTCGTTGGGCACCAAGGAGTACGCGCGGGTCCGGTTCGGTATCGGGCGGCCGCCGGGCCGGCAGGATCCGGCGGACTTCGTGCTGTCGGACTTCTCCGCCGGGGAACGCAAGGAGCTGGAGTTTCTCGTCGATCGGGCTGCGGATGTGGTGGAGGCCGTCGTGCTCGAGGGTGTCGAATGGGCGCAGAACAAGTACCACGGGAATTAGGGCGATACCACGCGAACCAATGCGCTGTCCCGGGAACGTATAGATCGTTTGGACCGTTTTGTCCGTCTATCGGTCCCGTGACGCCGCCGACCGTTGGTCCGTTGGTCACGTAGCGCGCCCCAAATGGGACGCGCTCACGGGAACGCGCCGGAACGCGACGCGCTCATGGACCGCGCCGACACCCGGCGTGCCCTGGAACGCGCCGATCCCGACGTGCCCTGGAACGCGCCGACACCCGACGCGCTCACGGACCGCGCCGATCCAGACGCCGTCCGGAACGCGCCGACACGCGACGCGCTCAGGAACGCGCCGACACCCGACGCGCTCACGGACCGCGCCGCAGCAGGGCGCGCTCCGGCAGGGCGCCGGGACGCGACGCGCTCACGGGGCACGTCGCACTACGACGCGCTCACGGGGCGCGCCGCATCAGTGCGCGTGACTCGTAGCGCGCCATGCCGGCGCGCGTGAATCGACGGCGCGGGGGAGGTTCGGGTGACACAGGACCTGTCCGGGAGCCATGAGGCGACACTGGACGAACCGACGGTGACCCTGCCGACCATTCAGCGGCAGGGCGGGGCGGAGGCCCGGGCGGAGTCCGTCCGTACCGATCCGCCGGAGAATCACGGTCCGGCGAACCATCCGCCCGGCAACCACGGTCCGCGTCCGCATCGGCCGTCGCCGTACCGGGATCGCGGGCGCAACAGCAAGATCCCGTCGCCGGCGCGGCCCGCCGGCGACGAGGATGCCGCCGACCGCGACGACAATGCGGCGCCGTTCGCGGGTGACGGCCGGGACAACGCCCCGCCCCTGGCGGGCGAGGGCGGCCGGGTCGCGAGCGAGCGGGCCCGCAACCAGGCGATGGACCGGCTCTGGTCGGCGCGGCCCAACCGGTCGGCCGCGGCCCGGTCCGCGACGCGGCCCTTCGTCCGGGTACGCGGCAAGCACGCGGCGATGTCGCGACGGCAGCGCTGGGAGCGCCGGTACGTCCGCATGCTGGTGGCCGGTGACCTGACGGCGGGGGTGGCCGCGGGCGCGGTGACGTTCGGGCTGCGCTTCGGTGACGAGGTGACGACGTACAACCGGTGGTATCTGCTGTTGTCGGCGTTGCTGCCGGTGGCGTTGCTCGCGGTGCTGGTGGTGAGCCGGGCGTACGAGCGCCGGTTCCTGTTCGTGGGCACCGACGAGTACCAGCGGGTGCTGCGCGGCGGGATCGGGCTGATCGCGAGCGCGGCCGTCGTCTCGTACGCGCTGGAACTTGATCTTGCGCGCTCCTACGTCCTGGCGGCGCTGCCGACGGCGATCGGCACCGCCGTGGTTCTGCGGTTCGCGATGCGTAAGCGGCTGCACATCGAGCGGGCGCGCGGGGAGAGCCTGCGCCGGGTCCTGGTCGTGGGGCACGAGCTGTCCGTCATCGGGATCACCCGGCAGCTGCGCCGTGAGCGGTACCACGGCCTCGAGGTGGTCGGCGCCTGCCTGCCGCCGGACCACGACGGCGTCATCGACTTGCCCGTGTACGGCACCTTCGACGACGTGGCCAACGCCGTGGACACCGCCGACGCGGACACCGTCGTGGTGCTGAGCTGCCCCGAGCTCGACGGTGTCGCGCTGCGCCGGCTGGCGTGGCGGCTGGAACGCGACGAGGTCGACCTGATCGTGGCGAGCGCGCTCATCGACGTCGCCGGGGCGCGGACCACGATCCGGCCCTTCGACGGGCTGCCGATGCTGCACGTCGAGCATCCGCGGCTGCACGGCGGCGCGCGCGTCGTCAAAGATCTCTTCGACCGGCTCGGCGCCCTGATCCTGCTGGTCGTGTTCGGTCCGGTGCTGTTGACCGTCGCACTCTGCGTCCGGTTGACTTCCCGCGGGCCGGTACTCTTTCGGCAGGTGCGGGTCGGGCGTGACGGGTCCGAGTTCCGCATCTTCAAGTTCCGCAGCATGTACGTCGACGCCGAGGCCCGGCTCGCCGAGCTCCGGCACCTCAACGAGCACGACGGTGTGCTCTTCAAAATCCGCGACGACCCGCGCGTCACCCCGGTCGGCCGGTGGCTGCGGCGGCTCTCGCTGGACGAGCTCCCGCAGCTGCTCAACGTCCTGCTGGGGCAGATGTCGCTGGTCGGCCCGCGACCGCCGCTGCCGTCGGAGGTCGCCGCCTACGCCGACGACGTGCGGCGCAGGCTGGCGGTCAAACCGGGCATGACCGGCCTCTGGCAGGTTTCCGGACGCTCGGACCTGCCGTGGGAGGAAGCGGTCAGGCTGGACCTGCGCTATGTGGAGAACTGGTCGCTGAGCTTGGATCTGATGATCCTTTTGCGGACCATGACCGCGGTGCTCCGGTCCTCGGGCGCGTACTGAATCCAAGGGAGAACGATGAGCGAGCAGACAGGGACGTCGGCGCGCATAGCGGGACAGCGTGAGCCCGAGACCGGCGGGACGCCGCCGGTCAACGACTCCGCCTTCGCGCGCTGGCTGGCGGACCGCGCCGGCCAGGTGCTGCTCCAGGTCCGCGAGGACATGGGGTACGCCGACGGCAAGGCGCTCAAGGCGGCGGGGGACAAGGCCGCCCATGACGTCCTGCGTACGGAGCTCGCCCGGTGGCGCCCCGCGGATGCCGTGCTGTCGGAGGAGGACGACCAGTCGCGGGTCGCGTGGCAGGACGGGGAGCCCTCCTCGATCCGGCCCGACCGCCTGGGCGCTTCCCGGGTCTGGATCGTCGACCCGCTCGACGGCACCCGCGAGTTCTCCGAGGAGGGCCGTACGGACTGGGCCGTGCACGTGGCGCTCTGGACCGCCGACTGCTCCAGCCCGAGCTGTCTCGCCGCCGGGGCGGTCGCGATGCCGGCCCGGCACCGGACCCTCGCGACCGACAAGGCTCCGGCGTACCCCCCGCTTCCCCTGACGGCCGCCACCGGCGGGCCGATCCGGATCGCGGCCAGCCGCACCCGGCCGCCGGCCTTCGTCACCGCGCTCGCCGAGGACCTCGGCGCCGAGCTGGTGCCGATGGGATCGGCCGGGGTGAAGATCGCCGCCGTGATCAACGGCGAGGCCGACGCGTACGTGCACGCGGGCGGCCAGTACGAGTGGGACAGCGCCGCGCCCGTCGCTGTGGCGTCGGCCACTGGACTGCACGCTTCCCGAATCGATGGAAGTGAGTTGGAATACAACCGGGCCGATCCGAAACTGCCCGACCTCGTGGTGTGTCGCAAGGATCTCGCTCCTCGGTTGCTTGCAGCGTTGCAGCGTCACCTCCCGCTAACCTGACCCTCTGCATCCGCTCCCGCTACGGACGTCGACCGCGGGCGAGAGCCAACACCGAAAGGTCTGCCGATCCTGTGAGCCAGGCGAAGCCCTATCGCGTATCGCATCTCGACGCGCTCGAGGCCGAAAGCATCTTCGTGATGCGTGAGGTCATGGCCGAGTTCGAACGGCCCGTCCTGCTGTTCTCCGGCGGCAAGGACTCCATCGTGATGCTGCGGCTGGCCGAGAAGGCGTTCGCGCCGGCCCGCATCCCGTTCCCGGTCATGCACGTCGACACCGGGCACAACTTCCCCGAGGTGCTGGAGTACCGCGACGCCCGCGTCACGGAGCTCGGCCTCAACCTGGTCGTCGCCAGCGTGCAGGAGGCGATCGACTCCGGCCTGGTCCGCGAGCTGCCCGACGGCACCCGCAACCGCATCCAGACCCCGGTGCTGCTCGCCGCGGTGGAGAAGTACCGCTTCGACGCCCTCTTCGGCGGCGCGCGCCGCGACGAGGAGAAGGCCCGGGCGAAGGAGCGGATGTTCAGCTTCCGCGACGAGTTCGGCCAGTGGGACCCGAAGAACCAGCGCCCCGAGCTGTGGTCGCTGTACAACGGCCGGCACCACCCGGGCGAGTCCATCCGCGTCTTCCCGCTCTCCAACTGGACCGAGCTGGACGTGTGGCACTACATCGCCAAGGAAGAGATCGCCCTGCCGAGCATCTACTACGCGCACGACCGCGAGGTCGTCGAACGCGACGGGATGTTCTACGCGGTCAACGAGTTCATCGTGCCCCGCGACGGCGAGGCGGTCGAGACGCGCCGGGTGCGCTACCGCACCGTCGGCGACGCGTCGCAGACCGCCGCCGTGCTCTCCGACGCCGACACCGTCGAGAAGGTCATCGACGAGGTGGCGGCCACCCGCATCACCGAGCGGGGCGCGACGCGCGGCGACGACAAGGTCAGCGAGGCGGCGATGGAAGACCGCAAGCGAGAGGGTTACTTCTGATGAGTCAGGCAGTGCTGGAGACCGAGGCAGCGGCTGCCCGGAACATGGACCTGCTGCGGTTCGCCACCGCGGGCAGCGTCGACGACGGCAAGTCGACCCTGATCGGCCGGCTGCTGTACGACACCAAGTCGCTCTTCTCCGACCAGCTCGAGGCGGTCGAGGCGGTCAGCGCCGCGCGCGGCGACGAGTACACCAACCTGGCGCTGCTCACCGACGGCCTGCGCGCCGAGCGGGAGCAGGGCATCACGATCGACGTGGCGTACCGCTACTTCGCCACGCCGCGGCGCAAGTTCATCATCGCGGACACCCCCGGGCACATCCAGTACACGCGCAACATGGTCACCGGCGCCTCCACCGCCGACCTGGCGCTGATCCTGGTCGACGCCCGCAAGGGTCTGGTGGAGCAGTCCCGCCGGCACGCGTTCCTCACGTCGCTGCTGCGGGTGCCGCACCTCGTGCTCTGCGTCAACAAGATGGACCTCGTCGGCTGGGACAAGGACGTCTACGACCGGATCGCCGACGAGTTCACCTCGTTCGCCGCGAAGCTGGACATCACCGACCTGACGATCATCCCGATCTCCGCGCTGGAGGGCGACAACATCGCCTCCCGCTCCGAGAAGAGCCCCTGGTACGAGGGCCCGTCGCTGCTGCACCACCTCGAGCACGTGCACATCGCCTCGGACCGCAACCTGGTCGACGTGCGCTTCCCGGTGCAGTACGTCATCCGCCCCCAGTCCACCACGGTCACCGACTACCGCGGGTACGCCGGCCAGGTCGCCTCGGGCGTGCTCAAGCCCGGCGACGACGTGATGGTGCTGCCCTCCGGCATGACCAGCAAGATCGCGGCGATCGACACCGCGGACGGCCCGGTCGGCGAGGCGTTTCCGCCCATGTCGGTGACGGTCCGGCTGACCGACGAGATCGACATCTCGCGCGGCGACATGATCTGCCGGCCGCACAACGCGCCGGCGGTCGCCCAGGACATCGAGGCGATGATCTGCTGGATGGACGAGACGGCCCCGCTGCGCGTCGGCGGCAAGTACGCGATCAAGCACACCACGCGTACGGCCCGCACGGTCGTCCGCGGCCTGCAGTACAAGCTCGACGTGAACACCCTGCACCGCGACGAGGACGCCCCGCAGCTCGGGCTCAACGAGATCGGCCGGGTCAAGCTGCGCACCACGGTGCCGCTGCTCGCCGACGAGTACCGCCGCAACCGCACCACCGGCGGCTTCATCCTCATCGACGAGACGACCAACCGCACGGTCGGCGCCGGCATGATCATCGAGGCCGGCTGAGCGGGATCCGCGCCGGCTGAGCGGCGCTGCCGCGGCCGGGTGTGAACGACCAGGCGGGGCTCGTCCGGTGCGCCGGGCGGGCCCCGCATGCTGTCGGGTTCCGGCCCAGGCGGTCCGGGCGATGTGGCGTGCCGGATCGTTTCGTGGGACGGCGGCGGCGGGACGACGACGCGAGGGTGACCATGGGCGGGCTACGGTAGGCCCGGACGGTCCCGCGGGTGCGGGCCGGTGGCTGAACGAGGGGGCGAGGCCGGTGCCGCCGGGCTTGAAGGACGTGGCCGCGCGTGCCGGCGTGTCCATCAAGACCGTGTCGAACGTGGTCAACGGGTATGTGCACGTCTCGCCCGAGACGCGGGCCCGGGTGCAGCAGGCCATCGACGCCCTGGGGTACATCCCGAACGTCGCCGCGCGGCAGCTGCGCAGCGGGCGGTCCGGGGTGATCGCGCTGGCCGTGCCCGAGCTGCAGTCGCCGTACTTCGCCGAGCTGGCCGGGCTGATCGTGCAGGCCGCGGAGCGGCGGTCCTGGACGGTGCTCATCGATCAGACCGACGGGCACGCCGACCGGGAACGCAACCTGGTGGCGGGCCTGCGCCGGCACGCCATCGACGGTCTGATCTTCAGCCCGCTGGCGCTGGCGGGTGAGGAGCTGTCCACCACCGGGGACACGCCGATGGTGCTGCTGGGCGAGCGGATCTGGCACGGGCCGGCCGACCACGTGGCCATCGACAGCACCGCCGCGGCCATGGAGGCGACCCGGCACCTGGCGGGACTGGGGCGGCGGCGGATCGCGGCGATCGGGGCACAGAGCAGGCCGTCCGCGGTCACCGCGCATCAGCGGCTCGCCGGCTACCGGGCGGCGCTGGCCGAGGCGGGGCTCCCGGAGGATCCGCGGCTGATCGCCGAGGTGGAGAGCTTCCACCGGGTCGACGGCGCGGCCGCGATGGCGGCGCTGCTGGACGGGCCCGAGCCGCCCGACGCGGTGTTCTGCTTCAACGACGTGCTGGCGCTGGGCGCGCTGCGGACGTTGCTGGAGCGCGGGCTGAGCGTGCCGGGGGATGTGGCGATCGCCGGGTTCGACGACATCGAGGACGGGCGGTTCAGCACGCCCACGCTGACCACCATCGCACCGGACACCGCGGAGATCGCCCGGCTGGCCGTGGACCTGCTCGCGGAGCGGCTTGGCGAGGCGAAGCCCGAGGGCGACGATTCCGGGACGCCGCCGCGGGAGCTGCGGGTGTCCTACGAGTTGAAGGCGCGCGAGAGCACGCTGGGGCGCTGAGCAAACCGGCCGACGGGTAGCAGCGGCATTCGGGAAAACGGCTGGGCGCAACCCGGACACCCGGGCAGAAACCGTCCCCACCTGCGGGTCCGCGAGGTAACGCCGCCGTATCGAGATCTTTACAACGATGGTTCCAACGTTGTAAAACCTGTGAGACGGCACACACCGGTGCGACGGGAGTGATACGTGATCACCGCGAGACTGACGCTTGACCCGGCCTTCGCCGTGGGTGAGGTGGACCCCCGGCTGTTCGGTTCCTTCGTGGAGCACATGGGCCGCTGCGTCTATACCGGCATCTTCGAGCCGGGCCATCCCGCCGCCGACGCCGACGGGCTGCGGACCGACGTCCTGGAGCTGGTCCGGGAGCTGGGCGTCAGCCTGGTGCGCTACCCCGGCGGGAACTTCGTGTCGAACTACCGCTGGGAGGACGGGGTCGGTCCGGTGGGCGACCGGCCGCGCCGGCTGGACCTCGCCTGGCGGTCGCTGGAGAGCAACGCGTTCGGCCTCAACGAGTTCATGCGCTGGGCCGGGCAGGCGCAGGTGGCGCCGATGATGGCGGTCAACCTGGGTACGCGGGGAGTGCCCGAGGCCGCCGAGCTGGTCGAGTACTGCAACCTCTCCGACGGGACCGCCGCCGCCGACCTGCGCCGCAAGCACGGCGTCGCGCAGCCGCACGACATCCGGCTGTGGTGCCTGGGCAACGAGATGGACGGGCCCTGGCAGATCGGCAACCTCACCGCCCGCGAGTACGGCCGCCTCGCCGCGCGCGCCGGGCACGCCATGCGCCGCGTCGACCCGTCGATCGAGCTGGTCGCCTGCGGCAGCTCCAACGCCGACATGCCCACCTTCGCGGCGTGGGAGGCCACGGTGCTGGAAGAGGCGTACGACCAGGTCGACTATCTGTCCCTGCACACCTACTACGACCCGGCGAAGCACGACGAGTCGAGTTTCCGGGCCTCCGCGGTGGACCTGGACGGGTTCGTCGACGACATCATCGCCACCGCCGACCACGTACGCGCCAAGCTGCGCCGCGGCAAGCGCATCAACCTGGCGCTGGACGAGTGGAACGTCTGGTACCAGTCGCAGTTCACCGAGCCGGAGGACCGCGGCATCGAGGACCTGCCGGCGCTGATCGAGGACGACTACACGGTCACCGACGCGATGGTGGTCGGCAATCTGCTGATCAGCATGCTGCGGCACGCCGACCGGCTGAAGATCGGCTGCCAGGCGCAGCTGGTCAACATCATCGCCCCGATCCGGACCCGGGCCGGCGGCCCCGCCTGGCGGCAGACGATCTTCCACCCGTTCGCGCACACCGCGCGGCTGGCCCGCGGGACCGTGCTGCGGGCCGCCCTGACCGGCCCGACGATGGCCACCGGACGCTTCGGGGACGTGCCCGCGGTCGACGCCGTCGCCACGCGCGACGAGGCGAGCGGCGAGCTGACGATCTTCGCCGTGAACCGGGGCACCGAGGCCGTCCCGCTCGAGCTCGACCTGCGCGCGTTCCCCGGGCTGCGGGCCGGCGAGCACATCGCGCTCGCCGAGACCGACCCGTCCATCGTGAACACCGCTGCTGCGCCTGATCGCGTCCGTGCCCGTACCGAAGAAATGCCCGCCCTCGACGGCGGGCGAGCGACCGTCCTCCTGCCTCCCGTCTCCTGGCACGCGCTCCGCTTCACCTCCGAGGAGAAACCGTGAAACCACACCTGACCCGCCGCGGCCTGCTCGGGCTCGGCGTCGGCGCCGGCGGCGCCGTCCTGCTCGGCGCCTGCGGCGACGACGGCCCCAACCCGGTCGTCGGCGGCGGCCGGAACGCTCAGCCGGCGGCGACGAACTACACCGGGCCGAACGTGGCCCTGACCTTCTGGAACGGCTTCACCGGCGGCGACGGCCCGGTGATGAAGGCCCTGGTGGACCGCTTCAACAGCGAGAACCCCAACATCAAGGTCACGATGAACGTGTACGAGTGGGCCGACTACTACCAGAAGGTCCCCGCCGCGGTGTCCACGGGCAACGGCCCGGACCTGGGCATCATGCACGTCGAGCAGGTCGCCACGAACGCCGCGCGCGGTGTCGTCCTGCCGCTCGACGACGTGGCGGCCTCGCTGCAGCTGAAGGAGGAGGACTTCTCCCCGCCGGTGTGGCGGGCCGGGGTCTACAACAACAAGCGGTACGCGATCCCGCTCGACGTGCACCCGCTGGGCATGTTCTACAACAAGGCGGTGCTGGAGAAGGCCGGTCTCGACCCGGACAACCCGCCGAAGACCAAGGACGACTACATGAAGGCCCTCGACGCGCTCAAGAGCAAGGGCGTGCAGGGGCACTGGGCGACGCCGTTCCCGTTCACCGGCACCATGCAGTTCGAGTCGCTGACCTGGCAGTTCGGCGGGCAGCTGTTCGACGAGCAGGCCACCAAGCCGCTGTTCGCCGAGGCGCCCGGCGTGCAGGCGCTGACCTGGCTCACCGACCTGGTGAAGAACGGCTACAGCCCGAAGAACGTCGCCCAGGACGCCGACCTCATCGCCCTGCAGAACGGCAAGGCCGCGTTCAACTGGAACGGCATCTGGACGATCAACACGCTCAAGGGCGTCAAGGGCCTGACCTGGGGCGTCAGCGCGCTGCCGACGATCGGCACGCAGCCGGCCGCCTGGGCCGGGTCGCACAACTTCGTGCAGTTCAAGCAGCGCACGCCGGATGCGAACAAGCTGCAGGCCGGCAAGGTCTTCATCAACTTCATCAGCAAGAACTCGATCGAGTGGGCCAAGGGCGGCCAGGTGCCGGCCCGCAAGGAGATCCGCGAGGGCGCCGAGTTCAAGGGCCTCGCGGAGCAGGCGGCGATCGGCTCGCAGATCGACAACCTGCACTTCCCGCCCTCGGTGCCGGGCATCCCGGACGCGATGGCCACCATCGACACCGCCATCAACGAGGCGATCCTGCTGCGCAAGGAGCCCGGCAAGGCGCTCGCCGACGCCGCGGCCAAGGCGAGCCAGATCCTGGAGCAGAACCGCAAGAAGTACGGCAGCTGATCAGCCATGGTGGACGTGCTGGAAGAGGCCACCACCGCAACCTCGGCGCCCGTGGCGGCGGCGCCGAGGCGGGGGCCCGGCCTGACCCCGTACCTGTTCCTGACGCCGTACGCGCTGCTGTTCGTCACGTTCACGCTGGCGCCGGCGGCGTACGGGCTGTGGATCAGCCTGCACGACTGGGACTACCTGCTGCCCGGCAAGCCGTTCGTGGGGCTGGACAACTACCAGGCGTTGTTCAGCAGCACCTCGCCGGTGTTCGACTTCTTCTGGCAGAGCATGCAGGCCACCGGCATCTTCACGGTGTTCAGCGTGCCGCTGCTGGTGGTCGTCCCGCTCGGCATCGCGCTGATCCTCAACCGCTCGTTCAAGGGCCGTACGGTGTTCCGCGCGGTGTACTTCGCGCCGTACGTGCTGGGCGTCGCGGTCATCGGCGTGCTGTGGCGCTTCCTGCTGGACCCGAACCTCGGCGCGGTGAACTCGCTGCTCGGCGCGGCCGGCCTGCCCGACTCCACCGCGTGGACGACCGGCCTGCCGTGGGCGTGGGTGTCCCTGGTCGGTGTCACGGTGTGGTGGACGCTGGGCTTCAACGCGGTCATCTACATCGCCGGGCTGCAGGACATCCCGCGCGAGCTGTACGACGCGGCCAAGGTGGACGGCGCCGGCCGCTGGGCGGAGTTCCGCCACGTCACGCTGCCCGGGCTGCGGCCGGTGCTGCTGTTCGTCGTGATCAACACGATCCTGGCGTCGAGCAACATGTTCGGCCAGGCGTACCTGATCACCCAGGGCGCGCCGGGCGTGGAGACCCGTACGGCGATCATGTACATCGCCGACGAGGGCCTGCGCGGCTACCGGATGGGCAGCGCCGCCGCGATGAGCTACCTGCTCACGCTGGCCCTGCTGCTGATCAGCATGGTCACGTTCCGTCTCTTCCGGACGAAGGACTGAGGGCATGGGCCGAGTCAGAGGGATCGCCTGGTACACGATGCTGAGCGGGCTCAGCCTGATCTTCATCGCGCCGGTCGTGTGGATGCTCGTCACCTCGTTCAAGACCCCGGACGAGGCGACCCGGGTGCCGCCGACGCTGGTGCCGCAGGACCCGACGACCAGCGCGTACGAAACGATCTTCAACGGCGGGTCGCAGACGCCGGTGCTGCGCTGGTTCCTCAACAGCCTGCTCGCGGCGACCGGTCAGGCGCTGCTCGTGCTCGCGGTGGCGTCGATGGCCGCGTACGCGCTGGCCCGCATGGAGTTCCGCGGCAAGAAGGTCATCTTCGCGCTGATCATCGCCACGATGTTCGTCCCGTCGTTCGTGCTGATCATCCCGAACTTCCTCATGGTGGACCGGCTGGGCTGGCTGGACAGCCTGTGGGCGCTGATCATCCCCGGGGCGGCCAGCGCGTTCGGCGTGTTCTTCCTGCGCCAGTTCTTCCAGTCGCTGCCGCGCGAGCTGGAGGAGGCGGCCGTGCTCGAGGGCGCCAACTCCTGGCAGATCTTCACCAAGGTGATCCTGCCGCTGTCCAAGCCGGCCCTGGCCACGCTCGCGGTGATCGCGTTCCTGACCAACTGGAACGACTTCATCTGGCCGGTCTACGTGCTGTTCAGCCCGGGGAACTTCACGCTGCCGCCGGGCCTGGCCATCCTGCAGGGCGCGTACACGATCAACTATCCGGTGATCATGGCCGGCGCGGCCGTCGCCAGCATCCCGGTGCTGATCCTGTTCGTGGCCGCGCAGCGCTACATCATCGAGGGCGTCTCCCGGTCCGGACTGAAAGGCTGACCCATGCGACGGCTCACGGCCGCGGTTGCGGCAGCGCTCATCCTTCTCACCCCGGCCGCCGCGCGGGCCGGCTCGGCACAGCACAACCCGGTGTCCGCGAGCTTCGCGGACACGTTCGCCGACCCGATGGTCGTCCGCGGCGACGACGGTTTCTGGTACGCGTACGGCACCACCGACCCGCTGCGCGAGGGCGAGAAGGTCGCGCACCGGATCCCGACCGCGCGCTCGAAGGACCTCAAGCGCTGGACGTACGTGGGTGACGCGTTCGCGGCCGGCCAGCGTCCCGCGTTCGCCGCCGAGAACACCGCGTTCTGGGCGCCGGACGTGCGCAAGGTCGGCAACCACTGGGTCATGTACGTGACCGTCACCGAGACCACCGTCGCGCCCGGCACCTCGGCGATCGGCGCCGCCACCGCGCCCAGCCCGACCGGCCCGTGGACCTTCGTGGACACTCCGGTCGTCGCACCCCGGCCCAGCGGCGACGGCGGCTGGCTGTGGACGTTCGACCCGGCGCAGCTCGTCACCCCGGACGGCCGCAAGTTCCTCTACTACGGCAGCTACTTCGGCGGCATCTGGGTGAGCGAGCTGACCGCGGACGGGCTACGGACCGTCGGCACGGCGACGCGCGTGGCGATCGACAACAAGTTCGAGGGCGCGTACGTGGTCCGGCGCAACGGCTGGTACTACCTGTTCGCCTCGTCGGCCAACTGCTGCGCCGGGCCCACCACCGGCTACTCGGTGTCGGCGGGACGATCGCGGGACCCGCGCGGGCCGTTCGTGGACAAGCTCGGGCAGTCGCTGAACGTGTCCCGGGCCGGCGGCACCCCGGTCATCGCGCCGAACGGTAACCGCTGGGTCGGCACCGGCCACAACGGGCTGGTCACCGACGCGCGGGGGCAGGACTGGCTGGTCTACCACGCGATCGACCGCAACGACCCGTACCTGGACGAGCCGTTCGGCATCAACGAGCGGCCCATGCTGATCGACCGGCTGACCTGGATCGGCGGCTGGCCGCAGGTCCGGGCGGGGGCGTGGGCCTCCGACGGGCGCGACTCCGGGACGGCCCGTGAGCCGCGGCCGGGCCGTCCGCTGCCCGCCTACTCCGACGAGTTCCGCACGTCGGCGCCCGGTTGGAGCTGGGTGCGGCCGGACCCCGCGGTGACGATCTCCGAAGGGCAGCTGCGCTGGCCGGTGCAGAACGCCGACCTGACCGGCACGTCCAACAACGCCGGCGTGCTGCTGCGCACCCCGCCGCCGGGCAGCTGGATCGCCGAGACGAAGCTGACGCTGCCGCTGGGCGAGGACACCGTGCGCAACTACCAGCAGGCGGGGCTGATCGCGTACGCCGGGGACGACCGGTTCGCCCGGCTCTCGGCGGTGGCCATCTGGAACACCCGCCAGGTCGAGTTCGGCCACGAGATCCCGTACGCCGGCGCCACCTCGTACGGCGGGACCATCGCCGGCACCCCGGGCCTGACCACCACCTGGCTGCGTCTGGCCCACCACGTCGACCCGCTCGACGGCGAGCACGAGTACCGCGCCGGGGTCAGCCGGGACGGGCGCACCTGGACCTGGGGCGGGGTGTGGACGCTGCCCGCGGACACCACGCCGCGGGTCGGCCTCGTCGCCCACGGCGGCGCGAGCCCCGCGGTCACGGCCTCCTTCGACTACCTGCGGTTCAGCCGGTGGTGAGAATCGGTGCAGTGCTGGCGTCTGTGGTCCTCCTGGCCGGGTGCAGCGGCCAGGAGGACCCCCCGAGAGCGGAGCCCGTCGTGAAGACCTTCACCAACCCCGTCTTCCAGGAGAACTTCCCCGACCCGGGCGCGATCCTGGCGGGCGGCACCTGGTACGCCTACGGCACCAACAACGCGACGCAGAACGTGCCGATCCTGACCTCGCCCGACCTGGTCACGTGGACGCCGGCCGGCGACGCGCTGCCGGAGGTCGGCAAGTGGGCCGAACGCGGCAACACGTGGGCGCCCGAGGTCATCGCCGGGGACGGCGGCTACCTGCTCTATTACACGGCCCGGTCCACCGCGACCGATCGGCAGTGCATCGGGGTGGCGTACGCGAAGACGCCCGAGGGCCCGTTCGCCGACGACAGCGCGGAACCGCTGATCTGCCAGGCCGGCGAAGGCGGCTCGATCGACGCCAGCCCGTACCGCGACCTCGGGGGAAGCCTCTACCTCTACTGGAAGAACGACGGCAACGCGATCGGGCAGTCCACGTACCTGTACGGCAGCCGGCTGAGCGACGACGGGCGCAAGCTGACCGGGAAGACCGTGCGGCTGCTCGTCAACGACGCGGCCTGGGAGAACCACGTCATCGAGGCGCCGCAGATGGTCGCCCACGACGGCAAGCTGTACCTGTTCTACTCGGCCAACGCGTTCGACAAGGACGTGTACGCGATGGGCTACGCCGAGTGCGACGGCCCGCTCGGCCCGTGCCGCAAGGCGGCCGAGAACCCGATCCTCAAGACGTCACCGGCGGCCGCGGGACCGGGGCACAGTTTCCTCGTGACCACCCCGGCCGGCGAGACGTGGCTGCTTTACCACGCCTGGCCGCCCGACGCGATCGGCAGCGTCGCACCCGGCCGGCAGCTCTGGCTCGACCGGGTGGACTGGGCCGGCGGCCGGCCCATGGTGCAGGGGCCGACCGCGGACCCGCAGCCCGTGCCGCGTTAGCGCTCGTCGTCGCCGGTGGTCGCGTCCTCGATCGCGTGGCTGATCGCGCCGGTGATGTCGCCCGCCGGCACCGCGATGGCCTCGCCGTCGACGTCGTCGCCGCGCTCGGACCGGGTGTCGGGCTCGGGCGCGGTGGCGCCGCCGGAGAAGCCGTACTCGTTCGGCCGGTGCTCTTCCGATGCGTCTGTCATGCCCTGCGCTTACCCGGCGAAGCGGGCGGATATGCGCCGTCAGAGCCGGCGGGCGCCCGGACCGGGCACGGCCGACCAGGTGGTCGGCGCGGTGAACCCGCGGACCGCGTACGCCCGCTCGACGGCGACCGTGGTGGCGTCGGCCCGCTCGGCGTCGATGAGCGCCAGCACGCACCCGCCGAAGCCGCCGCCGGTCATCCGGGCCCCGTACGCGCCCGCCGCCAGCGCCGCCTCCACCGCCACATCCACCTCGGCGACGGTGATCTCGAAGTCCTCGCGCATGGAGGCGTGCGAGGCGGTCATCAGCGGCCCGATCTCGCGGATCCGGCCGGAGCGCAGCAGCGCCACCGTGTCGAGCACCCGCTGGTTCTCGGTGACGATGTGGCGCACCCGGCGGCGCATCACCTCGTCGTCCAGCTTCGCCAGCGCCGCGTCCAGCCCATCGGTGGGAACGTCGCGCAGCGCCGGGACGCCGAGGATCCGCGCCGCCTCCTCGCAGGACTTGCGGCGGGCGCCGTACTCGCCGTCGACGTGCCGGTGCGGCGCGTTGCTGTTGATGATCAGGATGGCCAGCCCCTCGGCGGCCAGGTCGAACGGGATCTGCTCGACCTCCAGCGAGCGGCAGTCCAGGAACAGCGCCCGCCCCTGCTCGCAGCGGATGGAGGCGGACTGGTCCATGATCCCGGTCGGCGCGCCCACGTAGACGTTCTCGGCGCGCTGGGCGAGCGCGGGCCGCTGCGCCACGGGCAGGTCCAGGCCGCCCAGGTCGGCCAGCGCGGTCAGGACCGCCGACTCCAGCGCGGCCGAGGAGGAGACGCCGGCGCCGACGGGCACGTCGGAGGCGAGCGCGATGCGCGCCGGCGGCACCTCGAAGCCCGCCTCCCGCAGCGCCCAGACGACGCCCGCCACGTACGCCGCCCAGTCCTCGACCTCGCCCGGCTCCGCCGACGTGAACGTCACCGGCTCCCGGGCGAAGTCGGAGCAGACGGTCCAGCCCGGCTCCTCCTGCACCGCCGCGGCGGCCACCACCTGCTGTGGCAGTGCGAACGGCAGCACGAAGCCGTCGTTGTAATCGGTGTGCTCGCCGATCAGGTTGACCCGGCCGGGCGCCGCCCACAGGCCGGTGGGCTCGCTGCCGAAGGTGGACTCGAAGGCCGCTGCGGCCGAGGACGCGACAGTCATGGTGATGATCAGATCACGCGACGTGGGTGCGGTAGAACTCCCAGGCATCGCCGATCATCTCCGGCAGCGCCGGCTTCTCGGGCACCCAGCCGAGCTCGTCGCGGGCGCGCTGCGAGGAGGCCACCAGCGTGGCCGGGTCGCCCTCGCGCCGCGGCGCGATCTCGACGGGCAGCTCGGCGCCGGTGACCTCGCGGGCGGCCTCGACCACCTCGCGGTTCGAGAACCCGTTGCCGTTGCCCAGGTTGTAGATCTTGTGCTCGCCGCCGGCCGCGCCGTCGATCGCCAGCAGGTGGGCCCGGGCCAGGTCCTGGACGTGGATGTAGTCGCGGACACAGGTGCCGTCGGCCGTCGGGTAGTCGTCGCCGAAGAGCTGCAGCTTCTCCCGCTTGCCCGCGGCGACCTGCAACGTGATCGGGATGAGGTGGGTCTCCGGGTCGTGCCGCTCGCCGACGGAGCCGTCCTCGCGGATCAGGGCGCCGGCCACGTTGAAGTAGCGCAGCGAGACCGCGGCCAGCCCGTGCGCGAACGCCTCTGAGGTCAGCGCGTAGTCGAAGCTCAGCTTCGTGGCGCCGTACGTGTTGGTGGGGGCCTTCGCGGCCTCCTCCGTGATCGGCAGCTCGGTGGGGTTGCCGTAGACGGCGGCCGTCGACGAGAAGACGAACCGCGGCACCCGGGCCGCGCGGACGGCCTCCAGCAGCGCGAGCGACCGGCGCACGTTGTGGTCCCAGTAGAGCTCGGGCTTGAGCATCGACTCGCCGGCCTGGATCAGGCCCGCGAAGTGCAGCACCGCGTCGAAGCCCGCGTCCGGGGTCAGCACCGAGGCCGCGTCTGCGATGTCGGCCTGCACGAAGGTCGCGCCCGGGGCGACCGCTTCCCGGAAGCCGCTGCTGAGGTTGTCCAGGACGACGACCTCGTGACCGGCGTCGAGCAGCAGGCGGCTGGTGACGCTGCCGATGTATCCCGCGCCCCCGGTGACCAGAAGTTTCACCACACGACCTTTCGTAGCGGACGAACCACCGTCCAGGGTTCCCCAAGAACGCTCATAAGTCAACACGTTCGAACATTGCCGAAGGGCGGGACAGGCGTTTGACGGGCATGGCGGCGGAACTGACACAATGGCGCTCATGTCCGACGCCGATCGCCGCCCCCGGGTGCTCTCCGGCATCCAGCCGACCGCCGACTCCTTCCACCTCGGAAACTATCTCGGCGCGGTCCGCAACTGGGTGGCCATGCAGGAGACGGCGGACGCTTTCTACTGCGTCGTCGACCTGCACGCGATCACGGCCGGGCACGACCCCGTGGCGCTGCGGAACCGGACCCGGCTGTCGGTGGCCCAGCTGCTCGCCCTCGGGCTCGACCCGGAGCGCTGCACGCTGTTCGTCCAGTCGCACGTGCCCGAGCACGCCCAGCTGGCCTGGGTGCTCAGCTGCATCACCGGCTTCGGCGAGGCCGGGCGCATGGTCCAGTTCAAGGACAAGTCGGCGAAGCAGGGCTCCGACACCACCAGCGTCGGCCTCTTCACGTACCCGATCCTGCAGGCCGCCGACATCCTGCTCTACCAGGCCGACGCCGTGCCGGTGGGCGAGGACCAGCGCCAGCACCTCGAGCTCACCCGGGACCTGGCGCAGCGGTTCAACACCCGGTTCGGGCCGACGTTCACCGTCCCGTCGCCGTACATCGTGCGCGACACCGCGAAGATCACCGACCTGCAGGACCCGACCTCGAAGATGAGCAAGTCGGCGTCCTCGCCGAACGGCATCATCGAGCTGCTCGAGGAGCCCGCCCGGTCGGCGAAGAAGATCAAGTCGGCGGTGACCGACACCGGCCGCGAGATCCTCTACGACGAGGAGAACAAGCCCGGCATCAGCAACCTGCTCACCATCTACGCGGCGCTCACCGGGCGGACCATAGACGAGCTGCTCGAGCAGTACGACGGCCGCGGCTACGGCGACCTCAAGAAGGACCTCGCCGAGATCGTGGTGGAGTTCGTCAAGCCGATCCAGGACCGCACCCGCACGTTCCTCGAGGACCCGGGCTACCTCGACAAGGTGCTGGCCATCGGCGCGGACAAGGCGCGGGCCGTCTCGGCGGTCACGCTCGCCCAGGCGTACCAGAACATCGGGTTCCTCAGCCCGTCCCGCGGAGCCTGACACCGGTGGCGCAGACCGACGCGGCCACCACCCGGATCGGGGTCGCGATCGACGTCCCGCCGCCGTGGGGCGCCGACCTCACCCGGCGCCGGCACGAGGCGGGCGACCCGCAGGCGGCGTACACGCCGGCGCACGTCACGCTGCTGGGGCCGACCGAGGTCGCCAGCGCGGACCTGCCCGGCATCGAGCGGCAGCTGGAGGAGATCGCCGCGGCGCAGCAGCCGTTCACCATCCACCTGCGCGGCACCGGCACGTTCCGGCCGGTCACCGAGGTCGTGTTCGTGACCCTCGCGGTCGGCATCAGCGAGTGCGAGATGCTCGCCGCGGCCATCGCCGGCGCCGACGGGGTGCACCGCGACGCGAGGTTCCCGTACCACCCGCACGTGACCGTCGCCCAGGACGTGCCGAGCGCCGCCCTCGACGCGGTCTTCGACGACCTCGCCGACTTCGACGCGCGCTTCGACGTGCCGGCGTTCACGCTGTTCTCGCACGACCTCTCGGCCGGCGGCGAAGGGCCCTGGCAGCGCCGCCGCGATTACAAGCTCGGTGGTTAGCTCTAGATCCCGCGTCCTTTGGGTACGGTCTCCCGCGTGAACGCCATCGACCGGGCGTACGCGGCGGTCGAAGCGCGGATCATGGCCCTGCGGCACCGCTCCCGGTACTTCGACCACTTCTGCCGGGCGGCGCTGCGTTATGACGAGGTGCTGGGCGGACGTCTCGCCGCGGCCATCGCCTACTACGGGTTCTTCGCCGTCTTCGCGCTGGCGCTGATCGGCTACTCGGTCTTCGGCGTCCTCATCGACAACAACGTCCGGCTCTTCGAGATCGTGCAGGACTTCCTCGACGAGAACCTGCCCTTCCTCGACGTGGCCGCCATCCTGGACAGCGGCCGTACGGTCGGCATCGTGGGCATCGTCGGCCTCATCTTCACCGGCATCGGCTGGGTCGAGGCGATCCGCTCGTCGCAGCGGCTGATCTGGCGGCTCAACGAGCAGCCCGGCTACTTCGGCCTGCGCCAGGCCGTCGACCTGCTCGTGCTGCTCGGCATCCTGCTGCTGCTCATCGTCTCCGTCGGCGCCGTGTACGGGCTCGAGTCGCTGCTCGACTGGATCTCCGACGGCCGGGCCAACCTGCTGCTGTCGATCATCAGCACCGTGCTCACGATCGGGATCAACATGCTGCTGGCGGCCGCGCTGCTCGCCGCGGTGCCCCGGCTGCGGATGACGGCCCGGCGAATGGCTCCGCCCGTGCTGCAGGTCGGCATCGGGATCTACCTGCTGAACACCGTGGGCAAGTCGTTCGTCGGGCTGATCCAGCGCAACCCCGCGTACGGCCTGGTCGCCAGCGCCGTCGGGCTGCTGGTCTACCTCTATGTCTTCAACCAGATCCTGCTCTTCGGGGCGGCGTGGGCCGCGACCAGCCCGCACGGCCGGGTCGTCGACCTGTCAGCTGACGATAAAACTGCCCCAGTGGGGCAAAATACCTGGATTCGGCACCACCGCCCGGAATGATGAGCGGCGTGGGCACACTCGTGACGCTGCATCTGCCGCCGGACTCGCCGGTGGCGAACCTGCCGTGGATCATCACCATCGGTGCGCTCGGCGACGACGAGGAGTGGGAGCCGCTGGTCTGCGGCCCGTACGAGCGCCCGCACGCGCTCGCGCTCGCCCAGGCCGTGGTCGCCGACGAGGACCTCATGGCCGTGGTCGAGCCGCTGCTCCCGCTGGCCGACGCGGAGGCGATCCGCAACGAGGTCGCGCTGGCCAAGTCCGGCGCGCCGCACGACGCCAGCACCGACGACCTCGAGGCGCAGACGTTCGACCGGGACCGGCCGCGCCGGACGACCCCCGGCCGGCCGCCGACCGAGGCCGAGGTCCGCGCCGGGTTCGCCCGCATCGCCGAGAAGCTGACCTCAGCGGGTTAGCAGCGCCCGGACGCCACTGAGGAACGTCTCCTTGTCCGGCGAGCCGACGAGCTGGCGCTGCGTCGCGTAGGCCGGGATGAAACCGAACAGGGTGGCCGCCACCGCCTCCGGGTCGGCGCCCGCGGCCACCTCGCCGCGCGCCGCCGCCCGCTTCGCGATGACCAGGAACGGCATGCGCAGCTCCAGGTAGCGCTCGCGGACGATGGCCGCGATGGCCGGATCGAGCGTCGCCTCGCTCCACACCTGGATCGCCAGCGGGAAGTTGCCGCCCGGGGCGACCTGCTCGTCGATGACGTCCAGGACCCGGGAGAGGGAGCCGACGAGGGTCAGGTCGTCCTCCGCGGCTATCTCAGTCAGGACCGCGGCCAGCCCGCCGGCCACGGTCTGCGAGATCGCGTTGATGATCTCGTCCTTCGACTTGAAGTAGCGGTAGACCGCACCGACGGAGAGCCCGGCCTCCTGGATCAAGTCCTGCATGGAGGTGTTGCGCAGGCCGTTGCGCAGGAAGCAGGTACGGGCCGCGGCGAGGATCTGCTCGCGGCGGGCGGTCAGGTGCTCTTCGGAGACGCGTGGCACGCCCGCGGCCGGCCAGCTCGCCGCGCGGCTGACCCAGGCGCGCCCGGGCGCCTTCGACGTCCGGATCGTCGCCGACCCGGACGCGGCCATCCGCGACCGCGAGGTCTACGGCGCGATCGTCCTCGGCGCCGACGGGCCCGCCCTGCACGTCGCCTCCGCCGCGAGCCCGACGGTGGCCACGCTGCTCACCCAGGCGGCCGCTGAGCTGGGGCAGGGGCGCGCCGTCCCGGTCGTCGACGTGGTGCCCACCTCCTCCGGCGACCCGCGCGGTGCCGGTTTCGGCGCGGGGTTCCTTCCGATGGCCATCACCGGCCTGCTCGCCGGGGTCCTGACGTTCCTGCTCGTGAAGCGGCCCGGCGCGCGGCTGGCCGGGCTCGGCGCGTTCGCGGTGCTGGCCGGGTTCGCCGGGGCCGCCGTGCAGCAGTACTGGCTCGGCGTCGTGCCCGGCGACTATCTGGTCAACGCCGGGGTGCTGGCGCTGTTCGCGCTCGCGGTGTCGGCCGCGGTGGCCGGGCTCGGCGCGGTGGCCGGCCGGGCCGGTGCGGCCCTGGGCGCCGCGACCTTCTTCCTCGTCGGTAACGCGCTCTCGGCCGTCGCCTCGGCGCCGGAGCTGCTGCCGCAGCCGTGGGGGGCCGTCGGGCAGTTCCTGCCGGTCGGCGCGGGTGCCACGCTGCTGCGCTCGGTGGCGTACTTCGACGGTCACGGTGGCGCGACCGCGGCGTGGGTGCTGTCCGCGTACGCCGTCGTGGGTCTGATCCTGGTCGCCGCCGGCCGGCGCGAAACGGTCCGGGCCACGACGGCGGTCGCGCAAGCCGGGCCGCGGCGGGAAGCGGTGCTCGCCGGATGAGCGCGCGGGGGCGGTCCGGACGGGCCGCCCCCGCGGCGCATACTTCTTCCCGTGGTGCTCTCCCGGCGGTGGTCCGCCTTCCTGATCGCGGTCGGTGTCTGGACCTGGTTCATCTGGCCGCGCTTCGGCCTGGCGATCTGGAACGACGACCGCTCCTTCGCCGGCGGGCGCCCGACGTCCTTCCTCGTGGTCCACGCCGTGCTCATCGCCGCGTCGCTCGCCATCGGCACGACGGTCGGCGTGCTCGGCGTCCGGGGCTGGCGGGCCGGGAGCCGCAAGACATCGATTGCCGAAGATTCTGTGGTCACAGGGGCCGGTCGGCCGAAAGATTAACGGTGGGTTTCGCGATATTCGGGCAATTCCGTCGCTTCGTCACCTGAAGCGGCGTTCGGGTCCGGACGCGGTTGCGGCCAGGTAACGGTGCGCCAACAGTCCGGGCCGATTTCCTGCCGACGCCGTGGCCTGCGGCTACGCTCCCGACCTGAGACGCGCCGCGAAGTGCGGGTGCGCTGTGGAAGGAGGGCGTGTTGCGCCCAGTACGTGGGAACCGAATCGTTGCGATTCTCGCGGCGGGTGGGCTGACGCTCGCCGCCGCGGCCTGTGGCGACGCCCCTGCCGAGACCCCGAGCGGCTCGGGCGCGAGCGCCGCCGCGACATACAAGGCGTGCATGGTCACCGACACCGGTGGCATCGACGACCGGTCCTTCAACGCCTCGGCGTGGGCCGGCATGCAGGCCGCCAAGGAGGCCCAGAGCAACGTCGAGCCGAAGTACGTGGCGTCGACGGCCGAGGCCGACTACGAGCCCAACCTGCGCCAGTTCGTGACGCAGAAGTGCAACTTCATCCTCGCGGTCGGCGGCCTCATGGGTGACGCCACCAAGAAGGTCGCGGCGGAGAACACCAGCCAGCAGTTCGGCATCGTCGACAGCAGCATCCAGGGCGCGACCAACGTGTTCCCGATGCAGTTCGCCACCGACGAGGCCGCGTTCCTGGCCGGTTACCTCGCCGCGGGCTACTCGAAGTCCGGCAAGGTGGCCACGTACGGCGGCCTGAAGATCCCGCCGGTCACCGTCTTCATGGACGGCTTCGCCGACGGCGTGAAGTACTACAACGAGCAGAAGAAGAAGAACGTGCAGGTGCTCGGCTGGGACAAGGCCAAGCAGAACGGCACCTTCGCGGAGAACTTCGGCGACCAGAGCAAGGGCAAGTCGATCACCAACACGTTCGTCGCCCAGGGCGCCGACGTGATCATGCCGGTGGCCGGCGGCACGGGCCTGGGCACCGCGGACGTCGCCAAGGCGTCCAACGGCAAGGTCTCCGTCATCTGGGTCGACCAGGACGGCTGCAAGAGCGCCGAGCAGTACTGCGACGTCTTCCTGACCACCGTCGTCAAGAACATCACCGACGCCGTGGAGCAGGCCGTGGCCGACGGCGCGCAGGGCAAGCCGCTCGCCGCCAGCCCGGGCTACCTGGGCAAGCTGGAGAACAACGGCGTGTCCATCGCGCCGTACAACAAGTTCGACAGCAAGGTCGATGCGACCCTCAAGTCGGAGGTCGACCAGCTCAAGCAGGACATCATCGCGGGCAAGGTCAAGGTCGAGTCGGCGAACGCGCCGAAGTGACCCGCCGCTGACGTCAGCGTTCCGGCCGCCGCGCGGCCGCGGGGAAGACCCGTGGCCTGCGCGGCGGCTCTGCTCAGGGCTGTTATAGCGTCCCTCGCGTTGCCCACCGTCCGTCCCTCGTCTGCAGGAGATTCCGCTGAGACTCGAGCTGCGCGGCATCACCAAGCGCTTCGGCGACCTGGTGGCCAACGATCACATCGACCTCACCGTCGAACCAGGTGAGGTCCACGCCCTGCTCGGCGAGAACGGCGCGGGCAAGTCCACCCTGATGAACCAGCTCTACGGCCTGCTGCAACCGGACGAGGGCGAGATCGTCGTCGACGGCGCGGCGCGGACCTTCCGCAGCCCCCGCGACGCCATCGCCGCCGGCATCGGCATGGTCCACCAGCACTTCATGCTGGTTCCCGTCTTCACCGTCGCCGAGAACATCGCGCTGGGCGCGGAGAAGACCCGCGCCGGGTTCCTCGATCGCCGCCGCGCCCGCCGCGAGGTGCTCGAGGTCTCCGAGAAGTACGGCCTGCCCGTCGACCCGGACGCCCTGGTCGAGAATCTGCCGGTCGGCGCGCAGCAGCGCGTGGAGATCGTCAAGGCTCTCACCCGCGACGTCGACCTGCTCATCCTCGACGAGCCCACCGCGGTGCTGACCCCGCAGGAGACCGAGGAACTGCTCGAGGTCATGCGCGGGCTGTCCGACGCGGGCAAGTCCATCGTCTTCATCACCCACAAGCTCAAAGAGGTCAAGGCGATCGCCGACCGGATCACCGTGATCCGCCGCGGGCGCACGGTGGCGACCGTCAGCCCCGACACCTCCGAGGAAGAGCTGGCGTCGACCATGGTCGGGCGTGCGGTCAGCCTCGACATCGACAAGTCGCCGGCCGAGCCGGGCCGCGAGGTCCTGAAGATCTCCGGGCTGGTCGTGGAGGACGAGCGCGGCGTGCGCGCCGTCGACGGCGTCGACCTGGTGGTCCGCGCGGGCGAGGTGCTCGGCGTCGCCGGCGTGCAGGGCAACGGGCAGACCGAGCTCGTCGAGGCCGTGATGGGCCTGCGGGAGCCGCGCGCCGGGTCGATCATGGTCGACAACGAGGACCTGATCGGCATGAGCACCAAGCACATCCTGCGCTCCGGCATCGGGTACGTGCCCGAGGACCGCAGCCACGACGGCGTGGTCAAGGAGTTCTCCGTCGCCGAGAACCTCGTGCTCGACCAGTACGACCGGCCGCCGTACGGCAACGCGTTCCGGCTCGACCCGGGCGCCGTCGCCACCGCGGCCCGCGAGCGCGTCGAGCAGTTCGACATCCGTACGTCCTCGCCCGAGGCGGCGGTCAGCACGCTCTCCGGCGGCAACCAGCAGAAGGTCGTGGTGGCCCGCGAGCTGTCCCGGCCGCTGCGCCTGTTCATCGCCGCCCAGCCGACCCGCGGCGTCGACGTGGGCTCCATCGAGTTCATCCACGGCCGCATCGTCCACGAGCGCGACGTCGGCACGGCGGTCCTCGTGGTCTCCAGCGAGCTCGACGAGGTCGTCGGGCTGGCGGACCGGATCGCGGTCATGTACCGGGGACGGATCCTGGCCATCGTCTCGCCGGACACGCCGCGCGAGGAGCTGGGCCTGCTCATGGCCGGCATCACCGACGGCGGCGCGCCGGCGTCCGAGCCCGCCGCGCAGGCTGCAGAGCCCGGGGCGGCCGGGGCCGAAGCGGCCGGGGCCCGGCCCGCCGCGGCCGACGGCGCGGATCGCGGCGACGACGAACCGGCGGCCGGCGACGGAGCCGCAGAGAAGGGGACGAAGTGACCACCGACGCCACCGCGGTCGACGAGGCCCCGGCCCCTCAGAAGCCCCGGGACCAGGAATCGTTCCTGCACGCCTTCCTGCAGAACCTGTGGGCGGCGAACACCGTCACGGTGACCGTGCTCTCCATCGTGATGGCGATGATCATCGGTGCGGTCCTCATCGTCGTGTCGGACCCCGACGTGCTCAACACGTTCAGCTACTTCACGGCCCGGCCCAGCGACGCCCTCAACGCCAGCTGGACGGTGGTCAGCGACGCGTACGCCGACCTGTTCAAGGGCGCGATCGTCGACCCCGCCGCGATCACCGCGTGGGCCGACGGCTCGGGGACGTGGCGGCAGGTCTTCTTCCCGATCTCCGAGACCCTGACGTACGCCGCCCCGCTGGTCTTCACCGGCCTGTCCGTGGCGCTGGCGTTCCGCGGCGGCCTGTTCAACATCGGCGGCCAGGGCCAGGCGGTCGTCGGCACGATCACCGCGGCCATGGCGGGCTTCTTCCTGCCGCTCCCGCCGGTGATCCACCTCATCGCGGCGCTGCTCGCCGGCCTGCTCGGCGGCGCGCTCTGGGGCTTCGTGCCGGGCATCCTCAAGGCCCGGACCGGCGCCCACGAGGTGATCGTGACGATCATGCTGAACTACACGGCGAACCTCTTCCTCGGCTGGCTGATCCTGCAGAAGGGCATCCAGCAGCCCGGGCGCAGCGACGCGATCAGCAAGACCGTGGACGGCTCCGCCCAGCTGTCCTCGTTCGGCGGCGAGCTGCGGGCCAACCTCGGGATCGTGCTGGCCGTGCTGGCCACCGCCGGGGTCGCCTGGCTGCTGAACCGCTCGGCGTTCGGCTTCGAGCTGCGGGCCGTGGGCGCCAACCCGCCCGCCGCCCGGACCGCCGGCATCAGCGTCGCCAAGACGTACACGCTGCTCATGGTGATCGCCGGCGGCCTGGCCGGGCTCGGCGGCGCCACCCAGGTGCTGGGCACCGCGCACGCGCTGACCCCGCAGGTCGCCGGCAACATCGGCTTCGACGGCCTGCTGGTCGCGCTGCTCGGCCGGAACCGGCCGTGGGGGACGCTGCTCGCCGCGATCCTGTTCGGCGCGCTGCGCGCCGGCGGCAACCGGATGCAATCGTTCTCGGGCATCTCCCTGGAGCTCGTCACCGTGCTCCAGGCCCTGATCGTCATCTTCATCGCCGCACCGGCTCTCGTGAAGGCGATCTTCCACCTGCGCGCCGCCCGCTCCGCGCGGCTCGGCACCTCGATGGCGAAGGGCTGGTGACGGCGGTGTCGACCGCGACCGCGGAAGAGGTGACCGGGGCCGTCGCGCCGGCCCGGTTCTGGGACCGGCAGCGGCGCCTCGGCGTCGGTGTGGCCGTGATCGGCCTGCTGGCCACCATCCTGTTCGGCGCCCTGGCGCCGGCGAAGACGGCCCGGTTCACGCTCAGCGAGGACGCCGCCGGCGCGGCGCTCTCGATCAACGGACAGCTCGGCGCGATCCTCTTCGGCATCGTGGCGCTCGCCGCGGGCGCGGTGCTCTTCGCCGGCCTGGCCCGCCGCTACCAGACGGGCGTGCTGAGCCTCGGCATCCTCGCCTTCGTCCTGTCGTTCCTCTGCTGGCAGGTCGCCGGCAAGTTCCTGCCGCTGGTGGACACGGCGAGCGGCACGCTGGAGCTGGCCGTACCGTTGATCCTCGGGGCCCTGGCGGGCGTCCTGGGCGAGCGGTCCGGCGTGGTCAACGTGGCGATCGAGGGCCAGTTCCTGATGGGCGCCTTCGGCGCCGCCCTGGTCGGCACGATGGCGACCAGCGTCTGGGCGGGCGTGCTCAGCGCGGCCGTCGGCGGCGTGCTCATCGCGGCGATCCTCGCGGTGCTGGCGATCCGGTACCTCGTCGACCAGGTCGTGGTCGGCATCGTGCTGAACCTGCTGGCGCTGGGCGTGACGGGCTTCCTGTACGAGCGCCTGATGCAGCCCGACGCGCAGGCGTACAACCAGCCGCCGAAGATGCCCGAGTGGCAGATCCCCGGCCTCTCCGACATCCCGGTGGTCGGCCCGGTGCTGTTCGACACGAACGCGCTCGTCTGGCTCGCGCTCATCCTCGTCTTCGCGATCCATTTCGGTCTCACCCGGACCCGGTGGGGCCTGCGGACCCGCGCGGTCGGCGAGCACCCCACGGCGGCGGACACGGTCGGCATCCGGGTACGGGGCCTGCGCTACCTCAACGTCCTCATCGGCGGCGTGATCGCCGGCGCCGGCGGCGCGTACTTCACGCTCGTGGCGACCGGCAGCTTCAACAAGAACATGACCTCCGGCGCGGGCTTCATCGCGCTGGCGGCGCTGATCTTCGGCCGTTGGACGCCGTTCGGGGCGCTGGGCGCGGCGCTGTTTTTCGGCTTCGCGCAGAAGCTCGCCACGTACCTGAGCGCGGTCGGCAGCCCGGTGCCGAGCCAGTTCCTCAACATGCTGCCGTACCTCGCGACGATCGTGGCGGTGGCCGGGCTCGTCGGCCGGGTACGCGCGCCCGCGGCGGACGGACAGCCGTACATCAAGAGCTGACACGGGGGGAATCCGCGATATGGAGATCGACTGGGGGTCGTTGCGCGCGGCGGCCATCGAGGCCATGCGGCACGCGTACGCGCCCTACTCCGACTTCCCGGTCGGGGTCGCGGGGTTGGTGGACGACGGTCGCGTGGTCGTGGGCTGCAACGTCGAGAACGCCTCGTACGGCGTCGGCCTCTGCGCCGAGTGCGGCCTGGTCACGTCGCTGCACGCCACCGGTGGCGGCCGCCTGGTGGCCGTCTCGTGCGTCGATGCCAACGGGCTGCCGCTGATGCCCTGCGGCCGCTGCCGCCAGCTGCTGTACGAACACGGCGGCCCGGAATGCCTCGTGGAGGCCGTGCCCCGGCCGCTCACGATGGCGGAGCTGCTGCCGCACGCGTTCGGCCCCGACGACCTCGACAAGGTGACCGGGCCGGCCGCCGTGCCCGACGTCCCGCCGCAGCTCGCCCGCTGGCGGGGCCGCGGCACGGTGTTCGTGCACCCGGACCTCTCCGGCGGCGAGCAGGTCTGGACCGGCTACTGGGAGCGCTCCGGCGGAAGCCCGCAGGAGGGCGACGCCGAGAAGGGGATCCTGGAGGAGGGGCCCATCTTCCCGAGCGCCGCCGCGGCGGTCACGTGGGGTCTGACGCGGACGTCACGCGTGGTCGTGGTGGACGCGGAGGGCGCGCTGGCGTGGGCCGGCGAGGGCGAGCCCCCCGAAGGCATCGGAACCAGATGGGAACAACGATGAGCGAGTTCGCGGCGGTCGACGTCATCCGGGCCAAGCGGGACGGGCACACTCTGTCCGACGCGCAGATCGACTGGGTGGTCGACGCGTACACCCGGGGGGTCGTGGCGGACGAGCAGATGTCCGCCCTGGCGATGGCGATCCTGTTGCGCGGCATGACGCCCGGCGAGATCGCGCGCTGGACCGCCGCGATGATCGCCAGCGGCGAGCGGCTCGACCTGTCCGCGGTGTCGCGCCCGACGGTCGACAAGCACTCCACCGGCGGCGTCGGTGACAAGATCACGCTGCCGCTCACCCCGCTCGTCGCCGCGTGCGGCGCGGCCGTGCCGCAGCTGTCCGGCCGCGGGCTCGGGCACACCGGCGGCACCCTCGACAAGCTCGAGTCCGTGCCCGGGTGGCGGGCCACGCTCAGCAACGACGAATTCGTCCGCCAGCTGCGCGACGTGGGAGCGGTCATCTGCGCCGCCGGCGAGGGACTCGCCCCGGCCGACCGCAAGCTGTACGCCCTGCGCGACGTCACCGGCACCGTCGAGGCCATCCCGCTGATCGCCAGCTCGATCATGAGCAAGAAGATCGCGGAGGGCACCGGCGCGCTGGTGCTCGACGTCAAGGTCGGCACGGGCGCGTTCATGAAGGACGAGGACACCGCCCGCGAGCTCGCCCGCACGATGGTGGAGCTGGGCAAGGCGCACGGCGTACGGACCGTCGCCCTGCTCACCGACATGAACACCCCGCTCGGCCTGGCCGTGGGCAACGCCGTCGAGGTCGAGGAGTCGCTGGCGGTGCTGGCCGGTGGCGGCCCGGCCGACGTCGTCGAGCTGACCCTCGCGCTGGCCCGCGAGATGCTCGCCGCCGCGGGCATCGACGCCGACCCGGCGAAGGCGCTGGAGTCGGGCGCGGCGATGGACTCGTGGAAGGCCATGATCCGCGCCCAGGGCGGCGACCCGGACGCGCCGCTGCCGGTCGCCCGGGAGACCGAGGTGCTGCGGGCCGACCGGGACGGCGTGGTCGCCTCGATCGACGCGCTGGGCATCGGCCTCGCCGCGTGGCGGCTCGGCGCCGGTCGCGCGCGCAAGGAGGACCCGGTCAGCTTCGGGGCCGGCGTGCTGCTCAAGGTGCGGCCCGGCGACGCCGTACGTGCCGGTGACGTGCTGCTCGAACTGCGCACGGACGACCCGGACCGGATCCCCGCCGCCCGGGCCGACGCGGCCGGCGCGGTCACCGTCGCGCAGGACGCGCCCGCCCATGGGCGCCCTTCCGACCGCCCCACCGCCACCCACGAACGGACTGAAGGCCCTCTGTTGATCGATCGCATAGCCTGAGCGGTCATGAAGGCCGCCCCCGACCCCCGAGCGGTGCGCGACGCCAGCCTCGACGAACTCGAACGGCTCGCGCTGCCGCTGCCGCCGCCGTCGTTCCCGCTGGTCTGGGAGCCGGGCGACGGCGTGGAGCTGCGTCCCACGGGCGAGCTGGAGGCGCGGGCTGCGGTCCTGCACGTGGTCGTGGCGCGCTGCTTCGGCATGCCCACCGAGATCGCGATGAGCTGGCTGCTCAAGTCGCAGCTGGTCGATTTCGTCACGCCGCCGGAGTGGCAGTTCGTCGCCGGTGCGAAGGGCGACCACCGCTCGTTCGTGCTGCACCACGACGCGGTGTTCGCGCTGGCGTGGCTGCTGGGGCTGAGCCGGCACCTCGACCCCACCGCGCCGCCCGAGGAACGGCTGATGCGGCAGATGCCGGACCTGCCCGGCGGGGAGCTGTTCAACGCCTGGCGGTCCCGGGCGCTCGTGGCGCCCCGGGACGCGATCGAGGCGGCGGTGCTGCTCGACCTCTACTACTGCCTGGACTGGGCGTTCCAGGAGGCGGAGAAGAACGGCGTACGGCCGCCCGGTGAGGTGGACAGCAACGCCATCGGCCAGCGCCGGTGGGCCCTGGAGTGGGCGGTGGTGTTCTCCGGGCCGTACCACGACGATCCCCCGGAATGGGAAGAGGTCGACCTCTCGGTCTAGACCGGCCGGTAGGAGGTCACGTCAACGGCCGCGGTCACCTCGTGCGCTCCCGCTACGTGCGGCGGCACATGCCGCGCGCTGGGTGTCATCCCGATCAAGGTACGGGTCTCCGCCTCCGACAACCGCAGCGTCCGGCTGACCGGCTGCACGGACACAGCCTCGAAGCCGCCGCCCAGCGCATCGGCGACCCGGTCCGCCTTGTCCGGATCGACCTTGACGAGCCCGTAGGCGTCGATGAGCTCGGCGAGATGGTCGCGGGCCGGGGTGACCACCAGCAACCGGCCGTCCGGGCGCAGGATCCGGCGGAACTCCGGCCCGTTGCGCGGGGCGAAGACGTTGAGCACCACGCTCGCCACGGCGTCGGCCAGCGGCAACGGCCGCCAGAGGTCCGCGAGCACGGCGGCGGCGCGCGGGTGCGACCGGGCCGCCCGGCGCAGGGCCGGCTTGGAGACGTCGAGGCCCAGCCCCGGCACGCCCGGGAGCGCGTCGAGCACCCGGGCCAGGTATCGGCCGGTGCCCGTACCCGCGTCCACGACCAGGCCGTCGTCCGCGCGTACCGCCGCGGTCGCCGCCGCGGCTCCCTCAGCCGGCGCCGCAGCCTTCTTGGCCAGCGCGTCCGCGATGAAGTCGTAGTGGCCTTCCGCCAGGAAGGTCTCCCGGTCCGCGACCATGCCGGCGCTGTCGCCCGGATGGGGTGCCCGGCCCGCCGTCAGGGTGACATAGCCCTGCCGGGCGATGTCGAAGGAGTGTCCCCGCGGGCAGCGCAGCGCCCGTTCGCCGCCCTGTCCAACCACCCCGCCGCCACCCACAACCGGACTGAAGGCCGCCCGCGCGAGTGTTCCGCCGCACACCGGGCACCGCAGGTACGGCAATGCGCCGTCGATCATCCGTTGCGCCCCTCTAACATCTGCTGATGGCTGCCATCTCCCTCGCCGACATCGTGAAGGCCCCGAAGGCCCTGCTCCACGACCACCTCGACGGCGGGCTGCGCCCCGCGACGATCGTCGAGCTGGCGGACGCCGTCGGGCACGAGCTGCCCGAGACCGATCCGGAGCGGCTGCGGGAGTGGTTCGTCGCCTCGGCGAACTCCGGGTCGCTGGAACGCTACCTGGAGACGTTCGCGCACACGGTGGCGGTGATGCAGACCGAGGAGGGCCTGCACCGGGTCGCCAAGGAGTGCGCGCTCGACCTGGCCGCCGACGGCGTGGTCTACGCCGAGGTCCGCTACGCGCCGGAACAGCACCTCGAGCGCGGCCTGACCCTCGACCAGATCGTCGACGCGGTGCACGCGGGCTTCCGGGACGGCTGCGCCGAGGCGGCCGCCCAGGGCAACCCGATCCGCATCGGCACCCTGCTGACCGCCATGCGGCACGCCGCGCGCTCGCAGGAGATCGCCGAGCTCGCGGTCCGCTACCGCGACTCCGGGGTCGTCGGGTTCGACATCGCGGGCGCCGAGGCCGGTTTCCCGCCCACCCGGCACCTGGACGCGTTCGAGTACCTGCAGCGGGAGAACTTCCACTTCACCATCCACGCGGGCGAGGCGTTCGGCCTGCCGTCGATCTGGCAGGCGATCCAGTGGTGCGGGGCCGACCGGCTCGGGCACGGCGTACGCATCGTGGACGACATCACGGCCGGGAAGCTGGGGCGGCTGGCGTCGTACGTCCGCGACAAGCGCATCCCGCTGGAGCTGTGCCCGTCGTCCAACGTGCAGACCGGCGCGGTGGCCTCGATCGCCGAGCACCCGATCGGCCTGCTCCGCGACCTCCGCTTCCGGGTCACGGTCAACACGGACAACCGGCTGATGAGCGGCACCTCGATGTCGCGGGAGATGGCGCTGCTGGTCGAGGCCTTCGGCTGGGGCTGGAGTGAGCTGCAGTGGCTGACGATCAACGCGATGAAGTCGGCGTTCATCCCGTACGACGAGCGGCTGGCGATCATCCTCGATGTGATCAAGCCGGCCTACGCGAAGTTGGTGGCCTGAAGTCCGTTTTAAACGGGCATGAACGACACGTCCGTACTTTCGTCGACGCGAACTACCGATTCGGTCAGGCGGCTCATCCGTTCGGTCAGTCTCCTCTCTACAAAAGCTGCATAATCCGGCATCTTGCCTTGCCGTCCGCTCCCGTGCGAGCCATCGTCTGTGCTGCCCGGATCGATGGTGGATCCGGGCAGATCGGCACGCGCGGGGACACCGCGGTGCCGACCGAATCGAGTGACCGTGAGAGATGCGCCCCTATACGAGCAGTGATGACCGACCGGCGATGGCGGCGTCTTCGGACGCGACTTCGCATCACACAAACGGTCCGGGTCAGGCTGCTCTTTCTCTTTGACACTCGTCGTGATGGAATCTCGGGGGCCCGACCCGGTGTGTAGGCCGTGTGCGGTGCCCGGTGATCCGAAGGCCGGGTCCGAAACAGGAGGACGGTGACGTGAGCAAGCGCCCCAAGACGGCGAACGCGGTCATGTCGCGTCTCCGCCGGCCGGCCGGCCGGCTGCGGGATCTGCCGATCTGGTCGAAGCTCGGGCTCATCATGCTCGTGCCCACCCTGGCGACGATCATCGTCGGTACCAGCGGCCTGATCGACCACATCGACGAGGCGAGCAACGCCGAGCGCGCACGCACGCTGGCCGTGCTGTCGCAGGCCGCCGGTGGACTCGTCGACCACCTGCAGAACGAGCGCGCGTACGGCATGATGATCGCGACGACCAAGCCGGACACGCCGGATCGCCAGGCGGCGACCCAGGCGTACAACGCCGAGCACCCCAAGGTCGACGCGGCCAAGCTGCCGTACGCCCAGCAGAAGGCCGCCCTGGACGACGTTCCCGACCAGGTCGCCACGCTGCTGTCGCGCCTCAACTTCAACCTGGAGGAGCTGCCCTCCACCCGGAGTCAGACGGCCAACGGCCAGTTCGACGCCAAGGAGGTCGACAGCGCGTACAGCGTCGTCATCAACGACCTGCTGAACGTGCGTGACGCCTCCGCGCAGCTCGCCCAGGACACCGAGCTCAGCGACCGGCTGCGCGTGGTCGCCGCCGTCGCCCGTGCCAAGGACTACATCGCCCGGCAGCGCGACGTCGGCCACCGGGTTCTCGGCGAAGGCCGGCTCACCGCGGACCTGCGCCGCGAGCTGCTGCTGACCGACACCGGCTACGCGATCGCCGACTCGTCGATGCGCCAGGTGGCCACGAACGAGGACAAGGCGCTGTTCGACCGGGTCGTGAAGGGCCCCGCGAAGCGTGCCGCCACCAACCTGACCGGCCCGCTGTCCGCGCTGGGCGCCGACAACGTCGCGGCGATCCCGTTCGACCGCACCAAGTGGGAAGCGGCGATGGTCGGTTACAACGGCCTGTTCCGCACGGTGGAGACCCAGCTCGACGAGCAGATCGTGGGCCAGGCCACCGACATCCGCGACTCGGTGCAGCGCCAGGTCTTCATCGAGACCAGCGTCCTGCTCGGCATGCTCCTGCTCGCGATCGTCTTCGCGTGGATGGTCGCCCGGTCGATGGCCCGCTCGCTGCGTGAGCTGCGCCAGGGCGCCCTGAACGTCGCCCAGTTCGGCCTGCCCCAGGCGGTCGAGCGGCTGCGGGACCCGGCGCTGACCGGCTCGCTCACCCCGGCCCAGGTCGCCGACCAGGTCGCCGAGCCGCTGCCGGTGCGCAGCCGGGACGAGTTCGGGCAGGTGACCGAGGCGTTCAACGCGGTCCACCTGGAAGCCGTCCGCACCGCGGCCGAGCAGGCCGCCCTGCGGTCCTCCGTCGCGACCATGTTCGTCAACCTCGCCCGTCGTTCGCAGATCCTGGTCGACCGGCTCATCGGTCACCTGGACCGGCTGGAGCGCGGCGAGGAGGACCCGGACCGCCTGGCCGAGCTCTTCCAGCTCGACCACCTGGCCACCCGGATGCGCCGCAACGACGAGAACCTGCTCGTTCTCGCCGGCGCCGACTCCACCCGTGTGCAGCGCGAGCCGGCCGCCCTCATCGACGTGCTGCGCGCCGCGCAGTCCGAGGTCGAGCACTACACCCGCATCGAGTTCGGCATGATCGACCGGGACATCGAGGTGGCCGCGCACGCGGTCAACGACATGGTCCACCTGGTCGCCGAGCTCTTCGACAACGCGACCGCGTTCTCGCCGCCGAACTCGCACGTCGTGGTCGAGGCGCGCCGCCTCGGCGACGGCGCGGTGCTCTCGGTCGAGGACCGCGGCATCGGCATCAGCCGCGAGCAGCTGCGCGACCTCAACGAGCGGCTCGCCAACCCGCCCATGGTGGACGTGGCGGTCTCCCGGATGATGGGCCTCGTCGTGGTCGCCCGCCTGGCCAACCGGCACGGCGTCAAGGTCGAGCTGCGGCCCGCCGACACCGAGCGGGGCACGGTCGCCGACGTCGGCCTGCCGGCCGGTGTCATGGTGACGACCAGCGCGGCCGGCCGGCTGGCGAGCAGTGCCGCACCCACGTCGTTCGGTGGCGTCGACCACCGGCCCGCGTTCACCGAGCCGCCGCTGGCGCTCGAGAGCGGTGGCCGTGGCGGATACCCCGGCGGTCGCCCGTTCGACCCGAACCCGCCGATGCCCACCGGTGGCATGCTCGGCACGGGCGCGGGCCGCTCGGTGCCGGCCTGGTCCGACCTGACCGGCGCGCCGACCAACGGCTTCGAGCCGGCGAACGGTTTCGGCGGCCCGTCCAACGGGTTCGGCGGCGGTTCCAACGGCTTCGGTGGCGGCGGCGCCAACGGCTTCAGCAACGGCTCTTCCGGTGCCAACGGCTTCCACGGCCCGCGCAGCAACGAGCCGATCCCGCCGCTGCCCCAGTCGGGCCCGCAGGGCTTCGCCGGCAACGACGGGCTGCCGCAGCGCCGCAACGGCGAGGGGCAGCGGCCCGAGGACACGGGCGCCTTCGGGCACACCATCCCGCGTCAGCTTCCGCCCAGCCCCGAGACGCAGGGCCGGTCGCCGTTCGTGCCGCCGGTCTCCGCGCCCCCGGTCCCGCCGGTCTCCGCGCCGCCGGTGCCGTCCGCCCCGCCGTACGGTGGCGGCCGCCCGGTGTCGTCGCCGCCCGTGTCGGGCCCGCCCACCTCGGCGCCGCCGAACGCCGGTCGCCCGCAGTCGGCCCCGCCCGCGTCCCCGGCGCACCCGCCGGCCTGGCCGCCGGTGGCGGGCGACCGTGAGCACGGCACCCCGCACGTCCCGGAGAGCCTCGCGGCCGCCCTGGACCTGACCGCCGAGCTGCCGCGGTACCGCGCGGATCGGACCGGCACCGGCCCGCAGCCGCAGGTGGCGCCGCCGACGAACCCGCAGAACGCCACGCCGCCGAGCGAGGCCGAGCGGTCCGCCGCGGCTGCCGCCGCCGCGCACGAGGCGGCCACCCAGCAGGCAGCCGCCGCGCAGGCGACCGCCGCCGCCCAGATCGCCGCCGCCCAGGCCGCCGCGCGTCAGCGTGCCGGGGGCGACGGGCAGTCGCAGTTCGCGGACGAGACCATGGAGCTGCCGATCTTCCGGGAGCTCGAGTCCGCCTGGTTCACCACCGCCCGGCCCAGCGAGCCGCGGACGACCGACGCCAAGCCGTCGGCCGGTTCCGGCACGCCGGCCGACGCCGACGTGGTGACCACCCAGCGCTTCTCCACCGGGGAGCCGGCCCGCCAGCCAGGCGTGCCGCAGCAGGCTCCCTCGCCGGAGACCCGCGTCGACCGCGACCCCGCCACGGTGGGTGCGGTCGCCGCGAACGGCGCGGCGACGAACGGCTCGTCCGCCGTGAACGGTACGGCCGACGGCAGCGCGGGCAACCCCTGGCAGACCGCGGCCGACGAGGGCTGGCAGGCCGCCCGCAAGGCCGCCGAGATGCCGGTGGAAACCACGACGACGGCCGGTCTGCCGCGTCGTACGCCGATGGCACAGCTCGTTCCTGGTGGTGTGGACCGGGCCGAGACCTCCGTCCAACGCCGCACCCCCGAGGCGGTTCGCGGGCTGCTGTCCGCGTACCACCGCGGTGTGCAGCGGGGTCGCACGAAGGATCAATCGACCAACCCGGAGGAGACTCCGGGAGGGCAGCAGTCCTCGCAGGCTGGCAAGGAGCATGAGGCATGACAAGTACGCAGGATCTGGGTTGGCTCCTGGCCAACTTCGCCGACCGCGTTCCCGGGGTTGCGCACGCGATCGCGGTCTCCGCCGACGGTCTGCTGCTCGCGGCCTCGCGGGACCTCCCCCGGGACCGTGCCGACCAGCTGGCGGCCATCGCCTCCGGCCTGGTCAGCCTGACCCAGGGCGCCGCGCGGTGCTTCGAGGGCGGCGCGGTGCTGCAGACGGTGGTCGAGATGGACAACGGGTTCCTCTTCCTGATGTCGATCTCGGACGGTTCGTCGTTCGCCGTCCTCGCGGCCCGCAGCTGCGACGTCGGACAGGTGGGCTACGAGATGGCGCTCCTGGTGGACCGCGTGGGTGAGGCCCTGACGCCGGCTCCGCGCTCGGCGGCCGGAGTTCTCGGCTGAACGGATTGCCTACCGGATCCGTCCGGTATCTGTCCAAAACCTTGACAACACGAGACACTTCTATGGGCCGAGGGATGGGGTGAGCGGTGACGATGCCCGAACGCGATGAGCCGACCGGCGCACTGGTCAGACCGTACGCCGTGACCCGTGGCCGGACCCGGCCCAAGCTTGAGATAGCGCTGGAAGCGCTCGTCGAGACCACCGTCCGCGGCCGTTCCACCGGTACGGGCAGGGGCGGGAGCGAACACCAGTACATCGCGGCGATGTGCGACGGCGGCAGAGTTCAGTCGCTGGCGGAGATCGCCGCACGCATGCAACTACCGCTCGGGGTGGCTCGGGTGATCGTCGCCGACATGGCGCACGACGGCCTGGTGGCGGTGTACGAGCCGACGTCGCTGGAGGACGAGAACGATGCGGTGGGTACGGAACTGCTGGAAAGGGTGCTGAGTGGACTTCGCAGGCTCTGACATGTCGCGCCGGCCGACCGCCGGGCGCGTGACATCGGCGAAGATTGTTATCGCCGGTGGCTTCGGCGTCGGTAAGACGACGCTGGTGGGGTCCGTATCTGAGATCACCCCGCTGACCACTGAGGCGATCATGACCTCCGCCGGTGTGGGCGTCGACGACAACCGGCAGGTGCCGGGGAAGACGACGACCACGGTGGCGATGGACTTCGGCCGCATCAGCATCGACCGGGACCTGATCCTGTACCTGTTCGGCACACCTGGCCAGACGCGGTTCTGGTTCATGTGGGACGAGCTGGTCCGGGGCGCCATCGGTGCGGTGGTCATGGTGGACACGCGTCGGCTCGCCGACTGCTTCGCCGCCATCGACTTCTTCGAGCACCGGCGGCTGCCGTACCTGGTCGCCATCAACTGCTTCGACGGCATGCAGTACCACAACGCCCAGGACGTCCGCGACGCGCTCGCGATCTCCAGCGACGTACCCGTGGTGAGCTGCGACGCCCGCAACCGCGAGTCGACGAAGAACGTACTCATCTCGCTCGTCGAGTACGTCCTCACGATGCGCCGCTCGCGCGCGGTAGCGCCGGCCTGACCCGTCGTCGAAAGTCCCGCTCCGGTCACCGGAGCGGGACTTTTGCGTGCGCTGAGCATGCGGCCGGCCATCGTCCGTCGTCGTCTATTCCGATCGGCCCCGGTGCCGATCGGACTCGTACCGACGCACTCCCGGGGGGCATGCCGGCCGTCTCCAGGGCCGTTTCTGGCCGTCGTCGGCACGTAGCGGCCCCGAACATGCCGGCCTCGGATCCAGCGGCCTCCACGGGGCGCTGAGAGCGTTGCATCGACGGATGTGAGCGCGCCACAACACCTCTATCCGGCGGCACCGACAATCACGGCATCGATGTACCCCGATGTCTTTAGCCTGTGGGCATGAGGCTTCTCCCATGGCTCGTCGGGCTGCTGACTCTGTCCGCACCAGCACCGGCGCTCGCGGCCCCGTCCACGCCGGCGGCGGTCCGTGCCGACCTCCAGCGGACCGTGTTCGGAACCGACCAGGTCGCCAGCTACCGGCTGCACAACGAATCGCCCGGCACTGTCGACGGCTGGCGGGTCGAGTTCGACCTGCCGCCCGGCACCACGATCGTGACGGGCTGGAACGGGCGATTCACGCGTACCGGCGACCACGTGACGGTCCAGCCCGAGTCATGGAACGCCACCCCGCCGCCGGGCGGCTCCGTCGACTTCGGCTGGTACGGCCACGGCACCGGTGAGCCGGCCAACTGCCAGGTCAACGGTCAGCCCTGCGACGGCCTCCCGCCGGACGAGACGGACCCCGCCCGGCCGGCCCCGCTGACCATCGACACCAGCGCCGGCGTCACCCTGCACTGGAGCCCGTCGACCGACGACCGCGGGCTGCGACACTACGAGGTGTACGAGGGCGGCACCCTGCTGGCCACCACCACGGCCACCAGCTACGTCTACTCGACCAGCGCCACGCTTCCGCCCCGCGTCTACCTCTTCCGGGTCCGCGCCATCGACACGACCGGCAACTACTCGGCCGGCGCGTACGCATCACTGGGCACACCGCAGATCCCGGTCCCGCCGGCCCCCGGCCGCCTGGCGATCGCGGCCACTGCCCCGGGCTCTCAGCGCCTGACCTGGAGCCAGCCGATACCACCGCCGGTCGGTCCGGCACCCGCGATCGCCGGCTACGAGGTTTCGCTGGACGGCCAACCGGTCGCCATCACCGGCGCGACCCGGTACGCGGGCCCGGCCCCGGCAGCGGGCACCCACGTCTGGTCGGTACGCGCCATCGACGCGCTGGACCGGCGCTCCGACCCCGCCGACCTCACCCAGGTGGTCAGCTGACCGGACGCCGGAGGGCGCGGGCTGAGGTCTGCCGACCGCGCGGCGTGCCGCGCGCTCGGCGCCGGCGGGCGGGCCCGCCCGAGGCGCGAGGGGCCTTCGACGTGAGCCGGCCGGAGCGCGGGAGCGGGCTGGTGGTGGGCGATAAGCGCGTCAGGGCGATAAGCGCGCCAGGGCGATAAGCGCGTCAGGCCGATAAGCGTGCCAGGCCGATAAGCGCGCCAGCGGTGTGAGCCGGTCGGGGGCGTGAGGTGGGCTGGTGGTGGGCGACAAGCGTGCCTGGGCGACAAGCGTGCCTGGGCGACAAGCGCGGCGCCGGCGTGAGCCGGTCGGAAGCGCGGGGCATGGGCCGGTGGCGGGCGCAGTGCGGCCAGGGGCTTTAAGTCAGCCCGAAGCGCGTGGGTGGGCCCCTGGCGGACACAGTGCGGGCCGCCCCGAGGGGTTGGCCGCGGACCGGCGCAGTGCGGCCGGCGAGCCGTCAACCACCGCCGGGGGAACGCAAAGCGCAGCCCGCGGGCCCACGGATCGGCCAAGGAGCGCAGGCCGGGAGGCGGAAACCGGAGCCGAGCGACGCACCCGTCGCGGTCAGCGGCTGGGGTAGCCCGCGTTGCGGTAGTCCTCGGACTCCTGGCCGTCGCGGCTGAAGTCCCAGCCACCCGCGGCCTCGCGGCCAGGGCGGCCGCCGATCGCGTAGCCGCCGATCTCCTGGCCTCGGCGCCAGCCGCGGAAGTAGCCGGTGGTGTGGGCGGCGATGCTGGCCGCGTCGCGGACGATGCGCAGGGGGCGTTCCTCGCGGAGGGGGGAGCCCGGGACGAGGTTGGCCTGCGGGACCCGCTTGGGCAGGCCGGCCGACGTCTCGGCGGCGATCTCGGGGGCGGAGGCCTTCTCGGCCGCCCGCCAGCCCGTGTCCATCGGGCTGCTCCAGTCCAGGTCCGCCGCGGGGGCTGCTTCGTCGTGGCCGGTGAACCAGGCGGAGCGGGCGGCCGCGAAGATGAGCAGGTCGCCGTCGCCCTCGGCCGGGACCGGTGGGGTGGTGCTGCGGTCCAGGGCCGTGAGGGTGGGTGCGGTGCGCCGGGCCGTGGCGCGGCCGTTGCGGGCGCGGTCGTCGACGAGGCGCAGGGGCGGCGGGTCGGTGATCGCGGTGACGTCCGGCGGGGTGCTCTCGAGGCCGCCGAGGCCCGATTCCACGAGGCGCAGCGCCGGCGGTTCCTTCGGCATGTCCTGCCACGGCGGCTTCACGCGGCCGTCGGCGGGCGGGCTGCTGACCGCGGCGGGCGGCGGGGTGGCCGCGTCGTCAGAGGTGTTGAGCAGCGGCCAGTTGGCGCGGGAGCCCGGCTCCGGGGTCTCGGCGGCGCTGCGCTGGGCGGGCATGGGTAGCGAGAAGTCGGTGGCGCCCGGCGTGGAGGCCGACCCGTTACGGGTGCTGGGCCGCGGCGGGATGACCGTGCGCTGGCGTTCGGCGCGGGCGCTGCTCATGGCCGCGTTCGTCAGCGTGGGGCGGAACGGCTGACCCGTGTCGGCCGGCGGGACCGACGACGGGCGGGAGGCCGGTGACGTGGGTCGCGCGGGCGACGTGCCGGGACGGGCGCCCGGGGTGATCGGGGTCATGCCCGGCGGGGGCGGCGGCACCGACACGGGACGGCTGGCCGGGCCACCGGCCGGGGTGCGGGTGGGCAGGCTCGCGGCCGGGGCGGCCGGCGGCGGCGTGACCGGGCGCGGCGCCATCGGGGGCGGCATGATCGGATCCGGCGCGACCGGCGGCGTGGTGATCGGGCGCGGCGTGGCCGGGCCACTGCCCGCGGCGGCGGGCTCGGGACGGCCGCGGCGCCCGACGCGGGTGCCGGTGTCGCCAGGACGGCCGAGGCGGGTGCCGGTGTCGCCGGGACGGCCGAGGCGGGTGCCGGTGTCGCCGGGACGGACCGACGACAGGCCGGCCGCGGCGGGCTCGGCGGCGCGGCGGGATCCGGCCTGGCGGCGCCCCGGGACCGGGTTGGCGGCCTGCTGGCTGACCCGGGCGGCGAGCGTGCCGACCAGCGCCTCGCAGGCGGAGTCACAGGACTTGACCGCGCCGATGGCGTGCCGGACGGTGTCCGCGGCGGCCGGGGCGAGCGACTTGTTGACGCCGCCGCGGCGGGGGGACTCGTTGATCGCCACGACCAGCGCGGTGACGGCCGCGACGACCTGGTCCTCGGTGCCCGCGCCGGCCCGGGTGAGCTCGGCGGCGACCTCCTCGGCGACCTGGTGGGGGTCGGCGTTGCGGCTGGTCAGGCGGCCGGGCTCGGGCAGCGCGTCGAGGACGGCGAGCGCGAGCGGGTGCGCCGGGTCCGGGTACGCCCGCAGCGCGGCCGGATACAGCTCGCGCAGCACCTCCCGCAGGGCGATCGCGGACGCGTACCGGCCGTTCAGCATGGCGACGTGGGCGGCGAGGACGGGCTTGTAGCTGACGAGGTCGCGCGGGGTCGGGACGGTGACGGCGGCGATGGCCCCGGCCTGCAGCGCCCGGGCGAGGCCCACGGCGCGGCGGGCGGCCGGGGGTGCCGCGATCTCTTCGGGGGACTCGTCGTCGGAGAAGCGCTCGGCGAAGTCGTCGGCCGAGTCGTCATCGGCCACCACGAGGGGACGCCCGGCGGCGGTCAGCAGCGACGTGACCATGTGGTCGTCGCTGTCGGCGGCCACCGCGGCCTCGGCGAAGCCGCTGGTCCGTTCGACGAGCAGCATGCCGAGCTGGGCGTACCCGGCCGGGTCGTCGCTGATCTCGTGAACTCCGAGCAGCCGTCCTGCGTCGTCCACCACGGCGATGGTCAGCGCGGAACCGGCCGAGGCCGAGCGCACCGTCTCATCAGCCGACGCCAGACCGCAGTACACGCGCACGAGCGCCACGGCGTCGTCCTCCTCCCCGGGGTTGTTCGCGACCTGTTTCGGCCAAGGACTGATGGTCCCTGGTGAGGGGTCAGTCGCGCCAGTCCACAGCGGCAGAGATCTTGCCGATTACCGAACGCCACCCCAGGCTCGCCTGTTGTGCGCCGATTTTACGGAGCTTACGGCGACCGAAGAAACCGCCCATTCCGCCACTCTCCGCGGACCGGAGGGACTCGTCCAGGTCATCGAGCGGCGATCCGGGCGCCAGAGCCAGGATCACCGGCTTCAGACGCAACGCGTGACCCAGGTCGCGGGCCACCTCGCCCGCGGCGATGAGCAGCGGAAGGTCCCAGGTGTCGTGCCCGCCGCGCAGGTTCTCCACGACGAGGTCCAGCTCGTAGCGGTCCTCCGGCAGCGGGTCGACGTCGGACGACTGTACCCGCTGGGCCAGCACCGGCCAGGTGTCCAATTGTGCGAGATCGTGCGGCGCACCCGAATGAATGAAGGAGACCAGCGACTCGGGGCTCTTGAACGCGAGAAGTCTGCCCTTGTGGCTCAGGAAGACGGGCACTTCCTCATCGGCTGCCTCGTCGGCGGCCGCCTCTGCCTCCTCGTCCTTGAAGTCCTCGGGGTCGGGTTCCTCGACGACCTCGCCGTCCTCGTTGCGCAGGACCCCGTCCTCGGACCGGTGGGTCTTCGAGCCGGGGGAGTCCTCCGCGACCAGCGCGGCGAACTCCTCGTCGACGATCACTTCCTCCTCCTCCGCGGCGCGCGCGGCGGCCGCGCGCTCGCGGGCCTCGAAGGGGTCGTCCTCGTCGGTGTCGATCTCGGTCGGGGTGAGCTCCGAGGCCTTCCGGTACGCCCGCAGCGTCAGCGCGACGCCCCCGGGGAGGGCGATCTCCACCGGCTCGATCCGGACCTCGTCCCAGAGCTCACGGCCCGAAAGGCCCTCTTTGACCGTCGAGGCCTCCGCGGCCTCTTCGGGAGACTGGCTGGCCACGCTGACCTCCGGATGGGTTTTCGCACGCTGTTCGGATGGGTGAGTCTGGGCACACACCTTAGTGGTCGCTCCTGGGAGGGACCCGACCGCGGTCCGTCTAGAAGCCCTTGGGGTGCCAGACGGTCTTCGTCTCCAGCAGGGCGGTCATCGGCCCCAGGCCCGGATCGGCCGCGAAGTCGGTGCCGCCCTCCGCGGGCCGGACCACCCGCTTGAGGCTGCCCGCCGCGGAGCGCTCGAGGTCGGCCGCGAGCGCCGGGTCGGTCACGCCGGTCAGGTCGAGGGCGTTGACGTCGTCGTGCGACGCCAGCCACGGCGCGGTCTCGGCGGCGTGGCCGGTGAGGATGTTCACCACCCCGCCCGGCACGTCGGACGTGGCCAGCACCTCGGCGAGCGTCACCGCGGCCTGCGGCGCGGCGGCGAGCACCACGACGGTGTTGCCGGTGACGATCGCCGGGGCGATCACGCTCACCAGGCCCAGGAACGAGGCCGGCGCCACGATCCCGACCACCCCGGTGGGCTCGGGTGCGGAGAAGTTGAAGAAGGGGCCGGCCACGGGGTTCGCGCCACCGTGCACCTGGGCCAGCTTGTCGGACCAACCGGCGTACCAGACCCAGCGGTCGACGGCCGCGTCCACCTCGGCGGCAGGCACGCCCAGCGCGACGAACTCCGCGCGGCGGGCCTCCAGCATCTCGGCGACCCGGTAGAGCACCTGCCCCCGGTTGTACGCGGTCGCGCCGGCCCACTTGGGCTGGGCCTTGCGGGCGGCGATCACGGCATCACGCGCGTCCTTGCGCGAGGCGAGCGCCACGTTGTCGCCGTCCACGAGATACGTCCGTCCTGACTCGCTGCGGGGGAAGGCGCCGCCGATGTACAGCTTGTACGTCTTGCGGACGCTCAGCCGCCCGGCCGTGGAACGGGTCGCGACGGCGGTGGCGGTGGCGGAGACCGGGGTCGCGGTGACCGTCTTGGCCAACGAGGCCTTGCGGACCGCGACAGCCTTGCCGGCGGTCTTGTCGGACCCGGACTTGCGGGGGCGGTCGGAAGATGACTCAGGCAAGGTACGCCTCCAGGCCGTGCCGGCCGCCCTCACGGCCGTAACCGGACTCCTTGTAGCCGCCGAACGGCGACGTCGGGTCGAACTTGTTGAACGTGTTGGCCCACACCACGCCCGCGCGCAGCTTGTCGGCCACCGCGAGGACCTGCGAGCCCTTGTCGCTCCAGATGCCGGCGGAGAGGCCGTACGGAGTGTTGTTGGCCTTCTCGATCGCCTCGGCGGGGGTGCGGAACGTGAGCACCGACAGCACCGGGCCGAAGATCTCCTCGCGGGCGATCCGGTGCGCCTGGGTCACCCCGGTGAAGATCGTCGGCGCGAACCAGTAGCCCTGCGCCGGCAGCGTGCACGGCGGGGACCACCGCTCGGCGCCCTCCTCGGCGCCGATGTCGGAGAGCGTACGGATGCGCTCCAGCTGTTCCGCCGAGTTGATCGCGCCGATGTCGGTGTTCTTGTCCAGCGGGTCGCCGACGCGCAGCGTGGCCATCCGGCGCTTGAGCGAGTCGAGCAGTTCCTCGGCGACGGACTCCTGCACGAGCAGCCGGGAGCCGGCGCAGCAGACGTGCCCCTGGTTGAAGAAGATGCCGTTGACGATGCCCTCGACGGCCTGGTCGATCGGGGCGTCGTCGAAGACGATGTTGGCCGCCTTGCCGCCGAGCTCCAGGGTCAGCCGCTTGCGGGTGCCGGCCACCGAGCGGGCGATCTGCCGGCCGACCTCGGTGGAGCCGGTGAACGCGACCTTGTCGACGCCGGGGTGCTCGACCAGGGTCCGCCCGGTGTCGCCGGCGCCGGTGACGATGTTCACCACGCCGGGCGGCAGGTCGGCCTGGCGGCAGACGTCGGCGAAGAACAGCGCGGAGAGCGGGGTCGTCTCGGCCGGCTTGAGGACCACGGTGTTGCCGGTGGCCAGCGCCGGGGCGATCTTCCACGCGAGCATCAGCAGCGGGAAGTTCCACGGGATGACCTGCGCGGCGACGCCCAGCGGCCGCGGGTCGTCGCCGAAGCCCGCGTACCGGAGCTTGTCGGCCCAGCCCGCGTAGTAGAAGAAGTGGGCGGCGACCAGCGGGAGGTCGACGTCGCGCGACTCGCGGATGGGCTTGCCGTTGTCGAGGGACTCGAGGACGGCCAGCTCGCGGGAGCGCTCCTGGATGATCCGGGCGATGCGGAACAGGTACTTGGCGCGCTCGGCGCCGGGCAGCGCGGACCAGGAGCCGAACGCGCGGCGGGCGGCGGCGACGGCCCGGTCGACGTCCTCGGGACCGGCCGTGGAGACCTCCGAGAGGACCTCCTCGGTGGCCGGGTTGACGGTCTTGAAGACGCCGCCGGACGAGGCCGCCGGCGCGAACTCGCCGTCGATGAAGAGGCCGTACGAGGGGGCGATGTCGACGACTGCGCGGGACTCTGGGGCGGGAGCGTACTCGAACATCTCGATCAGTCCAGCGTGAAGTAGTCGGGGCCGGCGTAGTGGCCGGTGGTCAGCTTGGTGCGCTGCATGAGCAGGTCGTTGAGCAGTGACGAGGCGCCGAAGCGGAACCAGTCGGGGCTCAACCAGTCGTCGCCGACCGTCTCGTTGATGAGCACGAGGTATTTGATCGCGTCCTTGGTGGTGCGGATGCCGCCGGCCGGCTTGACCCCGACCTGCCGGCCCGTGCGGGCCCGGAAGTCGCGGACCGCCTCCAGCATGACCAGCGTGACCGGGAGCGTGGCCGCCACGGGCACCTTGCCGGTGGACGTCTTGATGAAGTCGGCGCCGGCCAGCATCGCGAGCCAGGAGGCGCGGCGGACGTTGTCGTACGTCCCCAGCTCACCGGTCTCGAGGATGACCTTGAGGTGGGCGTCGCCGCACGCCTCCTTGACCGCGACGATCTCGTCGTACACGTGGTCGTAGCGCCCGGACAGGAACGCGCCCCGGCTGATCACCATGTCGATCTCGTCGGCGCCGCCGGCGACGGCGTCGCGGGTGTCGGCGAGCTTGACGTCGAGCGGGGCCTGGCCGGACGGGAAGGCCGTGGCCACGCTGGCGAGGTGGACGCCGCTGCCGGCCAGCACCTCGGCGGCGACCGGCACCATCGCCGGGTAGACGCACACGGCGGCGACCGGCGGGCAGGTGGGGTCGGCGGGGTCGGGGCGCAGCGCCTTGGCGGACAGCGCGCGGACCTTGCCGGGGGTGTCGGCGCCCTCGAGGGTGGTCAGGTCGACCATCCGGATCGCCAGGTCGATGGCGGCCGCCTTGGCGGTCGTCTTCACCGACCGGGTGCCGAGCGCCGCCGCCCGGGCCTCCACCCCGACCTTGTCCACGCCCGGCAGCCCGTGCAGGAAAGATCGGAGATCGAAGGCGGAACCGGACACGCCGGGGAGCCTCGACGTCGTTGTCGCTGTCATGAGAGGGATTCTACGCGGCCCACCGACAGTTGATCTTGGATAGCCCCGGTAGGTTGAGCGGCGTGGACGTACTCGTCGTTGATCACCCGCTGGCCCAGTCCCGTCTCACCGCCATGCGGCGCTCGGAGAGCGACTCCGGCACCTTCCGCGCCGCCCTGCACGAGCTGACCACCATGGTCGTGTACGAGGCCGCCCGCGCCTTCGCCGTCGAGCAGTACCCGATCACCACCCCGGTCGCGCCCACCCAGGGCACCCGGCTGGCCAACCCGCCGCTGATCGTCCCGGTGCTGCGCGCGGGTCTCGGCATGGCCGACTCGGCGCTGGCCCTGCTGCCCGAGTCGTCCATGGGCTTCGTGGGTCTGGCCCGCGACGAGGACACGTACGAGCCGCGGGCGTACATGGAGTCGCTGCCGGGTGACCTCTCCGGGCTGCCGGTGCTGGTCCTGGACCCGATGGTCGCCACCGGCGGCTCGCTGCTGCACTGCTGCCAGCTGCTCGTCGACCGCGGCTGCACCGACGTGACGATCTGCTGCGTGCTCGCCGCGCCCGAGGGCATCCAGCGGCTCCAGGAGTCGGGGCTGCCGCTGCGGCTGGTCACGGCCAGCATCGACCAGGGCCTGAACGAGAAGATGTACATCGTCCCCGGCCTGGGCGACGCCGGCGACCGCCAGTTCGGCGGCATGCCGCGGTTCTAGCTGTAGGACCAGCTCTGGGCGCGGCCGTCGCGGAACGGCATGACGCCGTGGAACGGCTTCGGGTCCTCGGCGAAGACGAGCGGCAGGAAATGGCGGTCCGACTCCCACATGGGTACGCGGCCCGCCAGCATGTCCGCCACCGGCACCCAGTGCAGGCTGCCCTCCTCATTGCCGGACAGCGGGGTGCCCGACCACCGCGGGATGCGGAAGAGGAAGCCGAACCAGTTCTCCCCGTTGCGCCCGAAGCCGGGCCAGGAGACGGTGCCCGCGAGGTCGACGGCGCCGCACTCCAGCCTGGCCTCCTCGCGGATCTCGCGGCGCATCCCGGCGACGACGTCCTCGTCCGGCTCCAGCTTGCCGCCGAGCCCGTTGTAGTAGCCGAAGTGGATGTCGTCCGGCCGGGTGTCGCGCCGGATCATGAGGACCTCCCGGCCGTCCGGGGAGAGCACGTAGCCGAGGGTCGCGAGGGTCGCCTGCACGGCCGCCAACCTTAAGGGGTGGAGTTCCCGCCGATGCGCCGACGGGCCTTGCCGACGCTGCATATCCTGCCCGAATGGCCAGTTCGGTTCTCAGCGTCGTCGTGCCCGTGTACAACGTCGCGCCCTATCTCGACGAGTGTCTGGGCTCGCTCGCCGGGCAGTACCGGGACGAGCTCGAGGTCATCATGGTCGACGACGGGTCGACCGACGACAGCGCCGCCGTGGCCGAACGGTTCGCCGCCCGCGACCCCCGGTTCCGGCTGATCCGCCAGGAGAACGCGGGGCTGGGCGCCGCCCGCAACACCGGCACCCGGCACGCCACCGGCGACTACCTGATGTTCGTCGACAGCGACGACGCGCTGGCGCCGTACGCGGCCGAGCTGCTCGTCGGCACCCTGGAGAAGACCGGCTCGGACTTCTCCTGCGCCAACGTGCTGCGGCTGACCACCAAGGGGCTGAGCCAGTCGGCGATGCACCGCGCGCCGTTCGCCGCCACGAAGCTGCGTACCCATGTCAGTCACCTGCCCGCGCTGCTGGGCGACCGTACGGCCTGGAACAAGGTCTTCCGCCGCAGCTTCTGGGACCTGCACGACTTCGCTTTCCCCGAGGGCGTGCTGTACGAGGACATCCCGGTCACGGTCCCCGCGCACGTGCTGGCCAAGTCGGTCGACGTGCTGGACGCGCCCGTCTACTACTGGCGCGAGCGGGAGGGGCCGGACAAGTCGATCACCCAGCGCCGGGAGGAGCTGCCCGCGTTCCTCGACCGGCTGGAGAGCTGCTGGGCGGTGAGCCGCCTGCTCGGCCGATCCGGGCACGAGGGCATCAAGCGGCTCTACGACGAGTCGGTGCTCAAGAGCGACCTGATGCTGTTCGTCCGGGTGCTGCCCCGGGTGGACGACGACTATCGGCGGATCTTTCTGGACCGTACGAACGAGTACCTGGACACCGTCGACCCGAAGGCGATCCTCGAGCTGCCGGCCGCCCAGCGGGTGCTCTGGACGCTGGTGCGGCACCGGATGCTGCCGGAGATCCTGGAGCTCGCCCCGGTGGTGCGCAAGCAGCGCCGGATCGCCCGCCGGGGCCTGCGCCGCTACCACGACATGGACCTCTATCACGCGAAGCTGCCGCAGCTGCCGCCCGAGCTGTTCGCGGCGGGGACCCCGCGCCCGCGGACGAAGGTGCACGAGGTGGCGTGGGAGGACGGCAAGCTGCGGATCCGCGGTCACGCGTTCATCCCGGGCCAGTCGGCCGCGCACCCGTGGAGCACCTCGCGGCTGATCTGGCTCAAGGAGGCGGGCGGGCGCCGGACCCGGCGTACCCCGCTGATCAACCGGCGGTGCATCGACGCGACCGCGGACCACGGCTCGGCGCAGACCGCGTACGACTGGTCCGGCTTCGAGGCGATCATCGACCCGCAGGCGCTGCGTACGCCCGAGGGCGCCTGGCGCGACGCGGAGTGGTCGATCGTGACGGGGGTCGTGGGCCTGGGCCGCAAGAGCAAGGGCTCGCTGGAGATGGGTCAGCCCGCCACCCCGGTACGGCTGACCGCCCGGCGGTTCGGCGACGTGCGGGTCACGCCGTTCATCTCGGCCGGCCGGCTGCGCCTCAAGGTGGATCACGTCGGGGCCGTCCTGGATTCCGTCCGTCACGACGGGGACGCCCTGGTCGTCGCGGGCAGGTTCGCCGCGGGTGAGCCCACGACGGCGATCCTGTCGCGGGTGGACGGGCTGGTGTGGCGGCGATATCCGCTGCAAGCCGACGGGGATCGGTTCACCTTCGGCATTCCCGTGGGGGATCTGCAGCGCGACGGGGTCGCGTACCCGCCGCTGCGGGTCGGTGAGCCGGCGGACCGGTGGACGATCAGGCTGGCCGCCGGGACGAAGCGCAGCGGCGAGCTGGTCCTCGCGCTCGCGGAGGGTGCCGGGTGGGAGCCGATCGGCCTCGGCGCGCGGACCGTTCATGTGCACGCGGGCGACACCGGCGAGCCGGTGCTCGTGGCGCTGCCGACCGGGCCCGTGCTGACCGAGGTGACCACCGCCGCCCGGCAGTTCCGGTTCAGCGGGCGCCTGCACGGTCGCGCGGGGGAGTTCGAGCTGGTGCTGCGCCCGGCCAACGCCCGCGAGACCAAGGCTTTTCCCGTACGCGTGGACGGCGACACCTGGCACGCCGAGGTCGACCCCGTCGCCGTGGAGCACTTCGGCACGCCGGTCCGGATGCGTACGGGCACCTGGAACGTCCTCTGCCGCACCGCCGGCGGCCCGGTGGAGCCGCTGCCGGCGACGGCCGGCGCCCTGGACGCCCTGCCGTTGCCGCTGGCCGGGGACGCGCCCCGGGTGTCGCTGGAGCGGCTCGCCGACGAGCGCGTGGTGATGCGCATCCGTTCGGCGCTCGACGACGAGGAACGCGGCCGCGGCAACCAGGCCCGGCTGCGGGACCGGCACTACCCGGCGCTGCGGGAGAAACCACTGCGCGACCTGGTGCTCTACAACAGCTTCACCGGCCGGCAGTATTCGGACAGCCCGCGCGCGGTCCACGAGGAGCTCGTCGCGCGTGGGCTGCGGCTGGAACACCTGTGGGTGTCGGTCGACGGGCAGGCGCCGGTGCCGCACACCGCCGACGTCGTACCGTTGTGGAGCCGGCGCTGGTACGAGGCGCTGGCCACCGCCCGCTACATCGTCACCAACCAGCACCTGCCGGAGTGGTTCCGCCGCCGGGAGGGTCAGGTGGTCGTGCAGACCTGGCACGGCACCCCGCTGAAGCGGATCGGCTTCGACATCGCCGACGTGCGCTTCACCGACCGCCGCTACCTGGAGAAGCTGGCCCAGGAGGCGCCCAACTGGAGCTTCCTCGTCTCGCCCAACACGTTCAGCTCGCCGATCCTGCGCCGCGCCTTCCGTTACGAGGGCGAGCTGCTCGAGATCGGGTACCCGCGCAACGACGTGCTGTTCCGCGACCGCGAGGAGATCGCCGAGCGGGTCCGGGCCGTCGTCGGGATCCCGCCGGGACGCAAGCTCGTCCTGTACGCCCCCACGTGGCGCGACGACGAGTACAGCGGCGGCCAGTACCGCATCTCGATGCAGCTCGACACCCGCGACGCCGCCGAGAAGCTGGGCGCCGACCATGCCCTGCTGGTCCGCCGGCACCCCAACGTGCTCGACGAGATCCCCGGCGACGGTGACGGATTCGTCTACGACGTCTCCGCGTACCCGGACATGGCCGACCTGCTGGCGGCAGCCGACATTTTGATCACCGACTATTCCTCGGTCATGTTCGACTTCGCGAACACCGGACAGCCGATGCTGTTCTTCACATATGACCTGGCGTACTACCGTGACGAATTGCGCGGGTTCTACTTCGACTTCGAGGCCGAGGCGCCCGGACCGCTGCTGGCCACGTCGCCGGAGGTCGTCGCCGCGATCCGGGACGTCGACGCGATCGCCGCCCGGTACGCCGACCGCTACCGCGCGTTCGCCGCCAAGGCCTGCGACCTGGACGACGGCCACGCCGCCGCCAAGCTCGCCGACCGCATGCTCGGGGCCGCAGAGAAGGGGAGCCGATGATCTGGGACCGCACCAAGAAGCTCATCAAGCGCCGCATCGCCGGCCCTGCCGCGGATCCGCGCCTGCTCAAGGCCATGAAGGAGGCCAACACCGAGGCGCGCAAGCAGAACGAGCTGCTGTACGACATCCGCTGGGAGCTCAAGCAGCAGCGCAAGTATCTGGAGGGCTTCCGCGCGTACGCCTCGACCGCGATGTTCGCCGAGATCCGCGAGTTCACCCAGGCGCAGCAGCTGGGCTTCGAGGAGACCATGCGGCGGGTGGCGGCCGACCGGCTGAGCCTGGCCCGGTTCGGCGACGGCGAGCTCAAGATCATGCTCCGGCCGCAGTACAACCTGCGCTTCCAGCCGTGGTCCGCCCGGCTGGCCGGGGACCTGCGCGCGGTGCTGGCGATGGACGGCTACGACTCCGACCGGCTGCTCGTCGGGTTTCCGTACACGTTCCGCGACGCGCACTGGACCTCGGTGTGGCACGACATCTGGCCGGAGGTCAAACCGCTGCTGAACCCGATCGTCCCGTACGGCACCTCGCACGTGTCCCGGCCGATCTACTTCTCGCACCTGGGCCGGCGCGGCGCGGAGCTGTGGCGTGACGTGTGGGACGGGCAGGACATCACGATCGTCACCGGCGAGGGCTCCCGCTTCCATCTGGAGCCGGCGCTGTTCGGCAACGCCCGGTCCATCGACTTCGTGTACTCCACGGCGACCAACGCGTACGCCGACCTTCCCCGGCTCATGCCGGAGCTGGAATCCGGCGACTCCAGCCGGCTGTACTTGTTCGCGCTGGGCCCCGCCGGCACCCTCGCCGCGGCCTGGCTCTCGCAGCGCGGCCGCTGGGCCATCGACATCGGTCACATCAGCGAGAGCTGGGCGAACGTCTTCGCCGGCGGCGCGTGGCCGGAGGAGCTGGAGGTGGTCCGGAAGTAGTCACCGAGGCGGCCCCTCTGGCGGTTGCCCCGGTGACACCGGCCACTATCGTTTTCGACATGACCTCCATCGCGCTCGCCGAGGAGCTCCTGCTCCTCGCGTATGACGACGAGACCGGCAAGGCGACCGGTTCCCGTATCGGACTCGACCTCGGCATGGCCGCGGCCGTGCTGGTCGACCTCGCGCTCGCCGGCCGGATCGCGTACGCCGACGGCAACCTCGTGGTGAAGGACACGACCCCGACGGGGGAACCGATCGCCGACGCCGTCCTCGCCAAGGCGGCCGCCGACGTGCCGCACACCCCCGCGCAGTGGGTGCAGCGGCTGCGCCACCGGTTGCGCGAGCGGGTCCTCGAGGACCTGGTCGCCCGTGGCGTCATCCGCGACGTCGACGAGACCCAGCTCGGCGCGATCCACGTGCACCGCTATCCGACCACCGACCCGGCGTACGAGGCCGAGATCCGCAAGCGGCTCGCGGACGCGCTGATCACCGATGCCGTGCCGGACGAGCGGACGGCCGCACTCGCGACGCTGCTCGTGGCGACCCGCATGGAGCCCGCGCTGCGGCTGCCGCCGGAGGAGACGGCCCGCGCCCACGAACGCCTGGAACAGATCGCGAGCGGGGCCGGCTTCTCGGGCGGCGCGAACATCGAGGACTCGATCGTGCGGCCCAGCGTCGCGCTGGTGGTGGCCACCCTGAGCCGCGCGATCAGCGCGGCCCTGGGCACCCCCCGGGTGCTGTAGCGGCCTACAGACCCAACGCGGCGGAGACCTCCTTCCGGAGCTGGGCCATGCCCGCTCCGGAACGGAACCGCGCGGTGACGAGCTTGCCGGTGCCGACCGGCTCGATCACTTCCAGGTACGCCTTGAGCTTCGGCTCCGTGCCCGACGGGCGGATGACCACCCGGGCGCCCGCCGTCCGCAGGGTGAGCACGTCGGCGGCCGGGGCCCGGTCCTCGACGTCCGTGACCGGCTGGCCGAGCAGCGTGGCAGGCGGGTTCGCGCGGACCCGCTGCATCGCGCGGGTGATCACGGTGAGGTCGTCGACGCGTACCGACAGCTGGTCGGTGCGGTGCACGCCCAGCTCGGTGTCGAGCTCGTCCAGCCGGTCCCGCACCGACTTGCCCTCCGCCTTCAGGGCGGCGGCCAGCTCGGCGATCCGCAGCGCCGCCGTGATGCCGTCTTTGTCGCGGACCATGTCGGGAGCGACGCAGTAGCCGAGCGCCTCCTCGTAGCCGTACGCCAGCTCGTCGGCCGCGCGGACGATCCACTTGAAGCCGGTCAGCGTCTCCGCGTACGGCACGTCGCGCGCCGCGCACAGGGCCTTGAGCTGGGTGGACGAGACGATCGTGGTCGCGTACACGCCGGGCGTACCGGTGCGGATGAGGTGGTCGGCGAGCAGGATGCCCAGCTCGTCGCCGCGCAGCGCCCGCCAGCCGCCGTCCTCGCCGGTGGGCAGCGCCACGGCGCAGCGGTCGGCGTCCGGGTCGTTGGCGATCGCGAGGTCCGCACCGGTCTCCGCGGCGAGCGCGAGGAGCAGGTCCATCGCGCCGGGCTCCTCCGGGTTGGGGAAGGCGACCGTGGGGAAGTCGGGGTCCGGGTCGGCCTGCTCCGCGACCACGGCCGGCGCCTCGAACCCGGCGGCGGTGAACGCGGCCGCCAGCACCTCGCCACCCACCCCGTGCAGCGGCGTGTACGCGACCCGCAGCTCACGGGGGCCGCTCCCGAGGACGGCCGCGGCGCTGGTCACGTACCCGTCGACGATCTCCTCGCCGAGGACCGTGCCGGGCTCGCCCAGCTCGACCTCCGTCAGCGTCCCGACCGCCTGGATGGCCGCCTCGATGCCGGCGTCGGCGGGCGGGACGATCTGCGCCCCGGCACCGGCCGGCCCGCCGAGCTGCGCGCCCAGGTAGACCTTGTAGCCGTTGTCCTGCGGCGGGTTGTGGCTGGCGGTCACCATGACCCCGGCCACGGCGTCCAGCTTGCGGACCGCGTACGCCAGCACCGGCGTCGGCAGCGGCCGCGGCAGCAGCAGGGCTTCGCGCCCGGCGGCGGTGGCGACCCGCGCGGTCTGCTCGGCGAAGTCCTTCGAGCCGTGCCGGGCGTCGTAGCCGACGACCAGCGGGCCGTGGCCGCCCTGGGCGCCGAGCCAGGCGACCAGGCCGGCGGCGGCGCGGGTCACGACGGCGAGGTTCATGCCGTTCGGCCCGGCGCGCAGCCGGCCGCGCAGCCCGGCGGTGCCGAACGTCAGCGGGCCGGCGAACCGGTCGGCGAGCTCGGCCGCGCTCTCGGGGAGCCGGGCGAGCAGCGCACGGATCTCGTCGCGGCCGGCCGGGTCGGGGTCGTCGGCCAGCCAGGTCTCGGCCAGCTCGCGAAGGTCGTCAGTTGCCATGCTCAGTGGATAGCACGCCCGCCGCGCCCGCCGGCCTTCGGTGGCCGAATCGCCGGCTCAGCCGTCCAGCGCGAACGTCCGCACCAGGTTCTCGAAGATCGGCTTGCTCTCGGCGAACTGCTCCTCGGTGCTGGTCATGTAGAAGGAGTACGCCTTGCCGTTGGTCAGGATGGCGCCCCACAGCCCGTGCCGGGTGCCCGCGCAGGTGTACTCCAGGACCGCTCCGGGGTGGCCGCTGATCTGCCGGTCGGTGAGGCCGACCTGGGCGTACGGCTTGGGGCAGCTGGAGCCCTTCTTCTTGAGGTTGCCCTCGGCGATCTTCAGGAACGCCTGCGGGCTGCCCTTGCCCGGCTCGACCAGCAGGCGGACCTTGCGCTCGGAGCTCGGGTCCACGTAGTCGACCCAGCTGCCGCCGCTTTTCTTCGTCCAGCCCTTGGGCACGGAGACGCTGGTGCCTCGGCCCTTGTACGCGACCGTGGCGAAGCCCGGGTCGGCAGCGGCGTTGTCCTGCGGCACGCCGGCCGCGGTGGGCGTCTTGTCGTCGTCGCCCCCGCCGGAGAACGCGAGCACCAGAGCCACCACGAGCAGCACCGCGACGCCGCCGGCCGCGGCGAGCTGGGTGTTGCGCGGCCAGCCCTTGACCGTGGTGACCGCCTTGCCGACGGACTCGCGGACGGTCGCGACGGCGTTGTCGATCATCTGCTTGCGCTTGACCGCCGGGCTCCCCGCCACGGTGCCGCCCGACATGGGCTCTCGGGCGGCGCGGGCGCCGTCCCACTGGCGCCGCGGCGGCAGCACGCTGGTGGCCTCGCTGCCGCCCGGCCCGGACGGCGGGATCACGCTGGTGCGGTCGCCGTCGGGCCCCGGGTACGCCCCCGTGGGCTGGTCGGCGGCCGCCGCGGCCGGGCGCTTGCCGTCCGTGCCGCCCTGCTTCAGCTTCGCCAGGTGGCCGGAGAGCGAGTCGCCGGGCGCGAGCATGGCCCGGCCGCCGATCTGACCCGTCGGCTTCTGCTGCGGCGGGATCGGCTGGGTCTCGGCCGCCGGCGGGCGCTGCGACGGGACGACCGAATACGGGTCCGTCATCATGTGCGGCGGCGCCTTGCTGGCCAGCGGGCCGGCCAGCTGCTGGCGCAGCATGGTGCGCGCGGTCTGCACGTCGAAGCGGCGCGCCGGGTCCTTCTCGAGCAGGCCCATCAGCACCGGCGTGAGCGAGGCGGCCCGGACCGCCGGGGTGGGCGGGTCCTCCACGACGGCGTGCATGGTCTCGATCGGGTCGCCCTTGTCGAACGGCGGCCGGCCCTCGATGGCGGTGTAGAGCGTGACGCCGAGCGAGAACAGGTCGCTGGGCGGACCGAAGTCGCTGCCCATGGCGCGCTCGGGGGAGATGAAGTGCGGCGAGCCCAGGACCATGCCCGGCGTGGTCAGCTGCACGTCGGTGGGCATCCGGGCGACGCCGAAGTCGGTGAGCACGCAGCGGCCGTCGGTGCAGATCAGCACGTTGGCCGGCTTGACGTCGCGGTGCAGCACGCCGTGCGCGTGGGCCACCTCGAGCGCGCCGAGCAGGGCGATGCCGATCTTCGCGACCACCCGCGGGGCCACCGGCCCGTCCTCGATCACCATGTCCGCGAGGCTGCGCGCCTCCAGCAGCTCCATGACGATCCAGGGCCGGCCGTTCTCGTGCACGACGTCGTAGACCTGCACGACTGCCGGGTGCTGCAGGGCCGCGGCGGCGCGCGCCTCGCGCATCGTGCGCTCGTACATCGCGTCGCGGTCGCTCGGTGCCAGGCCGGGCGGAAGGATGACTTCCTTGATCGCCACGTCCCGGCGCAACAGCGTGTCGGCGGCACGCCAGACCGTGCCCATGCCACCGTGGCCGACCGCGGCGCGAAGGGTGTACCGCCCACCGATGAGCGTGCCCGGGGCTGCGCGTCCGCTGGTCGGAGCGGTGTTGCCACTGCTCCACGTCGGAATCTGAGTCACGTGAGATGCCACCGAATGGGGTGTAGGGGGCGGTCGGCCAACCACGCTATCTTGCCGGGTCCCACCCCGATTCGAAAAGCCGGTCATGGAGTGTTTCCGTGAACTTGACGGACCGTAGCAACGCTGTCGCATAGGGTGGAACTTTTCGGACGCGAGGTGCAAAATCCCTCACACCCCACAGCGCCTGAACGACGCCTTAGGATCGCGGTGTGAACGCAGAATCCGGGTTCGAGATCAAGCCGGTCTACGACAGCGGCGACCTGCCCGCCGATGTGGAGGAGAAGCTCGGCCGGCCCGGTGAGTGGCCGTACACGCGCGGCGTCTATCCGACCATGTACACGAAGCGTCCCTGGACCATGCGGCAGTACGCCGGCTTCGGCACCGCGGCGGAGTCCAACGCGCGCTACCACCAGCTGCTCAAGGCCGGGACGATGGGGCTGTCGGTGGCGTTCGACCTGCCCACCCAGATGGGGTACGACTCCGACGAGGCGATCGCGCACGGCGAGGTCGGCAAGGTCGGCGTGGCCATCGACTCCATCGAGGACATGCGGCGGCTCTTCCACGACATCCCGCTCGACCAGGTGTCCACCTCGATGACGATCAACGCGCCCGGGTCGGTGCTGCTGCTGCTCTACCAGCTCGTCGCGGAGGAGCAGGGCGTGCCCGGGTCGGCCCTGCAGGGCACGATCCAGAACGACATCCTCAAGGAGTACATCGCCCGGGGGACGTACATCTTCCCGCCCAAGCCGTCGCTGCGGCTGGTCGCGGACACGTTCGCCTACTGCCGTACGGAGATCCCGAGGTGGAACACCATCTCGATCTCCGGCTACCACATGGCGGAGGCGGGGGCCACGCCCGCGCAGGAGATCGCGTTCACCCTGGCCAACGGCATGGAGTACGTCCGCGCCGCGGTCGCCGCGGGCCTGGCGGTGGACGACTTCGCGCCCCGGCTGTCGTTCTTCTTCGTCGCCCGCACCACGCTGCTCGAGGAGATCGCCAAGTTCCGTGCGGCACGGCGGATGTGGGCGCGGATCATGCGCGACGAGTTCGGCGCGACGAACCCGAAGTCGATGATGCTGCGGTTCCACACCCAGACGGCCGGCGTCCAGCTCACCGCGCAGCAGCCCGAGGTCAACCTGGTACGCGTCGCCGTGCAGGCCCTCGGCGCGGTCGCCGGCGGCACCCAGTCGCTGCACACCAACGCGTACGACGAGGCCATCGCCCTGCCCACCGAGAAGTCGGCCCGGCTCGCGCTGCGGACCCAGCAGGTGCTCGCGTACGAGACCGGGCTCGTCGACACCGTGGACCCGTTCGCCGGCTCGTACGTGATCGAGGCGATGACCGACGAGGTGGAGGCCGCCGCGACCGCCCTGATCGAGCGGGTGTTCGGCTACGGCTCGGTGGTCGAGGCGATCGAGCAGGGCTTCCAGAAGCAGGAGATCGAGACCTCGGCGTACCGGATCGCCCAGCAGATCGACGGCGGCGAGCGGGTCGTGGTCGGCGTCAACCGTTTCGGCGCCGATGAGGAGGAGAAGTACGAGCCGTTGCGTGTCGACCCGCGGATCGAGGCGGAACAGGCCGCGCGCCTGGCCACCCTGCGCGCCGAGCGGGACGGCCCGGCGGTCGAGGCGGCCCTCGCCGACCTGCGCAAGGCGGCCGAGGGTACGGACAACGTGCTGCCGCCGATGCGGGAGGCGTTGCGCCGCCGTGCCACGGTTGGTGAGGTCTGCCACACGTTGCGCGGCGTCTGGGGGGTACACCACCCGGTGGAGCACTTCTGACCGCTACTTGGATTTGAACCGCGTCACCTCCGCGATTCGTAACCCGTTGTAGGAGGTGGTAGCCGCATGCCGCCCGGAGATCGCTCTTATCAGGGATTTCGTGACAGTCCGCGATCCGACCAATACGGGAATGACGTTGCACAGCGTCACCAAAATAGGTCTAGGCTGTCGCGCGTTGCGGAAACCGGACCGAATTTCGAGAGCGATAGAGACATCGACGTGACGAGTGCACTGACGGCGCCGGCCGGCGCTGAGACGGCGACCTTTCCCGGACCGCCCCCCGGGGCCGAGCCTCTGCCCGGTCAGCTCGACCGCTGGCTCGCCGCGCGGGGAGCCGAGCTCGTGGCCATCCGCCGTCACATCCACGCGCACCCCGAGCCGTCCAACGCCGAGTTCGAGACCGCGGCGCTCGTCGCCCGCGAGCTCGCCGTGGCGGGTCTCTCGCCGCAGCTGCTGCCCAAGGGCAACGGCCTGATCTGCGACATCGGCGAGGGTGACCGGGTGGTCGCCTTCCGCGCCGACCTGGACGCGCTGCCGCTGCAGGACACCAAGGACGTGCCGTACCGCTCGACGGTCGAGAAGGTGGCGCACGCCTGCGGCCACGACGTGCACACCACGGTGCTGCTCGGGCTGGGCTTGGCCCTGGCGCAGCTCAACGAGCAGGGCGAGCTGCCCGGCCGGGTCCGGCTGATCTTCCAGCCCGCCGAGGAGCAGGTGCCCTCCGGCGCCCCCGAGGTCATCGCCTCCGGCGCGCTCAAGGACGTCGTCGCGATCTACGCCCTGCACTGCTACCCGCAGCTGCCCGCCGGCCTGGTCGGGGTCCGTTCCGGCCCGTTCACCGCGGCGGCCGACACGGTCCGCGTATGCCTCACCGGCCCCGGCGGGCACACCGCCCGGCCGCACCTGACCGCCGACCTGGTGCACGCGCTGGGCCGGGTCATCGTGGACGTCCCCGCGCTGCTGGACCGCCGGGTCGACCCGCGGGCCGGCGTCTCCATGGTGTGGGGCGCGGTGAAGGCGGGTCAGGCGTTCAACGCGATCCCCGGCGAGGGCGAGGTGCTCGGCACCGTACGCATCCTCAACCGCGAGGCGTGGCGCGAGGCCCCGGAGCTGATCTCACAGCTGATCCACGACGTCGTCGCCGCCACCGGCGCCAAAGCCGAGATCCAGTACAACCGGGGCGTGCCGCCGGTGATCAACGACCGCATGGCCTCCGCCGTGATCGCCGGGGCGGCCGGCGCCGCGCTGGGCGCCGACCGCGTGGTCGAGGCGGAGATCAGCATGGGCGGCGAGGACTTCTCCTTCTACCTGGAGAACGTTCCCGGGGCGATGATCCGCCTCGGCACCGGCACGCCCGGCTCGGAGGTCAAGTACGACCTGCACACCGGCAACTTCGACGTGGACGAGCGCTGCATCGGCTACGGCGTGCGCGTCATGGTGCACACCGCCCTGGCCGCGCTGTCCACCGGCGCGTTCTAGGCCCTCTCCTGCTCCAGCGGGGGACGGGTCCGCCGGGTCCGGCGCACGTACCAGAGGACGGCTGACGCCGGCAGGGCGAGCAGCAGCAGCCACGGCAGCAGCCACCCGACCACGGTGGCCACGACGGCCAGCGACGCGAGCAGGCCGTTCCAGCCGTTGCGCAGCCCGGCGAGGAAGCCCGGCGCCCCCTCGTCCTCCTCCTGCGCCACGGCCTGCGGGTCGAGCAGCACGGCGGTGATCGTGGAGAGCGCGGTGAGATCGCCCAGCCGGCGCTTCTTGGCCTGCAGCGATGCGAGGTCGGACTCGCGCGTGGCGACCTCGCGTTCCAGCATCACGAGGTCGCTCAGGGACTTCGCCTGGGCCAGGAGCTTGCGGCCGCTGTCCACGCGCGCCTGCTGGGTGGCGATCCGGGCGTCGAGGTCGATCGTCTCCTCGGTGACGTCCTCGGTGTCGATGCCGCGCCGCTCCTCCGTACCGATGGCGGCGAGCTGGTCCACCACGGAGGTGAACTTCTCGGCGGGCACCCGCAGCGTCAGCGTCGCGTCGCTGGAGCCGTGGTCGCCGTTGCTGTTGCGCTTGTCGCCGCCGACGAAACCGCCCGCGGCGGTCGCGATGCCGGTGGCGCGCGCGGCGGCGGTGTTGACGTCGTCCACGCGTACGGTGATCGACCCGGTGTAGATGATCGACCGCTGATCGACGCTCAGGTCGGGGGCCTTCGCGCCCGCGTCCCTGCCCTGCTGCTCGGCGGGAGCGGCGGCGCCGCCCTCGGCCGCTCCTTCGGCGATGCCGCGCCCGCCGGCGGTCGAGGAGGCCGCCTTGTCGCTCGAGCTGTCGCCGCTGCTGCAGGCCGGCAATGCGAGCGCGGCCGCCAGCCCCACCGCGCACACAGCCGCCGCTCTGGTCCGATTTCGTCCGTTCATGGATCGTCCTTCCCCGTCAGGTGTGGACCCTGAGACGTTGGGCGCGGTCGCGCCGGTTCCGGCAGACTGCGAGGTGAGCGGTCACGATTCGGCAGCGGAGGAGTCCCGTGCGCGTCACGAAGTTCACGCATTCCTGCCTACGCATCGAGGGCGATGCGGTCCTGGTGGTCGACCCCGGCGCGTTCAGCGAGCGGTCGGCGCTGACCGGGGCGGACGCCGTTCTCATCACCCACGAGCACTTCGACCACCTCGACGTGGACGGGCTCGCCGACGCGCTGGCCCAGCGGCCCGCCACCCGCGTCTACGCCCACCCCGACGTGCTGCCGAAGCTGACGGCGTTCGCCGACGTGGTCACGGCCGTGGAGCCCGGCACGGCATTCGAGGCCGCCGGCTTCACGGTCCGGGCGTACGGGGGACAGCACGCGGTCATCCACCCGGACATCCCGCGCATCGCCAACCTCGGCTACCTCATCTCGGACGGCGCCCAGTCGGTGTACACGCCCGGCGACTCGTTCACGGTGCCCGAGGAGAACGTGGACACCCTCTTCGTCCCGCTGCACGCGCCGTGGATGAAGCTGAGCGAGGCGATCGACTTCGTCCGCGCGGTCAAGCCCGGGCGGGCGTACGCGCTGCACGACTTCCTGCTGACCGAGACCGGCGCGCGGGTCTCCAACGGGCACCTGGAGCGGCTCGGCGGCACCTCGTACGCGCAGGTCGCCCCGGGCACTACGCTCCCCTGACGTGGCACCGAGCACCGACGAGCTGATCCGCCGCCTGTACGAGGCACCCCCGGAGAACTTCGTCGCGGGCCGCGCCCAGGCGGTCGCGGACGCGCGCAAGGCCGGCGACAAGGAGCTGGCCAAGCGGCTCGCCGCGCTGCGCAAGCCGACCGTGGCGGCCTGGCTGGTGAACCTGCTCGCGCTGCGCCGCCCGGAGCTGATCGAGGACCTCGTCGAGCTCGCCACGGCCCTGCGCCAGGCCCAGCGCGGCCTCAAGGGCGACGAGCTGCGCGAGCTGTCCACCCAACGCCGGCAGGTCGTGTCGGCGCTGGTCCGGGCCGCGCAGCAGCTCGCGGTCGAGGGCGACCCGGGGTTGCGGGGCGCGAAGCTGCCGATGGCCGAGGTGGAGGCCACGCTGACCGCCGCGCTGGCCGAGCCGGAGATCGCCGAGCAGGTCCGCAGCGGCCGGCTCGTCAAGGCGGCCACCTACGCGGGCTTCGGCGAGGTCCCCCGCCCCCGCCTGCGCCTGGTCACCGCCGAAGAGACTGAGCCGTCCGAGCAGGAGCCCGAGGAGGAGCCTCGTCGGGCGCCGGCGGCCGAGGACCGCCGCCGCCGGGCCGAGGAGAAGGCGCGGGCCGAGCGCGCGGCGAAGCGGCGCGAGCTCAAGCGGGAGCTGACCGCGGCGCACGCGGCGGACCGGAAGGCGCGGACTGCGCTGGAACACGCGGAAGAGGCCGAACGAGACGCGAGCCAGGCCGTCGATGATCTCGAGGAACAGATCGCCGAGCTGGAGCGGCAGCGCATCGTGGCCCAGGCCGAGGTGTCGAGGCGCAAGCTCGCCCGGCGATCGGCCGAACGTGAGGCCTCCGCCGCGCGCCGCCGGGTCGGGGACGTCGAGGCGGCCCTGGAGGATCTTGAGGGGGATGAACCGGTCTAGTCGGCCATTTTCCAGAACCGGTCAGAGAGAGCAGAATCGGGCGGTGACCCCCGAACAGGCAGCCGCCAATGCCCGGGCCGGACTCGCGTCGCTCGTCGGGGCGTTCGCCGAGTCCCCGCAGACGCTGCGTCGCGCCCGGCTGATGGGTCTGTCCGGGTGGGCGTACCACGTGGCCGCGCGGGCCGGCGCGCTCGGCGACGTCCGCCCGGAGACCGCCGCGGCCGCCATCGGCTTCATCGCCCCGGACGCCCTCACCGACGGCTGGGAGGCGGCGGCCAAGACGTCCCCGCCCGTCGAGGTGGCGACGTGGCACCTGCACGAGCTGTGCCGCTGGGGTGTCGACCAGCTCGGCGACTTCCCGCGGGTCAACCGGCTGCTGGAGCTGACCGGGCGGGTGGTCGACGCCGTGGACTGCGCCGGGCTGCCGCTCTTCGCCGCCTGGCGGGCCATGCCGGTCCCCGACGCGTCGCCCGGCGCCCAGGCCGCGGTGATGCTGCACCTGCTGCACGAGCACCGGCTGGGCGTGCACGTCGTGGCCGTACGCGCCAGCGGCCTCACCCCGCTGCAGGCCATCATCGCCGGGCCGGAAGGGGAGACCGGCGCGGTCGCGTTCGGCTGGCAGCCGCCGTACCCGCCGGCCGGGCCGATCGTGCGGCGGCTGATGTGGGCCGAGTCGGTCGCGGACTCGCTGGCCGGGCAGGCGTACGCGGCGCTGGACCTCGGCGAGCGCGTCGAGCTGATCGGCCTGCTGGAATCCCTGTCGCACCGGATCGGTGGATAGGGCACGCTGGCGCGGTGACCGCACTTCCCGCCGGCTGGCGTACGCGCCGGCCCACCCTCGACGACGTCCCCGAGATCCTGGCCCTGGCCCGCGCCAGCGACATGGCCGCCGTGGGGGAGCCCGACTTCACCGCCGACGACGTCCGCGAGGCGCTCACCGGCCCCAACACCGACATGTCCCGAGACTGCTGGGTGGCCCTCGACCCGGACGGGGCCATCCTGGGCTGGGCGTTCCCGCACAACCCCGCGGGCGGCGACCGCGACTTCCTCGAGGTGTACGTGTGGCCCGAGCGGGGCCTGCCGGCGCAGCGGCCGCTCCTCGAGCTCATCCTGCAGCGGGCGGCCGAGCGCGGCACCGAGTTCGGGCATTCGCCGTACACCGTACGGGCCGGCGCGGTGCCGACGGAGGAGCCGTGGATCGCCGCGCTGACCGACGCCGGCTTCGCGTTCATCAAGCAGCACGCGCGGATGACCATGTCGCTGGACGGCGTGTCACCGGAGCCGCCGCAGCCACCCGCCGGCGTGATCGTGCGGCCCGTACGCGCGGACGACGAGGCGGAGATGCGCCGCTTCCACGCGACGATCGAGGAGGCGTTCCGCGACACCGACCACCAGGCGACCGGCTACGACACCTGGCGCGAGCGTCTCGCCGCCGAGTCGAGCGTCTCCTACGACGAGTGGTTCGTCGGGGAGGTCGACGGGGAGTGGGCCGGGGTCCTGCAGTCCTCCGACTCGAGCGTCGAGGACGGCATCGGCTATGTGAGCTACCTCGGGGTGCTGAGGCCGTACCGGAGAAGGGGTGTGGGCGAGGCGCTCCTGCGCCGCGCTTTCGCGACCTATGCGGCCAAGGGCCGCAGCACGGCCGGCCTGGGCGTCGACCTGGCCAACCCGACCCGGGCCGCGCGGCTCTACCGGGCCGTCGGGATGCACCCGCTGTTCGAGGCCAACATCTACGAACGGAAGATCTAAAGCTCCGGGGAAGACGTACGCGTGGGGCGCTGGCGCAGCTCGCTGACGTAGTCGTCGGGCGCGCCGGCCTTCTCCGCCGCGTTGGCGATCTCGGAGAGATACCAGGCCGTCGGCATGCCGCCCTCGTAGCCGTCGAAGACGTAGACCCAGGCGCTGAGGTCGCCCTCGAGCGTCGAGACCCGCACGGTGAGCTTCTGGTACGCCCCGGCGGTCACGCCCTCCACCTCGTCGAGCTGCGCGGCGTCCCACGGGTGCACGTCGTAGAGCGAGACGAAGACCCGGTCGCCGGGGGACTCGACGATCGTGGTGACCGCGCCCTCCCAGCCCATGTCGCCCTCACCGGCGAAGGTCAGCCGCCAGCCCTCGACCCACCCCACGCCCACCATCGGCGAGTGCGGACAATAGGCCCGCATACGGGCCGGATCCAGGTTTGAACCGTACGCGGCGTAGTGACCCACGGCGATGACGATAGCCCGATGCGCCGGTGAGGGAGAATACGAGGTGTGCGTGTCGGCACAACTCAGTCACGTAAGTGACGAAACGTAACAGTGGAGGGTGAACTCACGTGAGTCGGATCGTGATCATCGGCGGCGGGCCGGGCGGGTACGAGGCGGCGCTGGTCGCGGCGCAACTCGACGCGGACGTCACGCTCGTCGAGGCCGACGGGGCCGGCGGCGCGTGCGTGCTCTCCGACTGCGTCCCCTCCAAGACGTTCATCGCCAGCTCCGAGGTGGTGACCGGTTACCGGCACAACGAGCGGTTCGGGGTCCGCTCCGCCGGCCTCGAGGGTGTGAGCGTCGACGCGAAGGCGGTCAACGAGCGGGTCAAGAAGCTGGCGCTGGCCCAGTCCGGCGACATCCAGTCGAAGCTGGTCAAGGCCGGCGTCGACGTCGTGCACGGCCGCGCGCGGCTCGGCGAGGACACCCTCGGCCACACCCACCAGGTGCTGGTCAGCCCGCACGGCGGCAAGCCGTACGCGGTGGACGCCGCGACTGTGCTGATCGCCACCGGCGCGACGCCGCGAGTGCTGGCCTCCGCGGTGCCCGACGGCGAGCGCATCCTCGACTGGCGGCAGGTGTACGACCTCACCGAGCTGCCCGAGCACCTTGTCGTCATCGGTTCCGGCGTCACCGGCGCCGAGTTCGCCAGCGCGTACCTCGCCATGGGCGTGCAGGTGACGCTCGTGTCCAGCCGCGAGCGGGTCATGCCGCACGAGGACGCCGATGCCGCCATGGCCATCGAGCGGGTGTTCCGCGAGCGCGGTATGACGATCCTCAACCAGTCCCGCGCCGACTCGGTGGTCAACACCGGCGACGGCGTCGAGGTCACCCTCTCCGACGGCCGGGTGGTCACCGGCTCGCACGCCCTCATGGCGGTCGGCGCGGTGCCGAACACCGCCGACCTGGGCCTGCGCGAGTACGGCGTCGACGTCGCCCAGGGCGGCTACGTGACGGTCGACCGGGTGTCGCGGACCAACGTCCCGGGCATCTACGCGGCCGGCGACTGCACCGGCGTGCTGCCCCTGGCCAGCGTCGCCGCCATGCAGGGCCGCATCGCCATCTGGCACGCCATGGGCGAGGCCGTCGCGCCACTGCGGCTGCGTACGGTCTCCGCCAACGTCTTCACCGACCCCGAGCTGGCCACCGTCGGCGTCTCGCAGAACGACGTCGACGCCGGCAAGGTCCCGGCCCGGCAGGTGATGCTGCCGCTCACCGGCAACGCCCGCGCCAAGATGGCCGGCCTGCGCGACGGCTTCGTCAAGCTCTTCTGCCGCCCGGCCACGGGCCAGATCGTCGGCGGCGTGGTGGTCGCGCCGAAGGCCAGCGAGCTGATCCTGCCGATCACGATGGCGATCGAGAACAACCTGACGGTGGACCAGCTGGCCCACACGATCACGATCTACCCGTCGCTGTCCGGCTCGATCGCCGAGGCCGCCCGTCAGCTCATGCTGCACGAGCTGCAGTGACCCGCGGTCCCGCCGGGCCTCACCGGCGGACGTGCTCCTCGGAGGGGGTCGGGATCTCGTCCGCGTGGTCCTCGGCCTCCTCCTCGGTGGTCTCGTCGGCGGTGTCGTCCTTGCGGCCGCCGAAGAGGGCGAGGATCCAGCCGGCGGTGCCGAAGATGACCGCCGCGGTGGCCGCGATCGCGAACAGCCGCCACGCCGACTGGGTCACCGCGGTGCCGCCGACGTGGCCGACGAGGCCGCCGTACGTCGCCCAGGCCACCGCCGCGCCGCCGTCGTAGAGGATGAACAGCTTGATCGGGTAGCCGGTGCGGCCCGCGTGGTAGCCGGCCGCCATCCGGCCGCCCGGCACGAACCGGCAGAGCAGCAGCACCAGCGGGCCCGGGCGGCGCAGGCCACGGGTGAAACGGGCGGCCGCCCGCTTCGTGCGCGACTCGGTGGGCTCGGAATCCGAGCCGCCCTGCTCGCCCCGGGGCGCGAACCGCTGCCGCAACGCCGCGAGCCGGCCGCTCAGCCAGTGCTTCCCGGCGTGGCCGGCCGTACGGCCCAGCACGAACGCGATCGAGTCACCGGTGAACATGCCCAGCGCGCCCACCGCGATGACCAGGGCCAGGTTGAGGTTGCCGTAGACGGTCAGGGCGCCTGAGGTGATCATGATGGCCTGGATCGGCACCACCGGGACCATCGCGTCGACCGCGAGGAACCCGAAAATGGCCAGGTACGCCCACGCCGGTGTTGCCATCACGGTCAACAGGTCGGTCATCGGGTCGCCACCTCGCGGCTCCAGGGCTCACGGCATTGTCCGTGCGCGCACCTGAGAATGGGCTGAGTCCAGCATGAGCCCGGATCAGGCCCAGGAAACGGTGATGCCCGACACGGTACGTCCTGAACGTCGCACGTGGGGGCCAAGACGCGGGCGCTTTCTGCCAATCTCGGCCGCTTGCGTCCCCATTCGTACGCTTCTTCACCCGGCGCCGGTCGCGCGTACCGTGGACGCAAGGCTCGCCCCGGCCGTTGCCGGTTGCCAGGAGTCCGGGCCGTCGGTAGGTCCCGTACCGGCGGCCCTTCCGTACCGTGCCGCGTGCTTGTCGTTACCCATGTGCAATGACCCGCGCTTAGGGTCGGGCCATGGCGGATCTTTTTGAGGATTACCGCCTCGGCCCCGGCTGGGACGAGATGTTCGCGGCGCCCGGCCTGCCCCGGGAGAGCTACGCGGCGCTGCACGCCACGCTGCAGCCGCTGTCGAGCGGTGAGCTGGGCGTACGCGCCGAGGTGCTGGCCCGCGCCTTCCTCGACCAGGGCATCACCGGCTTGGAGCGGCCGTTCCCGCTCGACATCGTCCCGCGGATCATCCCGGCCGCCGAATGGCGCACGGTCGAGCGGGGCGTCGCCCAACGGATCCGCGCGCTGGAGGCCTTCCTCGCCGACGTGTACGGCCCCGGCCAGGTCCTCGCCGACGGCGTCGTGCCGCGCCGGATCATCGCCACCAGCGCCCACTTCCTGCGGGCCGCGGCCGGCATCAACCCGCCCAACGGGGTACGCATCCACGTGGCCGGCGTCGACCTGGTCCGCGACGAGCAGGGCGTGTTCCGTGTGCTCGAGGACAACGTCCGCATCCCGTCCGGGGTGAGCTACGTCATGGAGAACCGGCGGGCGATGGCGCAGGTGCTCCCCGAGGTCTTCGCCGCCACCCGGATCCTGCCCGTGGAGTCGTACCCGGCGATGCTGCTGCGGGCCCTGCGCGCGGCGGCGCCCGTGGGGGTCGCCGACCCGACCGTCGTGGTGCTCAGTCCCGGCGTCCACAACCCGGTCTACTCCGAGCACGCGCTGCTCGCCCGGGAGATGGGTGTCGAGCTGGTCGAGGGCCGCGACCTGGTCTGCGTGGGCAACGACGTCGCGATGCGGACGACCGCGGGGGAGCAGCGCGTCGACGTGATCTACCGGCGGGTCGCCGACGGCTTCCTCGACCCGGTGCACTTCCGCGCCGATTCGGTGATCGGCGTCGCCGGGCTGCTCAACGCGGCGCGGGCCGGGCGGGTCACCATCGCCGACGCGGTCGGCAACGGCGTCGCCGACGACAAGCTGCTCCATACGTACGTGCCGGACCTGATCCGTTACTACCTGGACGAGGAGCCGCTGCTGTCCAATGTGGACACGTACCGGCCCGGCGAGCCCGGCGTTCTGGAACACGTGCTGTCCCACCTGGACGAGCTGGTGCTCAAGCCGGTCGACGGGTCGGGCGGCGCGGGCATCGTCATCGGCTCGCAGGCGACGCCGGAGGAGCTCGAGGCCGTCGCGTCGGCCGTACGGGCAGACCCGCGCGGGTGGATCGCCCAGCGTGAGGTCACGCTGTCGACGGTGCCGACGCTCATCGGCAACCGGCTGCGTGGCCGGCACGTGGACCTGCGCCTGTTCGCGGTCAACGACGGCGACGAGATCCGGGTGCTGCCCGGTGGCCTCACCCGCGTCGCGCTGCCCGAAGGGGCCCTCGTGGTGGACTCCGGCCAGGGCGGCGGTTCCAAGGACACCTGGGTGCTCGCCGAAGAGTCCACCCCGGTCTCCTTTCCGGTCTCCTCCCCGGCCCGGGCCCCGGTGCCCGCGGCGAGCAGCCCGGATCCGGGCCCCGCCGCCGCGGGCGAGCCCCGGCAACAGCAGGGAGCGTGGGAATGCTGAGCCGCATCGCCGAGTCGCTGTACTGGATCGGCCGGTACGTCGAACGCGCCGAGGACACCGCCCGGATCCTCGACGTGCACCTGCAGCGCATCCTCGCCGACCCGTGGACCGACGAGGAGCGGGCCTGCCGGTCGCTGCTCGCCGTGATGGGCCTGCCCGCCGAAGGCCAGTTCACGTCCGCGCGTGTGGTCGGGCTGCTCGGCCTCGACGAGCGCAGCCCCGGCTCGGTCGTCGGCGCGCTGGACGCCGCCCGGGAGAGCGCCCGCGGCGCCCGGGAGACCATCTCCTCCGAGATGTGGGAATGCCTCAACTCGACCTGGCACGCCCTGCCCAACGCGCGGCGCCGCGTCGAGCAGCAGGGCGTGCACGCGTTCCTCCGCTGGGTACGGGAACGCTGCGCGGTCATGGCCGGCCTCACCGACGCCACCATGAGCCGTGACGAGGGCCGGCTGTTCCTGGTGCTCGGGCGCAGCGTCGAACGGGTCGACATGACGGCGCGGCTGCTGCGTACGCACGAGCGGGCGGGCGGCAGCATCCCGTCGTGGCTGACGCTGCTGCGGTCCTGCGGGGCGTGGGAGACGTACCTGCGGACGTACCGTGGCTCCCTCGACGACCGGCACGCCGCTGAGTTCCTGCTGCTCGACCGGCTCTTTCCCCGCTCGGTCTTCGCGGCGCTCGCCACCGCGGAGGCGTGCCTGTCCGACCTGGAGCCCGACCCGGGCCGCGCCGGCGTCGCGACGGACGCGCAGCGCATCATCGGACGTGCCCGCACGAACCTGGAGTTCCGGGGCGCGGACGAGCTGATCGACGATCTCGCGTCCGTACTGGCCGGTCTCGAACGCACGTGCTCGCAGGTCAACGAGGCGGTGTCGCGCCGCTACTTCGGTCAGACCACGGCGGTCGCCTGGGTGTCGGGAGCGCTGGCATGACGAACGGTCTGGTGGACAGCTGGCGGCTCAAGATCGAACATCGCAGCGGCTTCGGCTACGCCGGGCCGGTGTCGTCGTCGTACAACGAGGCCCGCATGTGGCCGCGCAACGAGACCCGGCAGGCGGTGCTCGACGCACGCGTCGAGGTGTGGCCGCCGGCCCGCACGTACCGCTACGAGGACTACTGGGGCACGGTCGTGACGGCCTTCGACGTGCACGCCCCGCACGAGGCGCTGACGGTCACGGCGACCTCGACCGTGGAGACGCTGCCGCCCGGCGACCTCATCGACGACGGCGAGGGCGCCGGCTGGGCCGACCTGGCCGTGCCGGAGGCCGTCGACCGCTGGTACGAACTGCTCCTGCCCACCCCTCGTACCGGCCTCAACGACGAGCTGGCGGCCATCGCGGCGGACATCCGCGCGGCCCACTCGACCCCGCACGCCGCGGCGCTGGCGGCCTGCGAGTTCGTCCGCGGCGAGGTGGCGTACCGGCCCGGCCCGGCCGGCGTGCAGAGCGACGCCCGGCATGCCTGGGAGCTGCGCAAAGGCGTCTGTCCGGACATCAGCCACCTGACCGTGGGCCTGCTGCGCGCGATGGGGCTGCCGGCCCGCTACGTGTCCGGCTACCTGCACCCGGCGCCGACCGCGGCGATCGGCGACAGCGTGGCCGGGCAGAGCCACGCCTGGGTGGAGTGGTGGGTCGGCCGCTGGACGGCCTTCGACCCGGCCAACGGCGTGCCGGTCGGCGAACGGCACGTCGTGGTCGGCCGAGGTCGCGAGTACGGCGACGTGCCACCGCTGAAGGGCGTGTACGCGGGACCCGGCAGCACCGGTCAGACCGTCGAGGTCACGATCACCCGCCTGCGGTAGCGGGCCGTCGTTCCGGGCCGCACGCCCTCGCCTGCGCGTCGTCGTTCCCGGCCGCACCTCGGCTCGTGGGACGAGCGTCTCCGCGCGCCGCGGCCGGGTTGTCAGGCGTCGTTTCCGGCCGTACCCGGGCCCGGCTCGTAGGGCACCGCGGCCGGGCCGTCAGGCGTCGTTCTCGATCGTGCAGACGACCGTGCCGGCTGCGATGGTGTCGCCGACCTTCAGGGTCATTCCGGAGATCGTGCCCGCGGAGTGCGCGAGCAGCGGCTGCTCCATCTTCATCGCCTCGACCACGATGATCGTGTCGCCCTCGCCGACCTCGTCACCGTCGGCCACCGCCACCTTCGCCACGGTGCCCTGCATGGGGGCGGTCAGCGCGCCCGCGCCTCCCGCGGCGGTGGCGCCGGCCGATCCGCTTCCGCGGCGGGCCGGACGCCGCGGGCCGGGTGCGGCGGGCGTACCCGACATCAGCGAGCGGGGGATGGTCACTTCCAGGCGCTTGCCGCCGACCTCGACCACGACGGTCTCGCGCTGCGGGGCCTCGGGCGCCGCGGCCGCGGGCGGGGTGAAAGCCGGGACGCCGCCTTCCCACTCCGTCTCGATCCAGCGGGTGTGCACCGTGAACGGCTCTCCGGTGAACGCGGGGTCGCGCACCACGAGCCGGTGGAACGGCAGCACGGTGGCGATGCCCTCGATCACCGTCTCGTCCAGCACGCGGCGGGCGCGCTCGAGGGCCTCCGCCCGGGTCGCCCCGACAACGATGATCTTGGCGAGCATGGAGTCGAAGTTGCCGCCGATCACGCTGCCGGCCTCGACGCCCGCGTCGACCCGTACGCCCGGACCGGAGGGCCAGGTCAGCGCGGTGACCGTGCCCGGAGCGGGAAGGAAGTTGCGGCCGGCGTCCTCGCCGTTGATGCGGAACTCGATGGCGTGCCCGCGCGGCTCCGGGTCCTCCGTGAAAGCCAGCGGCAGGCCGTCGGCGATGCGGAACTGCTCGCGCACCAGATCGAGGCCGGCGGTCTCCTCGCTGACCGGGTGCTCGACCTGCAGCCGGGTGTTGACCTCGAGGAACGAGATCGTGCCGTCCTGACCGACCAGGTATTCGACGGTGCCCGCACCGTGATAGCCGGCCTCGCGGCAGATGGCCTTGGCGCTGGAGTGGATGCGCTCGCGCTGCTCGGCGCTGAGGAACGGCGCGGGCGCCTCCTCGACCAGCTTCTGGTGGCGGCGCTGCAGGGAGCAGTCTCGCGTGCCCACCACCACGACATTGCCGTGCGTGTCGGCCAGGACCTGCGCCTCGACGTGCCGCGGCCGGTCCAGGTAGCGCTCGACGAAGCACTCGCCGCGGCCGAACGCCGCGACGGCCTCCCGGGTGGCGGACTCGAACAGCGCGGGGATCTCCTCCAGCGTGCGGGCCACCTTGAGACCGCGGCCCCCGCCGCCGAACGCCGCCTTGATGGCGACGGGCAGGCCGTGCTCCTGCGCGAACGCGACGATCTCGTCCGCGTCGGCGACCGGCTCGGCGGTGCCGGGCACCAGCGGGGCTCCGGCCCGCTGCGCGATGTGCCGCGCGGTGACCTTGTCACCCAGGTCGCGGATGGCCGCCGGGGTAGGACCGATCCAGGTCAGACCCGCATCGAGGACGGCCTGAGCGAACTCGGCGTTCTCACTGAGAAACCCGTAGCCGGGGTGCACCGCGTCGGCCCCGCTGCGCCGCGCGACGTCGATCAGCTTGTCGATGCGCAGATAGGTCTCGGCCGCCGTCTCACCGCCCAGGGCATAGGCCTCGTCGGCGAGCCGCGCGGGCGGCGCGTCGCGGTCGCTGTCGGCATAGACGGCGACGCTGGTCAGGCCTGCGTCCCTGCAGGCCCGGATGACACGGACGGCGATCTCGCCGCGATTGGCGATCAATACCTTGCGCACGGGCTGAGCCTACCGGCCGGTACCGACAAGCGCGCTCAGTCAAGTTTGCCTATTACGCTGGCGTCCATGTCCGCCACCCGCATGATGATTCTCGGCGTCGTCCAGTGGATGCAGCCGGTGCACGGCTACGACGTCCGCCGCGAGCTGCTGAGCTGGAGCGCCGACAAGTGGGCCAACGTGCAGCCCGGCTCGATCTACCACGGCCTGCGCAAGCTCTCGGAGGAAGGACTGCTCCGGGAGGTGGCGACCGAGCAGGTCGGGGCGCGGCCGGCGCGGACCACGTACGAGATCACCGAGAAGGGCGTCGCGGAATTCGAGTCGCTGCTGCGCGGCAACTGGTGGAACCTGAGCGGGTCGCCGGACCCGTTCATGGCGGCTTTCTCCTTCCTACCGGCGCTGCCCCGCGAGGAGGCCGCGGCAGCCCTGCGGAACAGGGCTGCCCAGCTGGAGGCGGGGAACAAGCAGCTGGCGGCGGCGTTGGGCGCCGATTGGGCCGCCAAGAAGCCGGTGTATGTGAGCTGGATGTGGGAGCTCGCGATGGAACGCGCCGAGGCGGAGATCCGCTGGTGCGAGCGGGTGGCGCGGTTGATCGAGGCGGGGACGGCGTACTTCCCCGGCCAATAATCAAGTTTGACTAGTCTCGGGGAGCGGTCCTACGCTGCCTTGCGGCGGCGGGGCCTCTTCGTCGGGCTCTTTCCGCCTGACAGCGGCGGTTTTCGTCTGCCGCTGCACGGCGGCGGGCCGTGCTCGTTGCTCGACGGCGGCGGGTCTTGTCCGCTGTTTGACGGCGGCGGGTCTTGTCCGCTGTTTGACGGCGGCGGGTCTTGTCCGCTGTTTGACGGCGGCGGGTCTTGTCCGCTGTTTGACGGCGGCGGGCCCTGCTCGCTGTTTGACGGCGGCGGGCTGGGGCCTGCCCACGACTGGGGGCCGAGATGATCGAAACGCGGGGACTGCGCAAGTCGTTCACATCCCGCCAAGGCAAAGAGAAGAAAACCGTCGAGGCCGTCCGCGGCGTCGACCTGACCGTCGACGAGGGAGAGATTTTCGGCTTCCTCGGACCCAACGGCGCGGGCAAGACCACCACCCTGCGCATGCTGGCCACGCTGATCGAACCGGACGGCGGCACCGCCGTCGTCGCCGGCGCGGACCTGCGCAAGAGCCCGGGCGAGGTGCGGCGCCGCATCGGGTACGTGGCCCAGGGCGGCGCCACCTGGGACGACTCCACGGCCCGCGAGGAACTGGTCCTGCAGGCCCGCCTCTACGGCATCTCCCGCGCCGACGCCCGGGCGCGGACCGAGCGGGTGCTGGAGGCGTTCAACCTTGCGGCGTACGCCGACCGCAAGTGCAAGACCTACTCGGGTGGCCAGCGCCGCCGGGTCGACATCGCGCTCGGCATCATCCACGAGCCCAAAGTGGTCTTCCTGGACGAGCCGACCACAGGCCTCGACCCGCAGAGCCGCGCCCACATGTGGGACGAGATCCGCCGCCTGCGCGCCGAAGGCATCACGGTGTTCATCACCACCCACTACCTCGACGAGGCGGACGCGCTCTGCGACCGCATCTCGATCATGGACAACGGCGAGATCGTCGCCTCCGGCACGCCGGCGGCGCTGAAACGGGAGATCTCCGGTGACGTCGTACGGGTGGGAGTCGACGCCCCGGCCCGCGCGGCAGAGGTCCTCGGCTCGGCGGACTTCGTCAACAAGCTCGAGACCCACGACGACAGCGTCCGCCTCTACGTCGACGAGGGCGCCACGGCGATCCCCCTGATCCTGCGCGCCCTCGACGCGGCGTCCGTACCGCTCGGCGCGATCGAGCTGCACCGACCCACCCTCGACGACGTCTTCCTGACCAAGACCGGCCGATCGCTGCGGGAGAGCTGACCGATGAAGCTGCTCAGAGACACCTGGCTGATCTTCCAGCGGCAGGCCCTGCTCCTGCTCCGCAACCCGGTGTGGATCCTCGTCGGCGTGTTCCAGCCGGTGATGTATCTGCTGCTGTTCGCGCCGCTGCTGAAACCGGCACTGAACGTCCGCACCAACGCGGAGGCGTACGAAATCTTCGTCCCCGGCCTGCTGGTCCTGCTGGCCATCTTCGGAGGGCTCTTCCAAGGCTTCGGCCTGATCGCGGAACTGCGCGCCGGAGTGATCGAACGCTCCCGCGTGACCCCGGTCAGCCGGTTCGCCCTGCTCCTCGGCCGGTCCCTGCGCGACACGGTGTCCCTGCTCGCCCAGGCGGTCATCATCACGCTGCTGGCGCTGCTCTTCGACCTGCGCGTGGTCCTCGGCAACCTGTTGCTGGCGTACCTGATGCTGGCCTTGATCTCCCTCATGACCTCGGCGGTGTCCTACGGCGTGGCGCTCGCCGTGAAAAGCGAGGACGTCCTCGCGCCGCTGATGAACACGGTCGCGCAGCCGGTCCTGCTGCTCTCCGGAATTCTGCTGCCCTTGACGTTCGCGCCGGGCTGGCTGCAGGGAATCGCGGACTGGAACCCGTTCTCATGGGCGGTGGACGGCGTACGGGCATTGTTCCGCGGCGACCTGGGAGCCTCGGCTGTCTGGCAAGGGCTGCTCATCATGGCCGTGCTCGCCGTCGCGGCAATCACGTGGGCGGCACGGTTGTTCGCGCGCAGCGTCCGGTAAGGAATGTGGTCGGCCGCCGCGACACCGCAATCCGCGGCGGCCGGCCCGTCAGCGGCTCTTCCACAATTCGGGGACGCTCACACCGAACGTCATGAGCAGCCGCCGGAACAACGGAAGCGACAACCCGACCACATTCCCGTGGTCCCCCTCGATCCGCTCGACGAAAACCCCGCCGAGCCCATCGATCGTGAAAGCCCCGGCAACATGCAACGGCTCCCCACTGGAGACGTACGCATCGATCTCGGCGTCACTGACGTCGGCGAAATGCACAACGGTCGCCCCGACATCCTCGGCGTGCTTACCGCCGGTGAGATCGGTGAGATGGTGCCCGGTGTACAACACACCGGACCGCCCGCGCATGGCCCGCCACCGATCGGCGGCCTCCCGCGGGTTCGCTGGCTTGCCGAGAATCTGCCCGTCGAAGGCGAGCACGGAATCACAGCCCAGCACGAGAACGCCGGCCTCCGCCACCGACGTCGAGGCCACCGCCTGAGCCTTCATCCGGGCCAGGGCCAGGCACATCTCGTACGCATCATCGGTCTGAACGACGGACTCATCGACGCCGCTGACCTGCACGGAAGGATCGAAGCCGGCGGAACGGAGAAGCTGCAGCCGGGCAGGGCTGGCGGAGGCCAGGACCAGCCGGGGGCCGTTGTCGGTACGCACGAGCGCCAACGGTACAAGCCTGGGAGGGCGGCCCTGGCTGTGGCTTCAGCCGGTGCCTCCGGATCGTCTCCGTCGCAGCCAGAAGACGCCCCCCAGCCCGAGCAGCACGACCGCAACTATGCCGCCGATGATCAGAGCGCTTGAGCTGCTCTTCTCGTCAGCCTTCGGCCGTGCTTGAGCGGTGGTCGTGGGCGCTGGGGTGCCTGGCTGGGTGGTCGGAACTGCGCTCGGACCGTCGGACGCCGGTGCCTGCTTGTCACTCAGGGCGGCGACAATGTTGACGATGCCGTGCCCGTACTCGGGATCGACGCCGGGGGCGCCTTTGTCGGTGGCGGTCTGTTCGAGTCGCTGGACGACTTCTTCGGCGGTCATGTCGGGGTACTTGCTGCGGAGCAGGGCAGCAGCCCCAGAGACGATAGCTGCGGCGTCCGAAGTGCCGGTCTGCTCTATCGCGTAGTCGCCCCTGTTGGTAGTGCTCGTCATGTCTTCGCCCGGTGCCGCTAGGTCGATTGCGGTACCAGTTACTGATACGTCCGACTTCCGGCCTTGGCGATCGGTTGCGGCAACTGCAACCACGGAGTCGAAGAGTGCGGGCGCGATGACTCCGGTGTCACCTGGCCTGTTGCCGGCTGCAGCGACTATGACGACGTCTGCCTCAGTTGCTCCCCTGACCGCCTCGATCGTCCGTGCAGTCGTGCCGCCCCCTGCGGAGATGTTGATGACCTTCGCGCCGTGCTTCACTGCGTAGTCGATCGCCGGACCGAGTTCCAGCTTTACCTTGCGGTCGCCTCTCAATACTTTGATCGGAAGTATTTTGGCATCAGGGGCGAGCCCGAGTGCGCCACGATTGTCCTTGCCGTGGGCCGCTATGAGGCCGGCCATGGCCGTGCCGTGTCCGTCTTGGTCCGCTTGGCCGGAACCGCCCGGGTTGACGAAGTCAGTTCCTTTCAGAACGCTGCTGTCAAGGTCCGGATGTTTGCTGACACCTGTGTCTATGACAGCAACGGTTACGCCTTTACCAGTGCTGATCTTGTGAGCCTCGGCGACTCGTAGATACTTCAGGTGCCACTGCCGGTCGCGGAACTCGTCAGCGAACGCGGGAGTGCCGAATAACGCCGTGCCGGTGACGGTCAATGCGGCCACTGCCACGGCGATGAGCCGACGAGTCATCTGTTGTAGCCGATAGCTGGTCCTGGGTCGATCGGACCGGGCTCAGGGGGAGGCATCAGGACCGGGTCGACGCCCTCCTCGGTCGCCCAGGGATTGTCAGGGTCCCACTGGGTGTGGCCGGTGTCGCTCTCGCGGCGCATGCGACTCCTGCCTGGTTGCCCAGGAACGGTCGACGTACTGGGGCCGGACACCGGCGTCGGCCGTCCCCCCGGAGCGCCGCCCCGGATTGGAGAGACGCCCTGCTGGCCGATGACCCCGCCCACGGGATTTACCCTCGACGCCGCGCTGCCCCGAAGGCTGGTAGACGATGGCGGTTGCCCGATCAGTGCATTGCCCGGGGAGCCCCCGATGACGCCGCCGGGCGGAGCCACAAACTTCACGCCGGGTCCAGCGCCTACGCCGGGATTCACCATTCCGGGTCCGGGCACCTTGCCGGGCCCAAGGCCCGTCGCCGGCGCCAGGCCAGTGCCGCCGGTCGGAGGAAGGAGGCCGGGAACCAATCCAGACGGCCCAGCAGGACCGGACGGACTCGGTGAAGTTACGACCTGTGAGCTGGGCGGTGTTATGACCGAGGGAGCCGTACTGCCGAGGATCGGCCCACTTCCGACAGATCCCACTCCGGTTGACGTTCCGGGGCCTGGAGCGATGGGCGCGGAATGAATCGGTGCCGGGTGGGAGAGATGGCCTGTACCCACATGGCTGTTGGGCGACTGCACCGACGAGAGCCTCTGCCCAGAGCCACCGCTGTCACCGCCGGGCGGTGGAATGACGGGAGGAGCTGCGAAACCTGAGCCGTCTTCCCTCCCGGCCCGCTTGGTTTCGTCGGTCTTGTCGCCTCCGGCCGCAGGGTTGTACGGCTTGGGCTTTTGCAGGGCGCTCTGGCCGCTGATCACCGTGCTGCTCAGGTCGTACATGATGACGCGGGCCTGGTTGTTCAGTTGTTCCTGCTGGGCCGACGACACCGGCGGCATGGAGAACGTCGGAAGTTCGGTGGGGTCGGCCGCCTTGGCGGCCTGTTCGGCCTTCCAGGCCCCATTCGCCTTCTCGTTCGCCTCGTACTGGTCGAAAAGCGGCTTCAGTTTGTTGCGGGCGAGGCTCAGCGTCAGCGTGACCGTCGAGAAGGTCGTGTAGTTGGCTGAGGCCGCTTCGTGGGTGGCTTGGAGGTCTGCGATGAGTTTGTCGAGGCGCTCGATGTAGGCCGCGGCTGCAGGGCTCTTGGACGGGGGCCACACCGAGGCGAGGTTGTCGCGGTACATCTGGACCTGGCCCAGGTGGATGAGGGTCAGGTCGGCCGTCTGCTTCCAGCCGGACACCACGTCGAAGTGCTTGTCCGTCTCCTGGTCGGCTATCGCGGACCACATGTAGCGGACGTCTTTCGAGCTCCAGTCCGTGCCGCCGTAGCCTCCGCCTCCGTCTGCGATGAGCATCAGGCGTTCTCCGCTTCCGCGTCGTCGGTCATGGTGGCGGCGCTCGCCTCGGTGAAAGCAGTCTCGACGTCGCGGACCTTGGCGTGTGCGTACGCGTCCGAGTTGCGGTATTCATCGCTGATGGATTGGGCGGCGGTGGCGAAGACGTGGGTGCCGTCGCGGAAATTGTAGGTGTTGGCGAGGGTCTGGTTCTGGACCTCGTTGTGCAGCTTGAGGAAGCTCTGCAGCTCGGGAAAGTGCGGGCTGACTTCAGGGAGCACCGTCAACATCGATGCCGTGACTCTCTGCAGGTTGGGGTCGTAGCCGGCTTGGACCTCGTTCGCCAGGGTCTTGGCGAACTCCTCCATCGCCTGGATGTCGGTCTCGATCGAGGCGAAGCTGGTGATCCAGCTGGTCTGCGGCTCGTGCATGACGCCTGGGCCCTCCCCCGAGAGTGCGCGAAGTCTTCCGCGAGACTAGTCGGTGACGGCCGGTGTCCTCGACCCCGTGCCGGGGCCCTGTGGACAGACTGCCGTCTATTCAGCAGGGTTGCTCAGCGGGGCAAGCCCGATTCGCGCCACGATCCCCGGCCGGCGCCCGGTCGGGAGCTGCGCGTCCAGGGGGTCGTCGATGGCTTCGGGGTGCTTTCATCCGTACCCGTGTATCGGCTGGCCAGGGCTCCGACCAGGGCTGCCAGCTCTTCCGGGGTCGGTACGCCGCGCACCACGCTGACCAGCGGTTCCTCTTCCATTGATCAAGCGTACGACCGTACCCGCGGGTACGCGGTGACACGCGTCCCACACTCGGCTGATCGATTCGCTGCCGCTCGACATGACCGGGTATTTTCTGCGTGATGTCTACTTCCCCCCCGCTCGTAGTCGCTGACCGCTACCGGCTTGTCGCGCCGCTCGGTCAGGGCGGGATGGGTCGTGTCTGGCGGGCGACCGACGTCGTCCTGCACCGTGATGTGGCGATCAAGGAGCTGGTCCCGCCGCCCGGGCTGACGCCGGACGAGCGTCAGGAGATGCGGGAACGGTCGCTGCGGGAGGCCCGGGCCATCGCCCGCCTCAACAACATCAATGTGGTGCGCGTCTTCGACGTGCTGCGGACGGACGCCGATCCGTGGATCGTCATGGAGTACGTGCCGTCGCGATCCCTTCAGGACATTCTTGCCAGCGACGGGCCTTTCAACCCGGTGCGTGCGGCCGAGATCGGCCTCGGGGTGCTGGGCGCGCTGCGCGCCGCGCATCGGGCGGGGGTCGTGCACCGCGACGTGAAGCCCGGCAACGTGCTGATCGGCGAGGACGGCCGGGTCGTGCTCACCGACTTCGGGCTGGCGACGGTGCCCGGCGACCCCAATGTCACCCGGACCGGGTTGGTGCTGGGCTCACCCGCGTACATTGCTCCGGAGCGTGCCCGGGACGGCACAGCCGGTCCCGGCGCCGACCTGTGGTCCCTCGGCGCGACCCTCTACGCGGCCGTGGAGGGCGCGTCTCCTTTCGCGCGGCCGTCCGCGATCGCGACGCTGGCCGCCCTGGCCACCGAGAACCCGCCGCCGGCCCGCAACGCCGGCCCGCTGAAGCCGGTGCTCAACGGCCTGCTGCGCAAGGACCCGGCGCACCGGATCAACGCCGACGAAGCGGAACGGTTGCTGCTGCGCGCCGCCGGACGCCGGTCGAAGATCACTTTCCCGATGAGCCCGTCGATGCGCCGGCCCGGTATCGGCCGCGAACGCCCGCCGGTCGTCCCGGGCGTGTCGGCCAGCGCCCCGGTCGTGCCCGGCCCGCGCCCGCCCGTGACCTCGGGTCCCCCCGCCGGCACGGCGCCGGTCTCTCCGGGCCGTTCCGGTATGCCGCCGGTCTCTCCCAGCCGATCCGGCACGCCGCCCGTTTCTCCCGGTAGGTCCGGAACGCCCCCCGTGACCACCGGCCGTGCCGCCGCCACCCCGCCCCCGGTCGCCCCCGGTCGCGGCGGTGCAACGCCGCCCGTCGCACCCGGTCGCGGCGGTGCAACGCCGCCTGTCGCACCGGGCCGCGGCGCTCCGACGCCGCCCGGTCGTCCCGCGGCGGACCCGGCAGCCGCGCAGAACCGTCCGCAAAGCGGAGCCCCCTCTGGTCGCGCTCCCATCTTCGCTCCCGGCAAGGCGACGGTCGGCCGCGCGCCGCGTCCCGCGGACACGCCGACCCGCATCGATGCGCCGCACCAGCCCGAACTGGACCCCACGCGGGTCGACACTCCGGCTGCCCGGAAAAGTACGGGCACAGCAAAGCCGCCGCCCCCACAGGCGACCCCAGGAGTGGAGAGAGGCACCGCCCTCGACGCGACGATGCGCGGGTCGGGCTCCGCCCCGGGGTCGTTCACGGTCGAGGAAGTAGCCGCAGCCCGTAAGCGAGCGACGACCCCCCAGCCACCGTCAAGCCGTACCCCGGCAGTAACGCCCCCAGCCTCAACCCCCAGCCGCGAAATCCCCGAGCCACCCCAGGCAACGGCGGCGACGGCCACCCCTACGGCCCCCAAGCCGACGCCGGCCACGGAGCGGACCCCGGCCACGGAGCCGGCGGCGAAGACGCCTGCGCCCGCGGCGAACAAGCCGACCGCTGCGCCGACCACTCCGGAGTCGAGCGCCCCGACCGTCGCGCCGACGTCGACCTCGTCGGCTGCCACGCCGGCGTCGAGCTCGCCGGGGCCGACTTCGGCGGCTGCCGCGCCCGCGGAGCCCAAGTCTCGGCAGCCTTTCGGGCCGCGTCCGGACAAGCGCGCAACCACCTCGTCCGAGGCGGCGGCACTGGTCAAGGACAACGAGCCCTCGTCCGCCGACGGCTCCAAGGCGCTCCCGGCCGAGTCGTCCGGTGCTGAGAAGGACGAGCCGGCCAGGGACACGCCCGCCCCAACCTCCACCGTCGCCGAGCCGGCCGAGAAGGCCCAGAACGGCAAGGCGGCGAAGGCAGCTGACGAAGCGACGGCCGACTCCGCCGAGGTGACCGCGCCGGCTGGAGAATCCGAGAAGCCCGCGACCGACGCCGAGGCCCTGGTCAAGGCCCCCTCGACCAACGCCGAGCCCACGCCGGCCACCTCGACCGACGCCGACGCCGACCCCAACGCCAACGCCGACCCCGACGCGGCCGCCGAGGCCGGATCGGCCCCGGCAGACATCGGCGGTCCCGCGACGGAGAGCGAAGCGTCCAACGGCGACGCCAAGGCCGAAGGTAAGGCGGAGGCCCCCAAGGACGATGCCCCGGCACAGCCGGTCGGCAAGCCGGTGGTCGGCGCCCGAGCCGGTGCGGGCTCGGGCAGCAAGGCTTCTCGCAAGAAGGGGCGGGGACGCCAGGCGAAGGTGACCCCCGCGGACACCGAACAGCCGGCGGCGGCGACCGTCGAAGCGTCGGACACCGAGCCGGCGGAGCCGGACAGCGCCGAGGTCTCGTCGGACGTCGCTGCTCCTGAGCAGGTGGCCGAGCTCGCCTCCAGCGATCAGGCGGACAAGGAAGGACCGGCAGACGCCAAGCGGTCCGCCGAGCAGCAAACCGAACCCAAGCCGGCCTCGGAGCCGGAGAAGGCCGAGCCTGAGCAGAATTCCGGACCGGACGGGACGCAGCCGAAGCAGTCTGCGGGCACCGCAGATCAGCGGCAGGGCGAGCCCGGCACGGCCGATGCGGCGAAGGGCGGCCCGAAGGCCCCGGCCAAGCCCGACCAGACTCAGGTCGCTGCCGCGGCCCTGACGGGCGCTGCCACGACGGCTGAGCCCACCGCAGCCATGAAGACGCCGGCGAAGCCCGAACCGGCCAAGGCGGAAGCGCCCGGAGCAAGTGCGCTCGGAGCCGCGAAATCGGGGGCGGGCACGCCTGGAGCAGCCGCGCCTGGAGCAGCCGCGCCTGGAGCAGCCAAGTCCGGAGCGGGCACGCCCGGGGCAGCCAAGTCCGGAGCGGCCGCGACGAAGGATGCCAGGGAAACAGACAAGACGGCGGCCGGCTCCGCACGGGGGCAGTCCGGCGCGGAGCCGACCCGTACCCGGGTGATTCCGGCGGCGGGCACCATGCCGAGCCGGCGTTCCCAGCGCGCCGCCGCCGAGGCCGCGAGCAAGGGTGGTGCCGCTGCCTCGGCCGCTCCCGTTTCCGGGGCGCCGGGCGTTCTGCCTTCGAGCCGGCCCGCGTGGCAGCCGATGAACTTCCGTGAGCCGACCGCGGGGCGGCGAGGGCTCACCGTTTTCGGTGTCACGCTCACGCGGCGACAGACTGCGATCGCGATGGCGATTCTGGCCGCCGTACTGGTGCTTCTTGTGGTTGTGCCGTTGGCTCTTTCGAGCGGGGATGACGATCAGGCCTCGGAGCCGGGCCGGCAGGGCGGCGTTGCGCCGGCCGCGAGCGGCGGCAAGCAGCAGTCCGCCGCGGCGGCGGCTCCGGAGAAGTCCACACCCGCCCCGACGCCGACGACCACGACGCCCTCCACGCCGCCGTCGTCGGCGCCGGCGAGCGACAACGTCGCGGTGCCGAAGGGCTGGAAGGTGTACGGCGATGCCGGCACCGGGTTCTCCGTGCCGCTACCCGCCGGGGTGTCCGTACGGGTCAATGGGCCCGAGGAGACCGAGTTCCGGTACAACAACCGGCTGCTGCTCATCGCGCAGACCGACCAGCCTGCGGCGGATCCGATGGCGGACTGGAAGCAGCAGGAAGCGACGCGCTCGAACGGCAAGTACCGGAATTACCAGCGCATCAAGATGGTGCCTGTCGACTACTTCCAGAAGGGCGTGGACTGGGAGTTCCTTTACACCACGGCCAGCGGCAACCGGCAGCACGCGGTGAAGCGGAACTTCCTGACGGGGCCGAAGCAGGCGTACAGCATCAACTGGTACACCACCCCCGAGGACTGGGACGCGGCGAAGAAGGACCTTCAGGTGATCTACGACGGGTTCAAGCCGCTGTCGTGAATCAAGGTGCATGAGCCACCACGTGAATGGGTACTCATCGTGAACCATCACTGGAGGTGCACGATGTTTCGCCGACACGGGAGCAAGCCCACGATCGGGCTGTGGATGCTCGTCGCGCTCGCCGACATCGCCATCCTCGTGGCGGCCGTGGGCATGGTGACCTTCGCGCTGGCCGCCGCCGGAGCGATGATCGTCGCCGGTGCGATCGCAGGCGCCTGGCAGCTGCAGCGGCGCGCCCAAGCGGACACCTCACCCGCCCTGCGCCGCCGCGCCTGAGTGCTCGCGCTGCGCCGGCGAGCGTGAGGGGCTTGGGCTGCGCCGCCGGGCGTGAGGGTCCGCGTCGCGCCGCCCGGGCGTGAGGGGTCGCGCTGCCCGGGTATGGGGACTCGCGCTGCGCCGGCGGGCGCGAGGGGCCGCGTCGCGCCGGCGGGTGCGAAGGGCTCGTGCTGCGCGTGCGGCGTGCTGAGGTGGCGTCGTGCCCGGCCGATTCACAGGTTGTCGTGAGGTCGTACCTGCATTGATCCGCTACGCTCGCGGGCTGTGGCGATCGACTCGGTGAGTGACCTGTGGGACACCCTGCTCAGCGCCCAGCCCGACCCGCCCCGGACGCTCGTGCTGGTCACCGCGGTGATCGCGCTCGTGGTCGTGGCGGTGCGGCCGGTGTGGCGGGTGGCCCGTAACGCCGTCACCATCGCCCACGAGGGTGGTCATGCCCTCGCCGCGCTGCTCACCGGGCGTAAGTTGCGGGGTATCCGGCTGGAGTTCGACACGTCGGGGCTGACGTTGTCGGCCGGGCGGCCGACCGGGCCGGGCATGATCTTCACGCTGCTCGCCGGGTACGTCGCCCCGTCGCTGATCGGGCTCGCGGGCGCCTGGCTGCTCGGCGGCAACCGCATCACGTTGCTGCTGTGGGTGGCCGTCGTGCTGCTCCTGCTCATGCTGATCAACATCCGCAACGTGTTCGGCGTGGTGTCCGTCCTGGTCACCGGCGTGATCGTCTTCGCCGTCTCGTGGTCGGCTTCGCCGCAGGTCCAGTCGCTGTTCGCGTACGCCGGGGTGTGGTTCCTGTTGATCGGCGGGGTCCGCCCGGTCTTCGAGCTGCAATCGTTGCGCAGCCGGGGGCGCATGCCCGAGTCCGATGCGGACCAGCTGGCCGGGCTCACGCACGTACCGGCGCTGTTCTGGGTCGGCCTGTTCCTGATCGTCGACGTCGCGGCGCTGGTCATCGGGACGTTCCTGCTGGCCGGGCAGTGGCTGCCCGACCTGGCCACTTCAAGCACCTGACGAGCGAAGTAGCCGCCGATGATTTCGGGCAGCGACCGGTGGGTCGCCGGAGCCCGTTGAGCGCCGAGGCAAGCGGCAGGTGAACGGTGCTCCCGGGAAGTCCGGGGCCGGCGACGCTTCCGAGACGCCCCGGGCGATCGGCGCTTCAGGGACGCCCGGGCGAGCGGCGCTTCAGGGACGCCCGGGCGAGCGGCGCTTCAGGGACGCCCGGGCGAGCGGCGCTTCAGGGACGCCCGGGAGCGCTACGTGATCCCGGCCGCCCACGCCGAGGACGCCCACAAGCTCGAGGCGAGCGGCGCTATGCCGGGGCGAGCGGCCGCCGATCAGCGCTTCCTGGACGCCGGGGCCACCGGAGGGTGCCGGCGCTCGGTGGACGCGGAGGCGGGCGGCAGCTGCGGCCACCGGGGGATCGCGACCGGCGGCTGGCTGCCGAAGCCGGTCACGGCGGGTGGCTGACCCGGGAGCGGCCGTCCGAGTTGGCCACTTCGAGTAGCTGAATGGCGACACATTGAGTATCTCGTGGTGATGCGAGTCACCCTGGGTGCTCGATAGCTTCCACCGCATGGCTGCTGACCTGGGCATGGCCTGGAGTACGGGGGTCGTGGCGTTCGTGGCGGCCGTGCCGCTGTGGCGGTACACGACGAACGCGATCACGATCGCCCATGAGGGCGGTCACGCCTTGTTCGGGTGGCTGTTCGGCTCGGTCGTGAAGCACGTCAAGATCTTCCGGGCCGGCGCCGGCGAGATGCAGGCCGGCGCGGAGAACTGGCTGTCGAAGTTCGTCTCCCTGGTCGCCGGCTACCTCGGGCCTTCCATCTTCGGTTTCGGCGGGGTGCAGCTCCTCGTCCACGACGCCGACCCGCGCTCGGTGCTGCTCCTCAGCCTCGTGTTCCTCGCCGGTGTCCTGGTCATGACGCGGAACCTCTTCGGCATCTTCGTCATTCTCTTCGTCGGCGCGATGCTGTGGGTGGTCGCGATGCGGTCGACGGAGGCGGTGCAGCTGGCCTTCGCCTACGTGTGGGTGTGGTTCCTCCTCATGGGCGGCACGCGGCAGGTGCCGGAGCTGTTCCACGCCATGCGCACCGACCCCACGACCGACGCCGGGCAGCTGCAGAGCCACACGCTGATCGGCGACGTGGTGTGGTTGTTCGTCTTCTGGCTGTTGTCGCTGGGCGCGCTGGTCTACGGCGGCGCGCTGCTCCTCCGCCACGGCGCGTAACCCGAGCCGGAGAAGCGGCGCCGACCCAGCACGGTGCGTCATCCGTCGCGGGGAAGCGGCGCCGACCTAGCACGGTGCGTCATCCGTCGCGGGGGAGCGGCGCGGACCTAGCACGGTGCGTCGTGCGTAGCGGGGGAGCGGCGCGGACCTAGCACGGTGCGTCGTGCGTAGCGGGGGAGCGGCGCGGATTAGAGCGGGATGTTGCCGTGCTTCTTCGGCGGGAGCGTCTCGCGCTTGGTGCGCAACATTCGCAGTGCGCGGGTCACCTGGTTGCGCGTCTGGGACGGGGCGATCACAGCGTCCACATAGCCTCGTTCCGCCGCGATGTACGGGTTGGCGAGCGTGTCCTCGTACTCCTGGATGAGTTCGGCGCGCCGGGTGGCGGGGTCCTCGGCGGAAGCGAGTTCGCCGCGGTAGAGGATGTTGACCGCGCCCTGGGCGCCCATGACCGCGATCTGGGCGGTGGGCCAGGCGAAGTTCATGTCGGCACCGAGGTGCTTGGAGCCCATGACGTCGTACGCCCCGCCGTACGCCTTGCGCGTGATGACCGTGACCTTGGGGACCGTGGCTTCGGCGTACGCGTAGATGAGCTTGGCCCCGCGCCGGATGATGCCGTCCCATTCCTGGTCCGTGCCGGGCAGGAAGCCCGGCACGTCGACGAACGTGAGCACCGGGATGTTGAACGCGTCGCAGGTCCGCACGAAGCGCGCGGCCTTCTCGGACGCGGCGATGTCCAGCGTGCCGGCGAAGTGCATGGGTTGGTTGGCGACGACACCGACCGGGCGGCCCTCGACGCGGCCGAAGCCCACCACGATGTTCTGCGCGTACAGCGGCTGCACCTCGAGGAAGTCCTCCACGACCGCCTCGACGACCGCGCGGATGTCGTAGGGCTGGTTCGCCGAGTCCGGGATCAGCGTGTCCAGGGCGAGATCCGCTTCGCTCGGGCCGAGGTCCGCGGGCAGGTCGAAGGTGGTCGGTTCGTCCAGGTTGTTGCTGGGGAGGTACGACAGCAGCGCGCGCACGTAGTCGATCGCGTCCTCCTCGTCGGTCGCGAGGTAGTGCGCGTTGCCGCTGCGGGTGTTGTGCGTACGCGCGCCGCCCAGCTCCTCCATGCCGACGTCCTCGCCGGTGACCGTACGGATGACGTCCGGCCCGGTGATGAACATGTGCGACGTCTGGTCCACCATCACGGTGAAGTCGGTGATCGCGGGGGAGTAGACGGCACCACCCGCACACGGGCCCATGATCAGGGAGATCTGCGGGATGACGCCGCTGGCCCGTACGTTGCGGAAGAAGATGTCGGCGTAGAGCCCGAGGGCGACGACACCTTCCTGGATGCGGGCGCCGCCGGAGTCGTTGATGCCGATGATCGGGCAGCCGATCTTCATGGCCAGGTCGAGGACCTTGACGATCTTCTCGCCGAAGACCTCGCCGAGGGAGCCGCCGAACACCGTGAAGTCCTGCGAGAACACGCAGACCTGGCGGCCCTCGACGGTGCCGTGGCCGGTGACGACGCCGTCACCGTACGGGCGGTTGCGGTCCAGGCCGAAGTTCGTCGAGCGGTGCCGGGCCAGCTCGTCGAGCTCCACGAACGATCCCTCGTCGAGCAGCATCTCGATGCGTTCCCGCGCGGTCTTCTTCCCGCGGGCGTGCTGCTTCTCGACGGCCCGAGCGGAACCGGCGTGCACTGCCTCGTCCGTGCGTCGGGCGAGGTCGGCGAGCTTGCCGGCCGTCGTGTGGATGTCGGACCGTTGCACGTCCGGCTGAGTCGTCACTGTCCTGCGCCTCCACTCACCCGCGGACGGTCGTCGTCCCCGGTGCGCTGTCCCACGAGCCACGTCGTGCGTGATCGCGTTGCCGCTCTGCGACGCGGTACGGGCCTGTCGTGCCGCGTCGGGGGTGATCGTATCCAGCGATGCGGGCGCTCGGCTGCCGTGCCGCCCGGGCTGTGGATAACGCGGCGAGGCGGATCCCGGCTCTGTGGATAACGCGCTGGGCGGACGTCCGGGGCTGCCAAGGTGGTGGCGTGGATGACGCACTCAGCACATGCGCCCGGTCCGGCCGACGTCGAGCCGGGTGCGTTTCGTTCCTAATGCACCATTCGTTACAACCCCCGTGACGACATGGATGACCCCCGTGGGCGTGGCGTTGATCGTCGGAGGCATCGCGACGCTCATCGTCTTCCGCCACGTGCTGTTCGCCGGCGGTCGCGAGAACGGCGCGAACGGACGCGGCGCCGCCCCCGGCAAGCGGACTGCCCGCCGTGGCTCCCCGGCCCGGCGTGGCACCGGCGGCCGGCGCGGCGATGCGCCCCGCCGCCGGAAGGCAGCAGCGGAGGCGACGAGCCCGACCGGCAACGGCCCGGCCTCCCCGGTACGCAGCGACGCCCCTGGCACGGTGGGCCGCGACGTTCCCAGGACAGTCCGCGGCGACGTCCCGGGAGGGGGCGGCCAGGACGGTCAAGGGACGGTCAAGGGACGGTCCATCGGCTCGGGTACGGCGGCTCGCAGCGCCGACTCGGTTGCGGTTCGCCGCGGCACTCCTGGATCGCCGCGCAACACAGCTGGGGTCCGGCCTGCTGACGCCGCTGGTCGGTCGGCCAGGGGAGCTGACACCGCGGGTCGGTCGGCCAAGGCAGCTGACGCTGCCGGTCGGCCAGGCAGAGGCGTTGATACTGCCGGTCGGTCCGTCAGGGCGGCCGACGTTGCAGGCCTGTCAGCCGGGGATGAGGCCGCCGGTTGGGCCGCCGGGGCAGCTGACGCCGCCACCCGCGCCGACAACCACCCGACCCGTCGACTTGCCGGCCCCGGCTCCGGCTCCGGCTCCGGCTCCGGCACCGGCTCCGGCTCCGGCACCGGCTCCGGCACCGACAACGGCACCGGCACCGGCATCAACAGCGGCATCCGCGCCGGCACCAACAGCGGCATCCGCACCGATACCAACACCGGCAGCGTCGCCGAAGGCGCGGCCGGGATGCGGGAGGCGAATCGAGGAACGACCGCGGTCCCGCCACCGCTGCCGGGACCGCGCGACTCACGCCGTTTCTGGCCGACCAGCCCGGCTGACACTTCGACGTCCGGCCACGTACCTGACAAGCCGTCGCGGCGGGCCGTCGCGGATCCGACCCTTGACGCGGCCCAGCAGCCGGTCCGCCGGTCCACCGCCGTTCCAGAGTTGGGCGACGAACCGGGCCGCCGCGCTGCCGCGGACCACGAAGCGCAGCCGGGCGGCCACCGAGCCGCCGCAGACCCGGAGCGCGGTGGCCGCCGTGCCGCCGACTCCCCGTCAGGTGGCCGGCGCGCCGCCGTGAATTCCGCGGGTGGCCGTCGTGCCGCCGACTCCGCGCCGGGCGGCCGTCGCGGCGGGGCTGACTCCGCGTCCGGTGGCCGTCGCGGCATGCCCGACTCCGCGTTGGGAGACCGTCACGCCGTTGCGGGCGCCCGGAGCGAGCCCGCCGCCGAAGGACCCGCCAGCCTCACCCTGGAGCCGACCGGCCCAACCGGCCCGACCGCCCACCGCCCTGCCGCGGACAGCACCGACACCGGCCTCATCGAGATCAGCCCGATCACGAGCGACCCGAGCAGATTCGCCCGGGCGAACGACGGCCTGTCCAGCAATGGCCTCGCCGACCAGAATCCGACCGACCGGCGCAGCGAGGACCGGCTCAGCGAGGACCGGCGCAGCGAGGACCGGCTCAGCGAGGACCGGCACAGCGAAGACCGGCACAGCGAAGACCGGCGCAGCGAGGACCGGCGCAGCGAGGACCGGCTCAGCGAGGACCGGCACAGCGAAGACCGCGTCAGTCAAGACCGGGGCAACGCCGACCAGGGCAGGGGAGACCAGGGCAGGGGAGACCAGGGCAGGGGAGACCAGGGCAGGGCCGGCGAAGGCCCGGACCGCGACCCCGCAGACATCGACCACCCCCACGCCGATTCGCCGGCCGGGCACGCCCCCGGCAGCGAGCGCAGCCGCTTCGAGCTGCGGCGCCTGCTGTCCGTGGAGGCTGCCGACGGCGACCCGGCCGGGCCGACGGACGTACGCCTGGTCGATCTCGGTGCCCGTGCCGGTGGGGATTCCGAGCTGGACGTGGACCTCGGCCTGGAGGACGGGTACGACGTCGAGGCGGATCTGGCGCTGGACCCGTACGAGGACCCGTACGAGCCGGACGAGGATGACGACTGGCTGGCCGACGAGGACGTCCGGGTGGCCGACCTCCCCGTGGGCGTGCTGCCGCCGGTCCCCGAGCAGGCCGATCTCGAGGAGCCCGGGCTGACCGAGGCGGATGCCCACCCGGGTGCCCGTCCGTGGGCTGCCCGCGCCGACCGCCGTTACGGCGATCGGGTGGAGGGATGGGTACGCCCGGAGTACCGCGACGAGCCCGTCACCGGCGATTACTGGACGCCGATTCCGGACGCGGGGTACGGCTGGCCCGTGCCGGTCGAGCGCATCCCCGCCGTTCCGCCGTATCCGCCGGCCTCGGGGTTCGACCCCCTGCCGGAGGCGGGGTCCGAGCCGACCGCGGTTGTGCCGCAGTGGCCGCCGGCGCGCCCCGACGACCGTATCGGGCTGCCTCGCGCCTGGTCGGAGGGTGAGCGGCCGGCCGGTCGCCGCTTCCCGAAGCCGGTCGACGCGCCTGGCCGACGGCGCAACGCCGAGCGGGCCAGGCAGGAGAAGAGCCAGAGCGCGCGCGACGAGAACGGGGAACGGTACGCCGCGGAGAGAGATCGGAAGCCGCGTGACCGCGACAGCTGGAATCGAGCCGGCGGTTCCGAGCGCCGCCGGTGGCGGGGCGACGACAGGAACGAGGCCGCCGACGCACCGCGGCTCGAGGGCGGGTACGCCGGCCGTGAGGTGAGCGTCGAGGGCCCGGTCTGGACCGTGCCGGACCTGCCCGAGGCCGCCCTGCCCGATCTCACCTGGCCCGGTACGGAGGTGCCCGAGGCCCGCCGGCGGCGGCCCCAGGTCCTGGCGCAGCGCCCACGCAACGTGGCCGGTGAGCCCACCCAGAGCCTGCCCGCGGTCACCGACGATCGGGTACGCCCGCGCCCGCGGCCCAGGCCCCGGCCGGAGGCGGCGCCGGATCAGCGGAGCACCGTGTACGTGAGCAAGCACGCGGCCGACCCGAGCTGAGCCGCAGCCGCGCTACGGAGGACGTGCGACGGGCGGGACGGGCGGCGGGCGGGACATGGGAAGGCGCGACATGCGGCGAGCGCGACATGCGAGGGGCGGGACATAGGCTAGGGCGATGGCCTCCTCGCCGTACGCCGATCTGGATCGTCCCCCGCTGGCCGCCCGGGCCCTGCAGCGGGCGCTCGTCGTACCCGGCGGCCTGTGGCGCCGGATCGATGTGATCGCCGAGACCGGGTCGACGAACGCCGATGTGGCCGGCGCGGCGCGGGACGGCTCCGGTGAGGGGTTGGTCGTCGTCGCGGAGCAGCAGGTCGCCGGGCGGGGGCGGCGGGATCGGCAGTGGGTGTCGCCGCCGCGGGCCGGGCTGACGTTGAGCGTTCTGCTGCGGCCGGGGGCGGCCGTTCCCGAGCGCGGGTGGGCGCCGGCGCCGCAGCGGGCCTGGGGCTGGCTGCCGCTGCTGGCGGGGGTGGCGCTGATGGAGGCCGTGCAGCGCATCACCGAGCTGGACGCCGGTCTGAAGTGGCCGAACGACCTGGTGGTGTCCGACCCGGAGGGTGCGCCCGGCAAGGCCGCCGGCATTCTGGCCGAGGTGGCCGAGGACGCGGTGGTCGTCGGCATCGGCCTCAACGTCACCACCCGGGCGGCGGAGCTGCCGCCCACCACCGGCCTGCCCGCGACGTCGTTGCAGCTGGCCGGCGCGAAGGCAGCGGACCGCGATCCGCTGCTGCGGGCGCTGCTGCGTGGTTTCGAGCGGTGGTACGCCGGATGGCGCGAGACCGGCGGCGACGCGGAGCTGTGCGGGCTGCTGGGGGCGTACCGGCGGGGGTGCGTCACGATCGGGCGCGAGGTGCGGGTGCTGCTGCCCGGCGGCGGGGAGATCGCCGGGGTGGCGACCACGGTGGACGGGGACGGTCAGCTCATGGTCCGTACGGCGGACGGCGCCGAGCGTCGCGTCTCGGCGGGGGACGTCCTGCACGTACGCTGAGCCCGTGGCTTTCCCGGACGACGTGCTGACCGACGAGGAGGAGGTCGTCCTCCACCTGCATCCGCACGCCAAGGCGGCGGTCCGCCCGGTCCTGGTGCTGGTGGCCGCCCTCGCGGCGGTCATCCTGGTGTGGGTGATGCTCCCGCCGACCACCGGGGGCCTGATCGGCGTCTGCGTGGTCGCGGCGATCGCCCTGTTCATGAGCGTGACCCGCGGGGTCTGGCCGTTGCTGGTGTGGCGGACCACCCATTACGTCTTCACCGATGAGCGGATCCTGCTGCAGGACGGCGTGGTGGCCCGGGAACGGCGTGATCTGCCGCTCAACCGCATCAACGATCATCTGACCCGGCAGGGCCTGCTGGACCGGGTGCTCGGGTGCGGCACGCTGACCGTCGACTCGATCGGCGAGCAGTCGGCGGTGCTGGCGTCGGTGCCGCACGTCCAGCAGGTGCAGACCACGCTGTACGAGCTCATCGAGACCGACCGGGAGCTGCGCCCGGAGGACGAGGACGACGAGCCGGAGCCGCCGCTGGTCAGACCGCGCGGCGCTGGGCGTCGATCTCCTTGGCGATCTCCTCGTCCAAGCGGCCCTCCGCCTCGGCGCTGAGCTCCGCCAGGCCGGCGGTGACGTCGAGCTCGGCCATCGCGGCCTCGTGACCGTCGACCGGGGGCTTGAGGAAGACGAAGGTCCGGTACGCCCAGAAGCGGAAGACCGTGGCGATCACGATGCCGAGCAGCGTGACGCCCATGAACAGCACGGCGTCGTTCTCCTCGGTGAGGCCGAAGCCGTACTTGCCGATGCCCACCGCGCCGGACTGGATCACCATGCCGACCAGGTTGAACCCGAAGAACAGCGTGTACTCGCGGCGCAGGGCGGTGCGGGTGTGGTGCCGGTAGGTCCAGAACCGGTTGGCGATGTAGGCCAGGGTGGTGGTGACGACGGTGGCGACGACACTCGCTTTCACGGCGCCGATGGGCAGGAGCGCCCAGGTGATGGCCATGTAGAGCAGGGTGTTCGCTGCGCCGATCACGCCGAACGCCAGGGCCTCGGGAGCGAGGTGGCGCAGGCGTTCCGCCAGCGGGCGGGCTGAAGGCATTCGACAACCTTACGGGGGGAAGGGCGGGAGACGACGGACACAGCAGCTGGGCTGAAACCCTCGTCACATCCGCGGGACGGCGCGCGGCGCCGGCGGCTCGGTCGACTGCGGTGCGGTCGCGCCGGCCGGCGGGGCCGGGGTCCCCGGGACTGCCGGGGGCGCCGGGTCCGGGACGACCCTGTCGCCGAACACGAAGCGGCGGTACGACCAGAAACGGAACAGGGTGCCCACGGCGGTGCCGACCAGCTGCCCGGAGATGTTGTCCGCGAGCGGGGTCTGGAACTCGGGCCAGATCGAGCCGAGCCCGTAGTGGCTGATCGCCAGGCAGGCCAGCCCGATGCCCAAACCGATGCCGTTGAGCAGGAAGAACAGCGTGTACTGCCGCGCCATGTTGCGGTGTTCGCGGTGCCGCCAGGTCCAGAAGCGGTTGCCGGCGAAGGCGACGGTGGTGGCGACGACGGTGGAGATCGTCTTGGCGAGCAACGACTCCGAACCGCTCTGCAGCAGCACGTTGAAGATGACGAGGTCGATGGCGAACGCGGTCGCCCCGACCGTGCCGAACTTGCTCAGTTCGCGCACGAGTGCCCCGAAGCGTGCCCGCAGAGCGGGCAGGACGTCGGCAACGGGCACGGACCCGAGCGTACCGGCGCTCGTCACCCCCCGCTGTTTTCGTGAGCGAGTCTTAACCGGGGGGCCCGGCCGGGTTGCGCTGCCGGTACGGCCGGTGACGGTGCTGGTCGATCTCGGTCACCTCGGCGAGCCGGGCGCGGCACTCGGCGCACCACGCCAGGTGGGTGTCGAGCCGCGCGGAGTCCCGCGGGGCGAGCCGGCCGCGTACCCGGCCGCCCAGCCGTTCCCCGGCCCACCGGCACTCCGGCGGGTCGGCGGCCCCGACGTGCTGCTGGAGGTAGAGGCGGCGCAGACCCTCGCGGGCCCGGTGGGCGAGCACGGCGACCGCGTTCGGGGTCAGTCCCAGCTGCGGGGCCAGCTCGGCCGGGCTGGCCCCCTCGACCTCGGTACGCCACAGCACGTCACGCCAGCGATCGGGCAGCGCGCGGAAGGCCTGGGCGGCGTACGTGCGCTCGAGGCGGTCGAGGGCGGGGTCGCGGAACGGCTCGCCGGCGTCGTACCGGCTCAGATCGTCGGTGAACTCGAGCCGGCGGTCGCGGCGGGCCCGGTGGTAGCAGACGTGGCGGAGCGTGGTGTGCAGGTACGCGCGGAACGACACCAGCGGGCCGCGCCCGGCGCGCAGGGTGGCGAAGACCTTGGCGAACGTCTCGGCGACGAGGTCGTCCGCGTCGGCGTGATCGGTGACGAGCCCGTACGCGAGGTTCCGGGCGGCGGTGCGGTGACGCTGGTAGAGCACGCCGTACGCGGCGGTGTCGCCGGCGCGTACGGCCGCCAGCAGCTCCGCGTCGGCATCGGCCTCGCCCGCCGGGATCGTCATTCCTGCCTCCAGAGCCGGGAGTGGGAGGAAAGCCCGATTGCGGACAAGCTTATGTCGGTTTGTCCATTTTGTGAAAGCCGTGAGTTCCAGCGGTGGGCCGGCGGGGAAGCCGCCGCCGGGCGGATGCGGTCCGTACGTGGGGAAGCGCTCTCTGCTCACTCGTGCACCGTCCGGCGAAGGATCGATCGTCTATGAGCACAAACGCCGAGGATTGTGCGGTTGTCCACAGGGTTCACCGATGAACTGAACGTTCGCTCGGCTTACGCTGACGTGACTCCCGTGACAGGGGCCGGCCCGCCGGCCGGATACGTCACAGGTCAAGCCGACCGAAGGGATTCACATGTCACTGCCCCCTACCTCCCATGCCCGCCTACTCAGCTGGGTCGAGGAGGTCGCCGCCCTCACCACCCCGGACCGGGTCGTCTGGTGCGACGGCTCCGACGAGGAGTGGACCCGCCTCACCGACGCGCTCGTCGACGCCGGGTCGCTCGTCCGTCTCGACCCCGAGCGCCGGCCCAACTCGTTCTGGGCGCGTACCGATCCCGGGGATGTCGCCCGGGTCGAGGAACGCACCTTCATCTGTTCCGTCGACCCCGCCGACGCCGGGCCCACCAACAACTGGATGGCGCCCGCGGAGATGAAGTCGACGATGACGGAGCTGTACCGCGGCTGCATGCGCGGCCGGACGATGTACGTCGTCCCGTTCTGCATGGGCCCGCTCGACTCGCCCAACCCGATGTTCGGCGTGGAGCTCACCGACAGCGCGTACGTCGTCGCCTCCATGAAGATCATGACCCGGATGGGCGCGAAGGTCCTCGAGGCCATGGGCACCGACGCCGACTTCGTGCCCGCGCTGCACTCGGTCGGCGCGCCGCTGGACGAGGGACAGGCCGACGTCGCCTGGCCGTGCAACGAGACCAAGTACATCTCGCACTTCCCGGAGACCCGGGAGATCTGGTCCTTCGGCTCGGGGTACGGCGGCAACTCGCTGCTCGGCAAGAAGTGCTACGCGCTGCGGATCGCCAGCGTCGCCGCTCGCGACGAGGGCTGGCTCGCCGAGCACATGCTCATCATGAAGCTGACCTCGCCGGAGGGGCAGGTCCGCTACATCGCCGGGGCGTTCCCGTCGGCCTGCGGCAAGACCAACCTGGCGATGCTCGAGCCCACCCTGCCCGGCTGGAAGGTCGAGACCGTCGGCGACGACATCGCGTGGATGCGCTTCGGCGAGGACGGCCGGCTGTGGGCCACCAACCCGGAGTACGGCCTGTTCGGAGTCGCGCCCGGCACCGACCAGCGCACCAACCCGAACGCCATGCGGACCCTCGCCCGCGGCAACTCCATCTTCACCAACGTCGCGCTCACCGACGACGGCGACGTCTGGTGGGAGGGCATGGGCGAGCCGCCGGCGCACCTCACCGACTGGCGCGGCAACGACTGGACGCCGGACTCGGACGCCCCGTCCAGCCACCCGAACAGCCGCTTTTGCACGCCCATCAACCAGTGCCCGATCCTGGCCCCGGAGTACGACGACCCGCGCGGCGTACCCATCGACGCGATCCTCTTCGGCGGCCGCCGCAAGACGACCGTGCCGCTGGTCACCGAGGCCCGCGACTGGGTGCACGGGGTCTACTTCGGCGCGACGCTGTCGTCGGAGACCACCGCCGCGGCGGTCGGGCAGGTGGGCGTCGTGCGCCGGGACCCGATGGCGATGCTGCCGTTCATCGGCTACCACGCCGGCGACTACTTCAACCACTGGATCGAGATGGGCAAGGCCGCGTCCGGCGACGCGAGCAAGCTGCCGAAGGTGTTCTACGTCAACTGGTTCCGCCGCGGCGAGAACGGCCGGTTCCTGTGGCCGGGCTTCGGTGAGAACTCCCGCGTGCTCAAGTGGATCGTCGAGCGCCTCGACGGCAAGGGAGAGGCCGTCGAGACGCCGATCGGGCACGTACCGACCGCCGACGCGCTCGACCTGACCGGCCTGGACGTCGACCGGGCCGACATCGAGGCGGCCCTGACCGTCGACACCGACGAGTGGCTGGCCGAGATCCCGCAGGTCGAGGAGTGGTTCGCCAAGTTCGGCGACAAGCTCCCGGCCGTGCTCTGGTCGGAGCTGGACGCGCTCAAGTCCCGTCTGAACGCCGCGTGACGCCCCGCGCCCGCCTCGCGTTCGAGGCGGGCGCGGCCTGGGTACCTTCGCACCCGTGACCGTCGACGACCGCAAGCCGCGCGTGGTCCGCGCGCTGACCTGGCTGCTGGTCGCGACGGCGGCGGCCACCGCGGGGGTCGAGCTCCTCAATTTCTGGTACGCGCCCGAGCACGGTTACGGGCTCGCGGTCCGCACCGGCTGGGCGCTGCTGCGTACGCTCGGCTGGTTGATCCTGATCTGGCACGTGCGCCGCGGTCGCGCGGGCGCGCGGCCCATCGGTCTGATCCTGGCCGTCACCACGATCTTCGCCGTCGGGCGGCTCATCGTGCCCCGCTCGGGCACCCCGCCGCTTCCCGGCGTCCTCGGGTTCGCCGCCCTGACCGTCCTCTGCCTGACGGTCGTCGTGCTGCTCTACCGGCATCGGACCGTGCAGGAGCATCTGGTTCGCCACCCGAAGAAGCTGGTGGTGACCCGGGACGGCCTCGAGTGGCGCGAGGCGGTGCCGAAGCGCCCGCCGCTGGCCGCCTGGGCTCTCACCGCCCGGGTGGCGGCCTTCACGTACAGCCCGCTCATGCTCGTGCCCGCGCTGATCTCCGTGGGGGAGCTGGGGCGGCGGCCGCAGTGGCTGCTCGCGGTGGGGTTCTGGTTCGTGGCCGGGTTCGCGGTGAGCTACCTGGTGGCCCTGACGACCATCTTCCTCATGCGCGGCAAGGCCTGGGCGCGGCGGATGCTGATCTGGGTGACGCTCGGTGTGCTCGTCGTGGATCTGCCGCTCTGCTATCTGCTGCTGGGCGCCGACGGGCTCGTCCGGGACGGGGCGCCGCTGGTCGCCGCCGCGGTGCTGGTCCTCTACTCGCTGTGGCGGGTGTCGCGCCTGCCGGCTGCCTCCGTACCGGCGGCGGCCACCGCGTGAGCCACGACGTCGCGGTCGTCGGCGCGGGTCCCGCCGGATCCGCCGCGGCGCTCGCGGCCCTCCGCGCCGGCGCCTCCGTCCTGCTGCTCGACCGCTGCGAGTTCCCGCGGGACAAGCCGTGCGGGGACGGGATCGCCGCGGAGACCCTCGACGTCCTCGCCGGCCTGGGCGTCACCGGGATCACCGACGGTCACCCACCGGTCGAGCGGCTGCGCCTGGTGTCCCCGGGTGGGATGGAAGTGGCCCGGCCGCTGCCGCGCCCGGCGTACACCGTGCCGCGAAGGATCTTCGACGCTCGTCTGCTCGACGCGGCCCGCGCCGCCGGCGCCGAGTTCCTGCGGCACAGCGTACGGACGATCCGCCGGGACGGTGGCAGCGTCGTCCTCGACGACCGCATCCGGGCGCGCGTGGTCATCGGCGCCGACGGGGCCGGCTCGGTCGTGCGGCGGTGGCTCGGACACCCCGCGAACCCCGCCGGCCACCTGGCCATCGCGATCCGCGGGTACGCCCCGGCGACCGGTGAGGAGCAGCTGATCAAGACCACGCGGCAGCGCTGGCCGGCGTACGCGTGGTCGTTCCCGCTCGGCGACGGCACCGCCAACGTCGGGTACGGGGAGGTGCTGCGCGGGACGCCGCTCACGAAGGCGTACCTGCTGGAGCGGCTCGCCGATCTCCTGCCCGGCGGCGAACCGGCCGGCCTGCGCGCCCACCACCTGCCGTTGTCCACCCACCGGCCGGCGCCGGCCCGCGGCCCGGTGCTGCTCGCCGGCGACGCCCTGTCGCTGATCAACCCGTTCACCGGCGAGGGCATCTTCTACGCCGTGCTCTCCGGCGCACTGGCGGGTAGGGCGGCCGCCGCCGGCCCGGAGGCGGCGGCGCAACGCTACGGCGCGACGCTCAACGCCCGGCTCGGCCGCCACCTGCGCCACTCCCGGGTGGCTTCGCTGCTGACCCGGCGGCCCCGCGTGGTGGACGCGGCCGTCGAGGCGGCCCGCCGGGATGCGGCGGTTTTCGCCCGGATGGTGGACCTGGGCCTCGCTGACGGGGTTTTCGACCTTCGCACGATCGGACGGATCGCAGGGGGTTTGGCCCGGATCGCCGCTGCGCCCTCTTGAGCCCCGGCCCGGGGTCGATAGGCTTGGCGCGATGACTCTGCGGTCCCTGGTCTACTCCCTGTACGAGCGGCGGCTCGCCGGCAAGCTCGCCGGCAAGCCGATACCGCAGCATGTCGGGGTCATGTGCGACGGCAACCGGCGCTGGGCCCGCGAGATGGGCTACGTCGACCCCAACGACGGCCACCGGGTCGGCGCGGCCCGGGTCAAGGAGCTGCTGACCTGGTGCGACCAGGCCGGCATCAAGCACGTGACGCTCTACCTGCTGGCCACCGACAATCTGCGCCGGCCCGCCGCCGAGCTGGACCCGCTGCTGACCATCATCGAGGACCTCGCCACCGAGCTGGCCGAGGACGGCAACCCGTGGCGGCTACGCATCGTCGGCGCGCTCGACGTGCTGCCCGCGAGCACGGCGACCGCTCTCAAGGCCGCGCAGGAGAAGACCCGGGAACGCGGCGACGGCGTCGAGGTCAACCTCGCGGTCGGCTACGGCGGCCGCCGCGAGATCACCGACGCGGTCCGCTCCCTGCTGCACGAGCACGCCGCGGCCGGGCGCACCCTGGAGGAGCTGGCCGAGATCCTCGACGTGGAGCACATCGCCGAGCACCTCTACACCCGCGGTCAACCCGACCCGGACCTGGTCATCCGCACCAGCGGCGAGCAGCGGCTGTCGGGCTTCCTGCTGTGGCAGTCGGCGCACTCGGAGTTCTACTTCCACGACGCCAACTGGCCGGATTTCCGCCGGACCGACTTCCTGCGGGCGCTGCGCTCGTACGCGACCCGCCAGCGCCGCTACGGCGCCTGAGCGCTCCTTCGGTCGGCGTTCTCTGACCGAATCTGATCGCTCTGGTCGCAGCGGCGGCCGCGGACCGCGGGCGCGCGGGGCTCAGCGGTCGAAGGCGGGCAGGGCCTCCTCGGCGAGGAAGCGGGCCACCGCCTCGGGGGAGTCCAGCGTCAGGTCGGCCGCGCTGGACACGTCGGCGCCGGTCTCCGGGTTGGCGACGGCCACGCACATGCCGAAGAAGCCCGGGTCGACCGCCTCGCGGGCGCGCAGCGCGTCGAACGCCTTGATGTCCGACATGTCGTCGCCGAAATACCAGGCACAGCCGGCGTTCAGCACGCCCTCGCTGATCACCATGCCCTTGTCCTGGTCGACCGGGGGCTTGAGCTCGACCACCATGCGGCCGCCCTGCACGCGCAGCCCGAGACGCTCGGCCTGCTCGTGGCCCCAGCGCTCCACCTGCTGCGCGAGCTGCGGCGCGGTGCGGTAGTGCAGCGCCACCGAGAGGCGTTTGTACTCCACCAGGATGGCCTCGGGCAGCTCCGCCTTGGCGCGCTCGGCCAGGTCGGCCATCGCGGGAACCCAGGGCAGCGCCGCCGGCTCGGTCACGACGTCGCCGTCGTGCCACACCTCGAGGCCGTACAGCCCGTAGAGGTCGACGTGCTCCAGCGACTCGAAGCGGGACCGCAGGAAGCTCACCGGGCGGGCCGAGACGATGGCCACCCGGGCCACCCTCGCGGCGAGTTGCTCCAGCACCCCGAGCACGGACGGCACCGGCTGCGACGCGTCGGGGTCGTCCGTCACGGGCGACAGCACGCCGTCGAAGTCGAAGAAGAAGGTGGTGTCCTTCGCTCGCGAGGCGGTGAACTGCAGGGCCGCCGCGGCGCTGAGCGGGTGCGTGGGACGCGGGTTCTCAACCGGGGACTCAGGCACAAAGCCCAGCCTACCCGCCGTACGGCCCATTGCACGTCGGTGGAACGTCGCTGAATTGGCGTATCTCGCGGGTACTACCGAAGGTGGCTCTTGACCGCTAGCGTTCTAGTCATGGCACGGGGTTTTCCCGAGCCAGCCGGCCGGCCCGGACCTGCGACGAGTACGCCACGGGGCCAGCATCCCGACCCCGTGCAAGTGACGGGCGCCGGACATGGCGGACCGCGGGCGGACCGGGTTGCACGCCCGCTGGAGCAGGCCTGTGACATCTCGCCGTACTGACGCCGGGGACGCGCACACCGACCCGGCCGCCAAAGTCTCCAGCAGCCGCGCCACCTCGGGACGCCGCTCGTCCCGGGACCGGCACGCCGACGCGGAGCCCGCTCCAGCCGGACGGGTCTTCGTGCTGGACACCTCGGTCCTGCTGTCCGATCCGGCGGCGTTCCGCCGGTTCACCGACCACGAGGTGGTCATCCCGCTCGTGGTGATCTCCGAGCTGGAGGGCAAGCGCCACCATCCCGAGCTCGGCTGGTTCGCCCGCCAGTCGCTGCGCATGCTCGACGAGCTGCGGATCAAGCACGGCCGGCTCGACCAGCCGGTGCTCTGCAACGACGAGGGCGGCACCCTGCGGGTCGAGCTCAACCACGCCGACCAGAGCGTGCTGCCGCACGGCTTCCGCAACGACTCCAACGACACCCGGATCCTGTCCGTGGCGCTGGGGCTCACCGCGGAGGGGCGTGACGTCACGCTCGTCAGCAAGGACATGCCGCTGCGCGTGAAGGCCGCCTCGGTCGGCCTGACCGCCGACGAGTACCGCCATGGCCAGGCCAGCGATCCCACGTGGACCGGCATGGCCGACCTCAGCCTCGAGGAGGACGAGGTCAACCGCCTCTACCAGGGCGAGGAGCTCGAGGTGGAGGACGCCGAGCACCTGCCCTGCCACACCGGCCTGGTCATCCACTCCTCGCGCGGCTCGGCGCTGGGCCGGATGACACCGGACAAGACGGTCAAGCTGGTCCGCGGCGACCGCGAGGCGTTCGGCCTGCGCGGCCGCTCGGCGGAGCAGCGGGTGGCCCTGGACCTGCTGCTCGACGAGTCGATCGGCATCGTCTCGCTCGGCGGCAAGGCCGGTACGGGCAAGTCCGCGCTCGCGCTCGCCGCCGGTCTCGAGGCGACGATGGAGCGCGGCCGGCACAAGAAGGTCGTCGTCTTCCGCCCCCTGTACGCCGTCGGCGGCCAGGAGCTCGGCTATCTGCCGGGTAGCGAGTCGGAGAAGATGTCGCCCTGGGCGCAGGCCGTCTTCGACACGCTGGGCGCCGTGGTGCACGCGAACGTCGTGGAGGAGGTGCTGGCGCGCGGGATGCTCGAGGTCCTGCCGCTCACCCACATCCGCGGCCGCAGCCTGCACGACTCCTTCGTGATCGTGGACGAGGCGCAGTCGCTCGAGCGCAACGTGCTCCTGACGGTGCTGTCGCGCATCGGGCAGGGTTCGCGCGTCGTGCTCACCCACGACGTGGCGCAGCGCGACAACCTGCGGGTGGGCCGGCACGACGGTGTGACGGCGGTGATCGAGGCGCTCAAGGGCCACCCGATCTTCGCCCATGTCACCCTGACGAGGTCCGAGCGGTCGCCGATCGCGGAGGTCGTCACCGATCTCCTGGAGGAGATCCCGCTCTGACCGAGCGTCACCGTGAGGCGGGGATCCGGCCGGATCCCCGCCTCACGCCGTGCGCGGGGGCAGTCACCCAATGTGACGTTGCTTATACCGGGAGAGTGAATGGAATAGGCGAGGTTCGGACCGATTGAGACCGGAATATCCTGTGATTCGCTTCACAGGTTGGCGTTGCCATTTCACATCCACTTCACCGTGAGCCATGGTGGCTGGCGAGCATCATTCGCGTGGCACGGCCGGTCGGGCATCGATCGGGGCCATCGCGGGACCGGTGGAAGAGGGCCGGACCATGCGGCCTGAGGGGCCGGGATGCTCGCGGTGTGAGCCGCCGCCGGGCTGTGCGCCGGTGGTGCCGCTCCGCGTCATTGCCCCCTACGAAGGGAAATCTTCGTGAATCGGCTCTGGAGCCGGGTCGGAATCCGTGCGGCCTCGGTCGGCCTGCTCGTCGCAGGCGTGATCGGCGGGGTCTATCTCGGACAGGACCGGGAAGTCCAGGCGCAGAGCGCCGCCGTCACCTCCTCCCAGGCCAAGCTCGTCGACTCCCGTGCGGAAGTCGAGGAGATCCAGCTCCTGAAGGAGCGGCAGGCCCAGCACGCGGCGGCGCGGGCGTACCGGCGTGCGGCCGAGGGCGCGGCCGCCTCCGAGGCCATGGCCCAGGCCAAGACCGCCGCGGGCAAGGCGCGCACGGAAGCGCAGAAGGCGATCGAGAAGGAGGCGGCCGAGAAGGCCGCCAAGGCGGAGAAGAGCGGTTCCGGCAGCTCCGGCGGCAGCACGGCCTACACCGGCCCGATCCCCGACTCCTGCAACGAGTACAGCGGCACCCGGGAGACCGGCTGTGCGCTGATGATCGACGCAGGCTTCGGCATCGACCAGTTCCCGTGCCTCGACAAGCTGTGGAAGAAGGAGAGCGGCTGGAACCCGAAGGCCGCCAACCCCAGCTCCGGCGCGTACGGCATCCCGCAGGCCCTGCCCGGCAGCAAGATGGGCTCGGTCGCCGACGACTGGCGGACCAACCCCGCCACGCAGATCAAGTGGGGCCTCGGCTACATCGAGGGCCGGTACGACACCCCGTGCGGCGCCTGGTCGCACTCGCAGAGCACCGGGTGGTACTGACCCACACCCGTTCGGGCAAAGGGGTACGTGCTTCGGCGCGTACCCCTTTCGTCTGTCCCCGGCAGTGATGCAATGTCCGCATGGTCCGGAAAGTCGCCTCACTGGTCGTGCTCGGCATCCTCGCATCCGTCCTGACCGCGAGCCAGATGGCCGCCAGCGCCCAGGACGGCGCCCCGCCGGTCCGTGAGGTCGTCGGCGGCAGCCTCGCCCCGGAAGGCCGCTTCCCGTGGATGGTGCGGCTCTCGATGGGCTGCGGCGGCGCGCTCACCGCCCCGCGCGTGGTACTCACCGCCGGGCACTGCGTCGACGGCACCGGCCCGGACGACAGCATCGAGGTCACCGCCGGCGTGACCAACCTCAAATCCGCGAAGGCCATGACGGCCCGATCCGTCTCGGTCGTACGTGCCGAGGGCTTCCACGGCGAGATCAGCGGCGACGACTGGGCCCTCGTCCAGCTGGACCACCCGCTGGACCTGCCCACCCTCGACCTCGCCCACGGCGTCAAGGAGGAGAAGGGGCCGCTGACCGTCCTGGGCTGGGGGCAGACGAGCGAACGGTCCCTGCGCCAGGAGAAGCGCCTGCGGTACGCCACCGTGCCCGTCGTCTCCGACCACGACTGCGCCAAGGCGTACCGGACGGTGGGCGTACGGCTCGTCGAGGACGAATCCATCTGCGCCGGCAAGCAGGGCGTCGACACGTGCCAAGGCGACTCCGGCGGCCCGATGGTGCGCCGCTCCGGCGACCGGTGGATCCAGGTCGGCATCGTGAGCTGGGGGCTGGGCTGCGCGCGCAAGGGCTACCCCGGGGTCTACACGCAGGTGTCGGCGTTCCGGCCGGCCATCCGTACGGCCACCCGCAAGCTCAGCTGACCGTGCCCGATCGGACACCCGCAGTTGGCGACCGTGGCGCCGATCGGTAACCATCGAGTCATGAGCTATCCGGGGGAGCAGGACGACACGTCGGCCAGGTTCGGCACCGAGGCGTTCTTCGCCTCCATCGGCCGCGCCTTCGTGGCCATGTGCGCCGTCATCCCGATCCTCTTCCTCATCGAGGCGATCGACCGCGGCCTCGGCGCCGGCCGCCTCGACGTCGCCGGCGGCATCATCCCGCGCCGCATCGACGGCCTCGACGGCGTGCTCTTCAGCCCGTTCCTGCACGCCGGCTGGGACCACCTGTACGGCAACAGCGTCCCGCTCATCCTCGTCGGCACGTTCGCGCTGGCCGGCGGCACCCGCCGCTTCCTCTGGTCGACGCTGGTCATCATCCTGGTCAGCGGCTTCGGCGTCTGGCTCGTCGGCGACCCCAGCAGCGTGGTCGTCGGCGCGAGCGGCGTGGTCTTCGGCTACCTCGGCCTGCTCTTCGCCCGCGGCTTCGTCGAGCGCAGCTGGTGGAACCTCGGGGTGGCGGCCTTCATCGGCCTGCTGTACTGGTACCAGATCTACAACGTGCTCCCCACCGACCAGCCGATCTCCTGGCAGGGCCACCTGCTGGGCCTGCTCGGCGGCGTGATCGCCGCGATCGCCTTCCGCCGCCGCCGGCCCCGGCCGCAACCGGCCCTCTACGACCCGGACGCCACCCTCACCGACATCTGACCGTACGGCCGCAGCCGGGGTCAGCGGCGGCGGGCGGGCAGGACCGCTATGCCCACCGCGAGCAGCGTGAGGACCGCGCCGAGGATCGTGTTCCAGCCCGGGCGGCCGGCGTCGCCTGGTACGACCTCGTCGACCAGCAGCGCACCTGTCACCTGACCGGCGATCATGCTGAGGCCGAGCAACAGGACGCCCGTGTAGCGGACCACCGTCGCGCCCACCGCGATGAAGACGATGCCCATCGTGCCGCCGACGTACAGCCACCAGGGGCCGTGCGGAAGGTGGCCCGGCACGCCGCGGACCAGCACGGAGACCGCGTACGCGAGGACGAGCAGCGCCGTACCCGTCAGGAAGTTGATCAGGCCCGCCACCATCGCGCTGTCCGCGACCATGCGGACGTGGCCGTTCACGGCCTGCTGCCAGGCGATGCCGAGACCGGCGAGCAGCGGCAGGACCGCCAGCACCAGCGCGCCCGAGTGGCCGATGCGGTCCGCCACCGAGATCACCACCGCCGCCACGGTGAGCACCGCGCCGGCCAGGCGGGGGGTGCTCACCGGCTGGGGACCGCCCGGGCCCGTGCCCGCGCGGTCCACCATCAGGCTGCTCGACGACTGGCCCGCGACCACCGCCACGATGAAGACCGCCACGCCGAGCGTCGGCACCGTGAGTCCCTGCGTGGCGACGAGGAAGCCACCGCACACGCCGCCGACGCACTGCAGGAGGCGGATCCGGCGGTCGCGCAGGGCCTCGCGGAGGGAGCGCAGCCCGGCCCGGCCCGACGGCAGCGCCGGCACCAGCACGACGAGCACCAGCAGGCCCGAGCCGAACGAGATCAGCGCGGCGCCGATCGGGTCGTCGAGCCGTACGGCCAGCTCGCCGTTGATGCGCGACTGCACGGCCAGCGCGACGCCCGCGAGGACCGCGAGCGCCACGCCGACCGCGCGCCGCGTGGCTGTCACGGCCGGCAGCGAGGTGCCGGTCTGCGTCATTCGCGCACCGAGGGCCAGACCGTGGGCAGGTGGCCGTCGAAGTCGACCGACGAGTACTGCTTCAGCTTCTCGAGCCGGTGGTACGAGTCGATGACCCGGATCGTGCCGCTCTTGGAGCGCATGACGATCGACTGGGTGTGCGCCCCGCCGGCCCGGTAGCGCACGCCCTTGAGCAGGTCGCCCGAGGTCACGCCGGTCGCGACGAAGAAGCAGTTGTCGCCGGTCACCAGGTCGTCGGTGGTGAGCACGCGGTCGAGGTCGTGCCCGCCGGCCCGGGCCTTCTCCCGTTCGGCGTCGTCCAGCGGCCACAGCTTCGCCTGGATCTCGCCGCCGAGGCACTTGAGCGCGCAGGCGGCGGTGATGCCCTCCGGGGTGCCGCCGATGCCCATGAGCACGTCGACGTCGGACTCCGAGCGGGCCGCCGAGATGGCGCCCGCGATGTCGCCGTCGGAGATGAACCGGATGGTCGCGCCGGCCGCGCGTACCTCCTCGACCAGGGCCTGGTGCCGCGGCCGGTCCAGGATGCAGACGGTGACGTCGGAGACGTCGGAGCGCTTCGCCTTGGCGATGCGGCGCAGGTTCTCGGTCGCGCCGGCGTTGATGTCGATCACGTCGGCGCAGTCCGGGCCCACCGCGATCTTCTCCATGTAGAAGACCGCGCTCGGGTCGAACATGGCGCCGCGCTCGGCCACGGCCAGCACCGACACCGCGCCGGGCATGCCCTTGCTCATCAGCGTGGTGCCGTCGATCGGGTCGACGGCCACGTCCACCTCCGGCCCGGTGCCGTCGCCGACCTGCTCCCCGTTGAAGAGCATCGGCGCCTCGTCCTTCTCGCCCTCGCCGATGACGACGACGCCGCGCATCTGGATCGAGTTGATGAGTTTGCGCATGGCGTCCACGGCGGCGCCGTCGCCGCCGTTCTTGTCGCCGCGGCCCACCCACCGGCCGGCGGCCATCGCGGCGGCTTCGGTGACACGGACGAGATCGAGGGCGATGTTGCGGTCGAGATCCTGGGGGTTGGCGGAAACGGGCATCAGGGGGCCTCCTCGCGACGGTGCGGGGTGTGGTCGTCCGATCCTCACACGGCCGCCCGCGCGAAGTCCCGCGTCCGCGACATGGTTAACAATGGTGGGGTGTCCAGCCCCGAGACCCCGACCGTCGGCAAGCGTGAAGAGCGCCGTCCGCGGGACATGGCGTTGTCCCTTGCCATCCTGCTCGTCCCGATCGCGCTCCTGCTGCTCTTCTACCGGATGGTGCTCGGCGGCGACGAGCCGATCAGCGTGGACGCCGAGCCGACGCTGCAGCAGGCCCGCTCGGCCGCGGTCTTCCCGGTGAGCGAGCCGCAGGGTCTGGGCGACGACTGGCACGTGCAGAGCGCCACCTTCAAGCGCGGCGACGACGGCGCCACGCTGCGGATCGGCTACGTCGACCCGGACAAGAAGCCGATCCAGCTCGTCCAGAGCAGCGTCGCGCCCACCACCCTCGTGCCGGGCGAGCTCGGCGAGAAACCCCGGGAACCGGTGGGCACGTTCCGCGACGAGGCGCGGATCTGGCAACGGTACGAGGGACGCCCCGGCGAGAACGCGCTCGTGCTGCGGGAGAGCGGCCGTACGGTCATCGTGGTCGGCCCGGCGTCGTCCGCGCACCTGGAGACGCTGGCCGCGGCGCTGTCCTGACCCCTACTGCTCGGGGCGGGCGGCGCGGGCGGCCTCGATGCGCTCCCGTGCCCCGTCCAGCCACCGCTGGCAGACGTCGGCCAGTTTCTCGCCGCGTTCCCACAGCGCCAGCGACTCCTCCAGCGAGGCGCCGCCCTGCTCCAGCTTCTCCACGACCGTGGCCAGCTCGCCCCGGGCCTGCTCGTAGCTCAGTGTCTCGTCGCTCATGGGTTCTCCCGTACCTCCGTGCGCAGCTCGCCGTCGGCCAGCCGTACGCGTAGAACGTCTCCCGCGGCGACCTCGTCCGCGGCCCGCACCACGTGCCCGTCGGCGCGCTGCACGATCGCGTACCCCCGCTCGAGGGTCGCCTTGGGCGACAGCGCCCGCAGCCGCGCCAGGGTGTGCCGCAGGTCGTCGTCGGCCCGGCGCACCCGGTGCTCGAGGCTGCGCGTGGCGCGGTCGCGCAGCTGGCTCACCTCGGCGGCGCGCTGCTCGACGAACGTCTCCGGCCGGGCCAGCGACGGCCGCGACCGGAAGGCCTCCAGCCGGTGCGACTCGCGGTCCACGAGCCCGAGCACCGCCCGGTCCAGGCGCCGCCGGGCCTGCCCGATCAGCTGCCGCTCCTCGCCGAGATCCGGCACGATCCGCTTGGCCGCGTCGGTCGGCGTCGACGCGCGCAGATCGGCGACGTAGTCCAGCAGCGGCGCGTCGGTCTCGTGGCCGATCGCGCTGACCACCGGCGTACGGCACCCGAACACGGCCCGGCACAGCGCCTCGTCGGAGAACGGCAGCAGGTCCTCGACGCTGCCGCCGCCGCGCGCGATGACGATCACGTCGACCGTGTCGTCGTTCTCCAGCACCTTGAGCGCGTCGATGATCTGCGGCACCGCGGTCGGGCCCTGCACCGGCACGTTGATCACCCGGAAGTCGACGCCCGGCCAGCGGCGGCGGGTGTTCATGAGCACGTCGCGCTCGGCGGCCGAGGCCCGGCCGGTGATCAGCCCGATCCGCTGCGGCAGGAACGGCAGCCGGCGCTTGCGTTCCCGGGCGAACAGGCCCTCGGCGGCGAGCAGCTTCTTCAGCCGTTCGAGGCGGGCGAGCAGCTCACCGAGGCCGACCTGACGGATCTCGTCGGCGCGCAGGCTCAGCGACCCGCGCGCCGGGTAGAACTCGGGCTTGGCGTGCAGCGTGACGCGGGCGCCCTCGCTGAGCTCCGGGGCGCCGGCGTCGAGGACGTCGCGGTGCGCGGTCACGGTGAGGCTGAGGTCGGCCGACGGGTCGCGCAGGGTCAGGAACACCACGCCGGCACCGGGCCGGCGGCTGATCTGCGCCACCTGGCCGTCGACCCAGACCCAGCCCAGCTTGGCCACCCACGCGCCGAGCTTCTGGCTCACGACGCGTACGGGCCACGGCTCGTCGGCGCTGGACTTGGGCTCCGGCTGGGTCACCCGGCCTAGCCTACGGGCGGGTGCTCACGCGTCCGTGCAGCGGTACGCCGTACCAGGGTCACCAGCAGCATCAGCGCCAGACCGGCGTACCCCCAGAAGAGCACGTCCGCGACGGCGCTGAACACGTCGCGGAAAGCGAAGGGGTAACCGCGCCCGGCGACCAGCCCGACGACCGTGACGACGGCCCCCGTCGCGTAGTCCCCGGCGCCTGGTCGCGCACCGATCCCCTCGAGCGACACCAGGAGCACTCCGCCGACCAGCAGCGCGGCGTTGAACAGCAGGTAGGTGTGATCGGAGAGGTCGTCCGCATCGGCGATCAGGTTCAGCAGGCCGACGACCACGCTGATCCAGCCGATGACCAGGCGCAGCGCGGTGCCCACGGCGCTCATGGGCCGAGTATTCCGCCCGCGGCGGCGGGTTGTGGCCCGTATCGCAGGAAGCGAGATCCGCGACGGGTGCACGTACCATTGCCGGGTGACTTCCGACTCTGCTGCCCCAGTCCGCAAGCGTATGCTCCTCGCCAAGCCGCGGGGCTACTGCGCCGGTGTCGACCGCGCGGTGCAGACCGTCGAGGAGGCGCTCAAGCTCTACGGCGCCCCGGTGTACGTGCGCAAGCAGATCGTGCACAACAAGCACGTGGTGAGCACCCTCGAGGCCCGCGGCGCGATCTTCGTGGAGGAGAACGAGGAGGTCCCCGAGGGCTCGACCGTCGTCTTCTCCGCGCACGGCGTGGCGCCCGAGGTGCACGAGCAGGCCCGCGCGCGCAACCTCAAGGCGATCGACGCGACCTGCCCGCTGGTGACGAAGGTGCACCACGAGGCCCGGCGGTTCGCCGCGGAGGACTACGACATCCTGCTCATCGGTCACGAGGGGCACGAGGAGGTCATCGGCACCTCCGGCGAGGCCCCCGCGCACATCCAGCTGGTCGACGGCCCGGACGACGTCGACAACGTCGTGGTCCGCGACCCGGCGAAGGTGGTCTGGCTGTCGCAGACGACCCTGAGCGTGGACGAGACCATGGAGACCGTCGCGCGGCTCAAGACCCGGCTGCCGTTGCTGCAGTCGCCGCCGAGCGACGACATCTGCTACGCCACCTCCAACCGGCAGCACGTGATCAAGGAGATCGCGCCGGACTGCGACGTGGTCATCGTGGTCGGGTCGAGGAACTCGTCGAATTCCGTACGGCTGGTCGAGGTCGCCCTCGGCGCCGGCGCCCGCGCCGGCCACCTGGTGGACTATGCGTCCGAGATCCGGGACGAGTGGCTCGAGGGCGCGACCACCGTCGGGGTGAGTTCCGGCGCCAGCGTGCCGGACGACCTGGTCATGGACGTGCTGGCGCACCTCGCGGAGCGCGGGTTCGGCGAGGTCACCGAGTACACGACGGCGGAGGAGCGGCTGACGTTCTCGCTGCCGCAGGAGCTGCGCCGCGATATGAAGGCCGCCGCGAACGCCCGCCCTAAGGGCTAGAAGTCGCCGCCGAAGTCCCCGCCGCCGAAGTCGCCCCCACCGAAGTCGCCGCCGCCCCAGTCGGCGCCCTGGTCCCCGCCGCCGAAGTCGCCGGCCTGGTCCCCGCCGCCGAAGTCGCCGGCGGCGTCCTGGAACCCGTCCTGATAGCCGTCGCCGTACCCCATGTCGCCGAAGCCGGGGGACAGCAGCGCGTCGAAGATGAGCATCCCGCCGAGCACGCCCGCGCCGGCGCCGAGCGCGGTCTTCCACACCGGCGTCGAGTACCAGCCGGCCGGCACGGGGCGGCCCTGCACCCGGCCGCCGGGGTAGTAGTAGGGCGTGTCCACGCCGGGCTGCGGGCCGGCCTTGTACTGGTGTCCCTGCACTGTGACCTCGCGCTCGCGGGTGAGCTGCCCGGCTCCCTGCGAGCTCAGCAGCGGCGGCAGGTCCGGGCCCGGGTCGAGTCCCATGGCCGTACGGGCCGCGCGCACGTACGCCAGACCCTCCAGTGCCGACTCGCGGGCCAGCTGGAACTGGCGCACCGAGCGAGCCTGCTGAAGTTGTCCGCCGGCGGCGTTGTAGCGCTCCGAGGCGTCGGCGAGCGCCTGCCGGGCGGCGGGGTCGTCGGCGTGCAGGTTCATCACCTGGCCGCCGAGCCGCTCGTACCAGCGCTGCGCCTCCGCGCGGGCGTCGTCCAGATGCCGCTGCTCGCGGGCCGCGGAGCCCCGGCGCCACGCGAGGGCGATCGCCACCACGATCAGGACCAGGATCAGCAGCAGAAACACCTTCATATGTCGACGGTACCCGCGCCGGGAACGTCGTACGCCTCTGGCAAGCTCGCAGGGTGACCTTCTCGACGCTGGCCGTGGTGATCATCTGTCTGGCGGTGGGGGCCGCGCTGGGGTGGTTCGCCGCGCGGTTGCGTGCCGCCGCGGACATCGCCCGGCTGGAGGCGACCGTGCAGGCTGGAAAGGACGGTGAGGAGCGCCTCGAGCAGTCGCTGCGGGCGCTGTCCTACGAGGCCACCGCCCAGTCGCAGGAGGCGGTCGCGCGGGCCGTCGCGCCCCTGCACGAGATGCTGCGCCGATACGAGCAGCGGGTCGGCGAGCTGGAACGCGACCGCGTCGACGCGTACGCGGAACTGCGCGAGCAGGTGCGCGCGATGGGCCTGGTCTCCGGCGAGCTGCGGACGGAGACCAAACAGCTGGTCGCCGCGCTGCGGGCGCCGCAGGTCCGGGGCCGCTGGGGCGAGCATCAGCTGCGCCGCATCGTCGAGGCGGCCGGCCTGCTGGAGCACTGCGACTTCGCCGAGCAGGTGACGTCCACGACCGACCATCAGGGCGTACGCCCCGACATGGTGGTGCGCCTGCACGGCGGCCGGTCGGTGGTGGTGGACGCGAAGGCGCCGTTCGACGCGTACCTGTCGGCGATGGAGGCCCGCGACGAGCGCACCCGCGACGCGCACCTGGACCAGCACGCGAAGGTCCTGCGCGGGCACGTCGACGCGCTGGCCGGCAAGGCGTACTGGACGGCGTTCGACCAGACCCCCGACTTCGTGGTGCTGTTCGTGCCGGCCGACCCGTTCCTGGACGCGGCGCTGCAGCGCGACGCCGCGCTGATGGAGCACGCGTTCAGCCGCAACGTCGTGCTGGCCACCCCGGCGACGCTGGTGGCGCTGCTGCGCACGGTCGCCTACTCGTGGCGGCAGGAGGCGCTGGCCCGCAACGCGCTCGCGGTGCACGGCCTGGCCCGCGAGCTGTACGGCCGCCTAGCCACCCTCGGCGACCACGTGGGCAAGCTGGGTGCGTCGCTGAGCGGGGCGGTGACGGCGTACAACCGTGCGGTCGGCTCGCTGGAGTCCCGGGTGCTGGTGAGCGCCCGCAAGCTCGCCGAGATGGGCGTGTCCGACGAGGAGCTCGCGGTCCCCGCGCAGGTCGAGCTGACGCCGCGCCAGCCGCAGGCGCCGGAGCTGCTCGACGAGTCGGGCTCCACGTGGGCCAGGTGACACTTCCTCCGTGCAAGCCAGCGCTCAACCTGCGCGTCTCGGAGGAGCGAGGCCGTGAGTTTGGCGGAACCTCCAGAGTGTCGGTCGCGCCAAAGGAGTCTCAATGCGGTCTCGAGACATCCTCCGGGATTTCGTCGGCCGTGAGATTCTGGTCAGGATCTCCGAACAGACGCGCGGTCCGAAGGTCAAGTACGGTCCTGGAGCTCAGTTCCCGACTCAGAAGAAGCGGGCCCGTTGAGCTCTGACGCCGAGCGTCAACGCATCCGCCGGGCCAGCTCGCGGCGCAGCGCGCGCGGGCCCGGCCACACCTGGGTCAGGTCGGCGGTGAAGCCGGGGGAGCCGTCCTCCTCGTCGTGCAACGCCGGCCAGCCGTCGTCGCCCTCCGCGACCGGGTGCACCCGGTCCAGGCCGACCGGCGTCACGTCGAGGACGGTACGCAGGCCGCTGCGGCGTACCACCACGTGATCGATGTCCGGCCAGGCCAGCAGCACCGGGTCGCTGCCCTCGGATGCCAGCTCCAGCCCGCCCGAGGAGGCGCGTACCCAGGTGCGCATCGCCGAGCGGGAGGAGAGCGCGTACCCGCCGGCCACCACCACGCCGATCACCGCGGCCTGCGCGGCCGTCGACCACCAGCTGTCCAGCGGCGCTCCGAGCAGCCATGCCACCAGCGGCGACACCGCCACGTACGCCACGAACAGCACCGCGGACATGACCGTGAACGTCCGCCACGGCGACGACCGGAAGAGCACGGCGTCGTCGGCGGGCGCCTCGACCTCTTCAGGGGGGACCGGCATGTTTCCATGCTGCCGTGTCCGGGCCGCCCTCGCGGAAAGGTTGGCGAAGGAAGCCCGGACCGGCGGGTCAGAACGCGCAGGCGATGACGAGCTCCGGCGTGCGGTCCGGCAGCATGTCGAGCTTGCCGATCCGCCCGGCCGCCCGCAGGTCGCCCTCCACCAGGGCGAGCCGGTCGAGCAGCGCGGCCGGCCCGAGCGCCTCGGCGAGCGGGACCTCGGCCTTCATCGACAGCTTGCGGTCCGACTTGGCCCGGCGGACCTGGCGCAGCGCGTCGCCGGCCAGGTCGAGCAGGGTCGCGTCGCCGTCCGGCGCGACGCGGGTCAGCTCGTACTTGGTGGGCCAGGTCGCGCGGTGCACCGAGCCGTAGCGCCACCACGACCACACCTCCTCCGTCACGTACGGCAGGAACGGCGCGAACAACCGCAGCAGCACCGACAGCCCGGCCGCGAGCGCCGCCCGTGCGGAGTCGGCGCCGGGGCCCTCCCCGTACGCCCGGTCCTTGACCAGCTCGATGTAGTCGTCGCAGAACGTCCAGAAGAACGCCTCGGCCGTGGTGAGCGCGGTCGTGTGGTCGTACGCGTCGAACGCCGCCGTCGCCTCCTCGACCACCGTGGCGAGCCGGGCGAGCATCGCCCGGTCGAGTTCCGCCGTGACCGGCTGCCGCAGCGCGTCCGCGGCGCCCAGCCCGAGCGCGAAGCGCGAGGCGTTGAGCAGCTTGGTCGCGAGCCGCCGCCCCACCTTGATCTGCGCCGGGTCGAACGCGAGGTCGGCGCCCGGGCGTCCGTTCGCGGCCCAGTAGCGCACCGAGTCGGAGCCGTGCTGCACGAGCAGGTCCATCGGCGTGACCACGTTGCCCTTGGACTTGGACATCTTCTTGCGGTCCGGGTCGAGGATCCAGCCGGACTGCACCGTCGTCGACCAGGGCAGCACGCCGTGCTCGAAGTGGGCGCGGACGACGGAGTAGAACAGCCAGGTCCGGATGATCTCCTGGCCCTGCGGGCGCAGGTCCATCGGGAAGACCTTGGCGAACAACTCGTCGTCGGTGCCCCAGCCGCCGACGATCTGCGGGGTGAGCGACGAGGTGGCCCAGGTGTCCATGACGTCCGGGTCCGCGGTGAAGCCACCGGGGACGTCGCGCTGGGACTCGTCGAAACCGGGCGGACACTCCGAGGATGGGTCGACCGGCAACGCCGAAACGTCCGGTATGAGAAGCTGTCCGTGGTCCGGCTCGCCAGCGTCGTCGAGCCGGTACCACACGGGGACCGGCACCCCGAAGAAACGCTGCCGGCTGATCAGCCAGTCACCGGTGAGCCCGGCCACCCAGTGCTCGTAGCGGTGCCGCATGTGCGCCGGAAGCCAGCGCAGCTGCCGCCCGCGCTCCTGCAGCTCGTCGCGCAGCTGCTCGTCACGCCCGCCGTTGCGGATGAACCACTGCCGGCTCGTGACGATCTCCAGCGGCGAGTCGCCCCGCTCGTAGAACTTGACCGGGTGGGTGATCGGCCGCGGCTCGCCCAGCAGGTCGCCGGTCTCGCCGAGCAGCCGCACGACCTCCCGCCGGGCCGCGTTGGCGGTCAGGCCGGCGAACTGCGCGTACGCCGCCGCGGGCACGCCGTCGGGCCGGTCCGGCAGGAACCGGCCGTCGCGCCCCAGCACCACCCGGGTCGGCAGGTCCAGGTCGCGCCACCAGATGACGTCGGTCAGGTCGCCGAAGGTGCAGACCATGGCGATGCCCGTACCCTTGTCCGGCTCGGCCAGGGGGTGCGCATGCACCGGGACCTCGACGTCGAACAGCGGGGTGCGCACGGTCTTGCCGACCAGCGGATGCTCGGGGTACGTGACCAGCGCGACGCAGGCCGGCAGCAGCTCCGGCCGGGTCGTGTCGACCTCGACCGGCCCGTCCGGGCCGTGGAAGCGCAGCCGGTGGTACGCACCCGCCCGCTCCCGGTCCTCGATCTCGGCCTGCGCGACCGCCGTCCGGAAGCCGACGTCCCACAGGGTCGGCGCCTCCGACGTGTACGCCTCCCCGCGCGCGAGGTTGTCGAGGAACGCCCGCTGCGACACCGCCTGCGCCCTGGGCCCGATCGTCGTGTACGTCATCGCCCAGTCGACGGACAGCCCGAGCCGCCGCCACAACGCCTCGAACGCCTTCTCGTCCTCGACGGTCAGCCGGCTGCACAGCTCGACGAAGTTGCGCCGCGACACCGCCACCGCTGGCTTCGGCGGAGCCTCCGGCGGCTGCCACTGCGGGTCGTACGGCAGCGACGGGTCGCAGTAGACCCCGTACACGTTCTGGACCCGGCGCTCGGTGGGCAGCCCGTTGTCGTCCCACCCCATCGGATAGAAGACGGTCTTGCCGCGCATCCGCTGGAACCGCGCGACGGTGTCGGTGTGCGTGTACGAGAAGACGTGCCCCATGTGCAGCTCGCCCGATACGGTCGGCGGAGGCGTGTCGATCGCGTATACGTCGGCCCGCTCCTTCGAGCGGTCGAACGCATACGTGCCCTCCTCCTGCCAGCGGCGCGCCCACTTCTCCTCGAGCCCGTCCAGGGACGGCTTCTCGGGCAGACCGGCGCGCGCGGTCCTTCCCGTATCAGTCATGGGCACAGGGTAGAGGTGCGGCGTGGGCGGGGCCACGCACTTCGCCGGTGCCGGCCCTCGCATCGATCGCTGTTGACACTTTCCTGAAAGAAATCTTCACCCGCCGGATGAAGCGGACGTTCGTCAAGGCCGAGACCGCTACCGGCACGGTGTGGGACCGCCGGTACGAGCACGACGCGGCCGGCAACATCCTGAATCTGCTGGACGTGCCCCAGACGGGCGCCGGCGAGAAGCAGTGCTTCTCCTACGACAAGCCGATGCCGTTTCTGTCGCGTCTACAGTGCGTTGGACGCTTAGGGTGACAGGAGGTGGCGGTGGAGACCTCTCCGGAGTCTGGGAACAGGCTGGTGCTGGATGTCGTCCAGGCGGCGCTCGGGCTCATCTCACCGGGGATTCGCGCTGTCTCGGTGGAACGGAAGGCCGATCGGATCAACCTGTACGTCGTCGTGCGTGAGCGTAATGCTGAGGTGGACGAGGACATCGACGATCTGGTGTTCGAGCTGGAAGCTCTTCAAGATGGCCCGATCGCGATAGAGCCATCGGTCTTCGTGGGCACGCCGAACGCGGGCTGGCCGGGAAGCGCCGCCCGTCGTGTCTACCTGGCGAAGGACGCTCATGACTGAGACGGTGGCCGCTCATGAAGTTGGTGAAAGTGTCTTCAACGGACGGCCCGTGGGCTTCTCAGCTGCTGGATCCTCAGCCGTACCTGAACAAGCTCCCCGAGTTGGAGGCGCACCTCCCGGAAGGCGCGAGGTCATTCGCGACTGACGTTGATCATTACGACTTCGCGAGTGCCCGGTGCGTCAAGGATCTCAGGTTCGCCGGCATGTCCATCGGCGAGGCCGGGCACGGTCGGTTGGCGGTCGAGATTCGTTTCGCTCCCAACCGGTTCAAGCATGCCGCCGGTTTGGTTCTCACGTACGACGATGTCGTCGGGCTCGACGTCGGCGCCGGTCCACGTGGGGAGAAACGGATGTGGCCGGATACGCCCAGGCTCGGCGACGTTCAGCTCGACGAGATAATGCCGCACGAGCGTGGGTGTACTCACGAGGTAAAACTCACGGGCGGCTCGATAGTGGTCACGGCCGGCGACCTGCATGCGGAATGGGGGACGGCCGGGGCGGCGAAGTTCGCCGAGCGGTGATAGACAACCGACGTGCAGAACGCTGTGGAGTTCCCTGATCTGCTGCGGCTGATCGACGAGCGAGCGACCGCCTTCGGCGCCCTGATCGCCGGCGCGCCTGATCTCGACGCGCCGGTGCCCACCTGCCCGGGCTGGACGCTGTTCGACCTGGTTCAGCACCTGGGCGCGGGTCGCCGCAAGTGGGCCGCCATCGTCGTCGGGGGGATGCCTGGACCCGCGGCCGAGGCGCCGCGCGAGCGTGCCGCTCTGCTCGCGTAGTTCACTGCTTCGACGCAGGAGCTGCTGGGCGCGCTGCGTGAGGCCGGCCCGGACCGCGGCTGCTGGACGTGGTGGTCCGACTCGCAGTCGCCGGAGACCTCCGGCGCCGCCGCCCGCCACCAGCTCCAGGAGATCGCGGTGCACACGTACGATGCGCAGCTCGCCCTCGGTGCGCCGGAGCCGCTGCCGGACGAGGTCGCGCTCGACGGTGCCGAGGAGTTCCAGCTCACCTGCTGTTCCACGACGGTCGCGTGGCCGCACGAGCCCGCGACCGTGGACTACCACGCCACCGAGGGACTCTCCGTGCGTCTCTGGTTGTCCGCCGACGGCGCGCGGGTCGCCCGGCTGGGGGCGGCGGACGGGGAGCCCGACGCCTCTCTCCGGGGCACGGCCAGCGATCTGGTCCTGGTCTTCTACGGCCGCATCCCACCGGAGACCCTGGAATTCAAGGGCGACCCGCGCATCTTCGACCAGCTCGCCGCCTGGGACCCGAGCGCCTAGGACGGGTCGTGGCGCTCGTGCGCGAGCAGCCACGTCTTGACCCCGAGACCCCACCGGTAGCCGCGCAGCGTCCCGTCCGTACCCAGCACCCGGTGGCACGGCACGAACAGCGCCACCGCGTTCCGCGCGCACGCCGTCGCCGCCGCACGAACTGCTGACGGGCGGCCGGCCAATTCCGCGAAGCCCGTGTACGTCACCGGCGCGCCCGGCTTGATCTCTCGCATGACCTGCCAGGCGTGCGCCATGAACGGGCCCGTCGTGTGCTGCTCGACCACCACCCCGTCAATCGCGGTCAGGTCACCGTCCAGATAGGACAGCACCGCGGCCCCGACCGGTCCGGGTGACGCTGCGGGCCGCGTCTCCTCCCGCAGATCCTTGTGTACGAGGGAAAGCAACGAACCGACATCAGTGGTGAAGCCGGCCGCTCGCACCGCGCCCGCGTCGCTGACGACGTAGGTGAACGGGCCGGCCGGGGTGTCGAGCGTGTGGTGGTGCATCATGCGGACCTCCAGAGTCGCATCAGGGCGTACGAGCGCCAGGGCCGCCAGCGTTCGGCGTGCGCCTCCAGCGCCTTGGGGGTGTGCGGCAGGCCGAGCGCTCGTGCGCCGCGCTGGACCGCCACGTCGGTGGGCAGGAGGACGTCGGGGTCGCCGACGGCGCGCATGGCCACGTATCCCGCGGTCCAGGCGCCGATGCCGGGCAGCTCGCGCAGGCGGGCGACGGCCTCCTCCCGGTCGGCGCCGGGCTCGAGGTCGAGCTTGCCGTCGGCCACCGCCTCGGCCAGCGCGCGGATGCTCGCCCGGCGCGCCGCCGGCATCCGGAACGCCTCGTCCGGCAGCTCCGCCACGGCCTCGGCGGTGGGGAAGCCGCGCAGCTCACCCGGTTGCACGGGACCCAGCATGCGGCCCAGGGTGGTGCGGGCGCCGGCGACCGAGACCTGCTGGCCGACGATCGCCCGGACCGCCATCTCGAAGCCGTCCACCGCGCGCGGGACCCGTACCCCGGGGTCGGCGGTGATCTGCGCGCTCAGCGCGGGATCGGCACTCAGCGTGCCGTCGACGGCGACCGGATCCGCGTCCAGGTCGAACAGCCGCCGGCAGCGGGCCACCGCGGGCGCCAGGTCCCGCACGTCGGCGAGCCGCAGCGTCGCCGACACGAAGCGGTCGGCCGGGGTCAGCGCGACGGTCGCGCTGCCGTGCGGCAGATTCAACCCCCGGCGGTACGTCGTCCCGTCGCACTCCTCGACGCCGGGCAAGGTGCGCGCGGCGAGGAATTCCAGCAGCGCCCCGGCGTGCAGCGGTGCCCGGTACGCGAGCCGCAACGAGATCGCGCCGGCCTCCGGTTCCCGCCCGGTACGGCGTACCCGAAGCTCGCCGGGTGAACGCGCGTACACCTCCTGGATCGTGTCGTTGAACTGCCGCACGCTGCCGAACCCGGCGGCGAACGCGATCTCGGCGAAGCCGAGGGAGGTGGTCTCGATGAGGATCCGCGCGGTCTGCGCGCGCTGCGCCCGGGCCAGCGCCAGCGGACCGGCGCCGAGCTCGGCGGTGAGCATGCGGTGCAGGTGCCGCTCGGTGTAGCCGAGGCGGCTCGCGAGCCCCGGCACGCCCTCCCGGTCGACCACCCCGTCGCCGATGAGCCGCATGGCCCGCCCGACGACGTCGGCTCGCACGTCCCATTCGGGGGAGCCCGGCGCGGCGTCGGGGCGGCAGCGGCGGCAGGCCCGGTATCCGGCCCGCTGAGCGGCCGCGGCGCTGGGGTGGAACGTGACGTTCTCCCGCTTGGGGGTGAGCGCCGGGCAGGACGGCCGGCAGTAGATGCCGGTGGTGCGTACGGCCGTGTAGAACCAGCCGTCGAAGCGCTGGTCACGGCTGTCGACGGCCCGGTAGCACCGCTCGAAGTCCAGTTCCATGGGCTCGAGTCTGCTCCCCGGCACGGGCCGTTGGCTGGCGGGATTCGGACATCACCGTACGGCGTCTATGCTGCCGCGATGAAACTCTCGATCGGTGCCCGCCCGGCGGCGAAAGCGTTCGGGGTCGTGTTCGGCCTCGTCTTCGCCGCGGCCGGCGCGGCGTTCGCGCTGCTGCCGCTCGTGTTCGACGGCTGGCTGCAGCGCGCGTTCGGCTCGGACGAGAGCTGCCCGAGCCCCGACGAGATCGCCGGCATCCCGCCGGACCTGCTCCCGCCCGAGGTGCGCGAATGCGTGTCCGGCGGCGCGTGGCTCTCGTTCGAGGACGGGCTCGGCCCGCTGCGCCTGCTCGGCCTCATCGGCGTGCCGGTGGTCCTGCTCGGCGGCTACCTGGCGCTCAAGTCCCTGCGTACGGCGGGATGGCTGGACGGCACGTCGGTGTCGATCCGCGGCGCGCTGCGCACGAAGACCGTGGACCTGTCCCGGGCCGAGATCTCCGCGATGCCCGGCCACCAGCGCGACCGTACGTTCGTACCGCCGTCGCTGACCGCCCGCGACCGCGACTCCGGCGCGACGGTGACCATCCCGCTGCACGGCATCGGCAGCGGCCAGCTGCCGTCTTCGCAGTTGCGGGCGCTTGCCCAAGCGATGACGGCCAGCCCGGAGGTGGCCGCCCAGCTCCGGGTGATGGCCGACAACCCGCTGGGGCTGCCCGGGACGTCCATCGACCGGCCGTAGACTGGTCTGTCGTGAGCCTTACCATCGGGATCGTCGGCCTGCCCAACGTCGGCAAGAGCACCCTGTTCAACGCCCTGACCAAGAACGACGTGCTCGCCGCGAACTACCCGTTCGCGACGATCGAGCCCAACGTCGGCGTGGTCGGGCTGCCCGACGAGCGGCTGACCAAGCTGGCCGAGGTGTACGCCAGCGAGAAGATCATCCCGGCCCCCGTCTCGTTCGTCGACATCGCCGGCCTGGTCCGCGGCGCCTCGAAGGGCCAGGGCCGCGGCAACGCGTTCCTCGCGAACATCCGCGACGCCTCGGCCATCTGCCAGGTCGTCCGCGCCTTCTCCGACCCGAACGTCCTGCACGTCGACGGCAAGGTCTCCCCGGCCGACGATATCGAGACGATCAACACCGAGCTCGTCCTGGCCGACCTGCAGACGATCGAGAAGGCCCTGCCCCGCCTGCAGAAGGAAGCCAAGCTCAAGAAGGACCGCGCCCCGGCGGTCGCCGCGGCCGAGGCGGCGTTCAAGCTCCTCAACGACGGCACCACGCTGTACGCGGGCGCCAAGGCGGCGGGCATCGACCTGGACCAGCTCGCCGAGCTGCACCTGCTGACCGTCAAGCCCTTCCTGTACGTGTTCAACGTCGACGAGGCGGAGCTCGGAAACGCCGCGTTCCTCGACGAGATGCGCGCGCTGGTCGCCCCGGCCGAGGCCATCTTCATGGACGCGAAGATCGAGTCGGAGCTGATCGACCTCCCCGAGGACGAGGCGATGGAGCTGCTCGAGTCCACCGGGCAGACCGAGCCGGGCCTCAACCAGCTCATCCGGGTCGGCTTCAACACGCTGGGGCTGCAGACGTACCTGACGGCCGGCCCCAAGGAAGCCCGCGCCTGGGTCATCCCGGTCGGCGCAACCGCCCCGGAGGCGGCGGGCGTCATCCACTCGGACTTCCAGCGCGGCTTCATCAAGGCCGAGATCGTGAGCTACGAGGACCTGATGGCGGCGGGCTCGATGGCGGCGGCCAAGGCGGCGGGCAAGGTCCGCATGGAAGGCAAGGACTACATCATGAAGGACGGCGACGTGGTGGAGTTCCGCTTCAACGTGTAGTGACGCTGCGGCTGATGGTGATCCCGGCTCAGCTCTTGCGGCCGGGCACCAGGCCATTCAGATCAAGCGAGATCTCGAACGGTGTCGTGGTGTGCAGCTCGTTTCGATGGATTGCGGTCGGCACATACGACCGGGTGGGCCCGTCGAGTTCGTAGGCGTGGACCACAGGTGATCCGTTCTCTTCCTCGATGCGCCAGTAGTTGGCGATGCCGGCTTCCGCGTATTTGCGCAGCTTGACCGTACGGTCGCGGTGGGCTGATTCCGGGGAGACCACCTCAACGACCAGAAGAGTTTCCTCGGGCGTGTAGAAGGTTCGTGACGGATCGTAGGCGGCTGCCGCCGCCAGGAGGTCGGGCTCGGGACGGTTCCATCTGTCGAGTCGGATCGTGATCTCGCGGTCGACCTCGACCCCTGGCGGTGCCTGCTCCGTCAGACTGTTCACCAGCGCGGTCACCATTCGTGCGTGCCAGACCCGCTGGGGAGACATCATGAAGACGAGGGCTCCATCTATCAGTTCGGTATGGCGGGGTGCTTCGGCGAGCTTGTCAAGATCGTCGGCGTACCACCCCTCGGGGCGGGGCGGCCGCATCCACTCGGGCACCGCAGTCATGCCGTCACGGTAGCACTCGGTGACCGTCCCGCCCGCCGTGCAGAAATGCCCTCATGGCTCAGCGGCGTGGCTGGACCGGTCGGCACGGACCGCGTGGAAGCCCCGGACCAGGTGTGGTAATACCATGGTATGGTCGCGGCATGGCGAGGACGAAGAAGGTCACGATCACGCTGCCGGTGGAGCTGCTGGAAAGCATGAAGACGCACACCGACAACGTCTCCGGCTACCTCACCGAGCTGGCCGAGCGTGCCGAGCGGCGCCGCCTGCTGCGCGACGAGCTGGACCGCTATCAGGAGGAGTCCGGCGCGTTCACTGACGAGGAAATGGCTGAAGCCCGAACCCTCCTGCACGGGACCGAGGGGACGGATCGCGCGGCGTGAGCCTCGAGTCGCTGGTGCTCGATTCGCAAGGGTTCTCGGGGTGGATCAGCCAGGACCGCAAGGTGATGCGGCTCCTGGAGCTGGGGGAACGCGACGGGGCCGACATCGCCATGTCGGCTGCCACGATCATCGAGGTCTCCCACGCCGGCGTGGACATGGCGCGGCTGAGCTGGCTGCTGTCCCGGATCCGCGTGGAGGCGGTGACGAAGGAGACCGCTCGCCGTAGTGCGGGGCTGTTGAAGGCGGCGGGCCTGCACGGGCACAGGTACGCCATCGACGCCATGGTCGCCGAGGTGGCATTACGGCTTCCCGGGCCCGTGGCGGTCCTGACCTCCGATGTCGACGACATGGTCAAGCTGTGCGGGCGGGGAGTCCGGGTCGTCGGCCTGTAGCCCGGATCCGGGCCTGGGCTCCGGCTGGTTGAATGCTCGTCGTGGAGTGGGCATTCGACGCGGAGGTCATCGAGTGGCGCGGGCCGGCGCCGTACTTCTTCGTGGCCATGCCCGAGGCCGACAGTGCCGAGCTCAAGGAAGCGGCCCGATCCCTCATCTACTGGGGGCAGGTGCCGGTGCGGGTCGTCATCGGGGAGGCGGAGTTCCGGACGGCGCTCTTCCCCAGGAATGGCCGCTATCTGGTCCCCCTCAAGGATGCCGTCAGAAAGGCCGAAGGTATCGACGAAGGTGACATCGTCACCGTGGTGCTGCGTCCCGGCCGGGCGGACGAAGACTGAGCGTCTCGATCGCGCTGGGGACCACCGCGCGGCGGCCGACCAGGATGGCCATGACCCCAAGCGCAGTCGTGAAGGCGAACGGTGCCACGAACGGCAGCACCGTGAACAGAGCCCCCGCCGCCGCCAACGACGCGCTTCCGCCCACCGCGTCGGTGATGCTTTTCGCTGCGGTGTTGAAGCCTTCCTCTCCCGGCCGCGAGGTCGCCAGGACCAAGGCGCTGATCCGGGGGTACAGCGTGCCCATGCCGCCGCCCGCGAGGAACCACCCGCCCGCCGCAGCTGCCGGATGGAGGTGGAGGGCCGCCGTCATCAGTTCCGTCGCCGCGCCGGCTGCCAGCAGGATCGTGCCGGCTCGGATGGCTGAGGCCGGGGTGATGCGGTCGCCAAGCCGGGCTTGAACGGCCGAGGCGAGCGCCCAGGCCACCGCCCCGGCGGTCAGAGTGATGCCGGACAGCCAGGTGGGGACGCCGTAGCGGTCGTGCAGCAGGAGAGGCAGATAGACCTCCGTGCCGGCGAAGACGCCGCCGGCGACGGCGCACAGGGCGACCGCCGCCGGGAGGCCGCGGGCGATTCGATACGTGCCTGCCGGTACGAGGTTGCGCAGCGCGACCGCCGCAACAACCACGGTGGCCGGTGCCAGGAGCCAGGCGGCGTCGATCTCGGCGAGGGAGCTGAGCACGATGACGCCGAGTGCCACGACGGTGGCCTCCGCCGCGCGTCGGGCGTCGGCCGCAGGGTCGGGGACGCGGTCCGTGGGGCTGCGGTCGAGGCCGCGCAGCGCCGGCAGCATCAGCGTGGTGGCGACCGCGACCAGGATCAGCACTCCGAGGAAGACCCAGTGCCAGCTCAGCGCGGCTGCGGTGAAGCCCGCGAGGGACGGGCCGATGAGCGAGGGGAGCACCCAGGCGGTCGCGAACGCGCCGAAAATCTTGATGTGCAGCTCCGCCGGGTAGACCAGCGCGATGAGGACGTAGAGCGCCACGGTCTGGCCTCCGCCGCCGAGGCCCTGCAGGAAGCGGCCGGCCACGAAGAGCGGCATCGAGGTGGCGGTGCCGGCCAGGGCCAGGCCCGCGCCGAAGGTCAGGATCGCGCTGAGCAGCGGTACGGCGGGTCCGCGCCGGTCCGCCCAGGCGCCGAAAGTGACCATGCCGACCACGCCGGCCGCCAGGGCCGCCGAGAAGGCGAGCGCGTAGAGGCCGCGTCCGTGCAGGCCGGCCGTCACGTCCGGCATGATCGTGGTGACCGCCAGCGACTCGAAGGCGGCGAGAAAGACGAGGCTCCAGGCTCCGGTGGTGGTCAGGGCGTACGGCCGCCGCAGGATCGCGCTCACCGACGCAACCTAGAACCTCATCCCCGGTTGAGCTCAAGCGCCGGCGTGGCGCTACTTCACGTCGACGTAGTCGGCCGCGCTGGTGACGCCGGTGGAGGTCGTGTCGGCGGCGTACGTCCAGCGGTAGGAGCCGTCCGCCGATGCCGTCACCGTCGTCTTCAGCTTCCCCTTCGAGTCGGTCTTGACGGTCTTCACCGTCTTCCACGTGCTCGTGCGCGCCTTCAGGTACTGCAGCACCACGGACCGGCCCGCGTACGCCTGGAACGTCCAGTTGTCCCAGCTGGCCCGTGTCAGCGTGCCCGTGACGGTCAGCGTCTTGCCTTTCTTGACCGGCTCGGGGGTCGCGTCCGCGGTCAGTTTGGTGGTGCGCTTCACGGCGACCGATCCGGCCGCGTGCCGGTCGGTGAAGGAGGTGCCGTCCGTGGCGTCGGCCCAGGCGGCCAGTTTCCAGGCGCCGGCGCGGGCGTTGCCGGCCGCGTCGGTCTTGACGTTCAGGATGAAGCGGGCCGTGCAGAGAGCCGCGGTGAAGCTGGTCGGGGTGCAGTCGGCGGCGCCGGCGGGGAGCGCGACGGCGTCCGGTGCGTCGTAGGCGCCGTGGTAGAGGTAGGCGTCGCCGCCGCTGATGCCGGACGGGTCGGTGGCCGAGAAGGTCGCCGCGAACGTGGCGGTTCCCGAGGTGCCGAAGGCGAGCGCCGCGCCGCCGTTGACCACGACATTCGAGATCTTCGTGCTTCCCGCGCTCTCGTCGCCGGCGGCGGCCGGGCCGCCGAAAGCCCGGATGACGGTACGGCGGAGGTGGCCGGACCTTTCATTCGTGGCGGATGCGCGCAGGGACACGTAGGCGGCTGAGGAGGGAACGGGCAGCTCGTTGCCGGACAGGGCGGTCCACGTGGCGCCGTCGTCCGTCGAGTATTCGATCCCCGTCACGGTGGTGCTGCCGCCGCCACGGGTCGCGGCGTGCGCGGTGATCTGGACGCGCCCGGTCGTCGCCCGGTTGCGGGAGTCGAGGCCGGTGGCCGTGAACGCCGTGTCGATCAGCGGCAGCGGGCCGTCCTCGGGCGCGGTGAACGTCCACTCGCTCCGTACCTTTGTGGACAGGTGGGACCACGCGACCCGGCGGGTGACCGTCTGGTCGAAGCGGTGGGTGTCGCCGTCCGAGGTGAGGGTGTGGGTCTCGCGGGCGCGCGCGTCGTAGCCCGGGTGACCGGCGGCGTCGGCGTACCCGATGGGCTCGTTCATGCGCAGCTCGCCGCCGACGCGGGCCGACGTTCCGGCGACCGGACCGAACGGTCCGGTGCCGACCGTGGTCCCGGCGCTGGTGCCGGCGGCCAGGGTCCGGTCCGGCAACGTCAGATAGCTCTCGGGCGCGCCGTACGTCAACCGGCGCTGCAGGGCCACGCCGGGCGTGACGTATTCGGTGACCGTGCCGGGCAGCGACACCCGGGACTCCACATAGGAGCCGCTCCAGCCGCCCTTGAGGGCCGAACCGAGCGCGCCGATCGTGCCGACGCCCTGCGCCTGCAGCGTGGTGCCGGTCTTCGCGAGCTTCGCCCTGGTGACGGACACCGTGGGCGTGGCCGGCACGGTCGTCGAGAAGGAGTGGTACAGGTCGTAGCGGGAGCCGCCCGAGCCGGTGAGGAGGTCGTGGATGCGGACCGAGACGCCGGCGACGCTGAACGGGGTGACGTAGTTCTTCGCGGGGCCGCCGCTGGCGAAACCGGCGACGCCGGCGGGCGTGGTGAGCCACACCGCCGAGGTGGATCGCGTGGCGGTGGTGTCGTCGGGGACGATCCGGATCTCCTTGGCGGCCTTCTCGTCGAAGGTCACGGTCAGCCCGGCGTTCGTCACCTTGAACGTCTTGACCAGCAGGTAGTTGCGCTGGCGGAAGTAGCCGTACCGGGCCACGGCGAAGTAGTCACCCGGGGGCAGGCTGACCGTGCCGGTGGTGCTGTCCGCGTCGCCCTGCACCACGCGGTACGTCCACGTCGCGCGGTCCCAGACGTACATGAAGCGGCCGGAGACCTTGGCCGTCGCCGTGATGGACAGCTTGACGGAGTACGTCGCCGCCGCGGCCGCCGGCAGGGGCGCGAGCACCACGAGCAGGGCGAGGATCAGTCCGGATGCGACACTGCGAAGCCGTCTCACCATGGCGGCCACAGTAGAGGGTGGCGGCACCGCGGGCCTCACCCTAAAGGTCACTGCCGCAGGGCTGGGAAGACGGTTGCCGCGATCGCCGCGCCGACGATCGCTCCGGCCAGCACCTGAGCGACCGTGTGGGCGGAGAGGCGTACGCGCGCCCAGCACGCCAGCAGCACGAACGGCACGCTGAGCAGGGCGATCGGGCCGTACACCGCGGTCAGCGTCGCGGCGGTCCCGGCGGCCACCCCGGCGTGGATGGACATCTTCCACCAGTGTGTGACCGCCGTGAAGACCACCAGGCCCGCACCGCCGGCCGCCAGCAGCGCCAGGACGTCGCGCGGCGCGCCGAGCACGATCAGCGCGACGAGCCCCGCCGCCACCGAGCCGATGCCGAACAGCAGCGGGACGAGGCGGTGCTCGCGTTCGGGGATGTGGTGGCTGGTCAGCCTGCCCTGGCGGACGCCGCGGACGACGTACGCGAGGGGAATGCCCGCCGCGAACAGGGCGCCGGGCAGTCCCCACCACCGGGACACGCCGGGGGTGTCCCCGGCGTGCCAGCCGACGATGAGCATGAGCGCCGCCACCAGGACAGCCGGGGCGAACACCTCCGAGGCGATCCGGGCGGCGCGGTCGGCTGTCATCCGGTGATCATCGCAAAGGGTCAGGCGAGCGAGGCCGCCAGCTCCTCGAGCGCGTCCATGGACTCCTGCATGCCGCCTTCCATGCCGGAGTTGACGTGCGCGTCGCGCCCCGCCTTGTCGCGGTGCTCGACGAGCACCTCCATGGCCGTACGCCCGTCCTTCTCGGTGAGGGTCATCGTGACGAGCGCGGCGTTGCCGTCCGGGTCCGGGATGCCCTCGAAGGCCTCGGTGTTGACGAGGCGTACCGGTTCCTCGATCTCGCGGTATTCGCCGTGGAAGGCGACCTCGAAGCCGGGGCCGGCGGTCATCACGTAGCGCCACCTGCCGCCGACCCGCAGGTCGACCTCGACGCTGGTCACGGTGCCCCGCTGCCCCGCCCACCAGCGCTTGATCAGCTCCGGCGTGGTGTACGCCCTCCACACCTGCCGCGCCGGGGCGTTGAACTCGCGGGTGATCAGGATCTGGTTGTCGGCCGGCAGGGTCACCTTCGCCGAGCCCTTAGTCGTCGCCGTCATCGTCGCTCTCCGCCTTCCCAAGGTCGTCCAGTACGTCGTCCATCAGGTCGAACCGCTCGTTCCACAGCTGCTCGTACGCCCGCAGCCAGTCGTGGATGGGTCGCAGCGGACCGGGGTTGAGCCGGTACAGCCGCTGCCGCCCCTCGTCGCGGACGTGCACCAGGTCGACCTCGCGCAGCACGCGCAGGTGCTTGGAGACCTGGGGCTGGGCGAGGTCGAGCAGCTCGACGAGCTCGTTGACCGGCCGTTCGCCGGCCCGCAGGAGGTCGAGGATCTGCCGCCGCCGGGGTTCCGCGACGGCGTTGAACGCGTCCGTGGTGGTCGCCGCTCGTGCCATGGCCTCATCGTATACCCATAAGGGAATACGTCAACCGAGGGCTCAGTCGGCGGTCATCGCAGTCAGGGCGTGCGCGAGGCTCGTCAGATCGAGGTCACCGAGGTGGTCGAAGATGTGCCGCCGGACGCTCGCGAGATGGGCGGGCCAGGCCTCGCGCAGCCGGGTCAGGCCGGCCTCGGTGAGCACGGCGTTGGAGCCGCGGCCGTCGCTCTCGCAGCGGATGCGCTTGAGGTAGCCGTGCGACTCCAGCTTGGCGGCCAGCCGGGTCATTCCGCTCAGTGACATGTCGCATGCCGCGGCGAGCTCGCTCATCCGCATGATGTGGCACTGCGACTCGGAGAGGTGGCGGAGCACCTGATATTCGCTCAGCGACATCCGCTGCTCGCGTTCGAGGTCCGCGTCGAGCAGGCGCGGGAGCACCAGCATCAGCCGGCCCAGCGCGCGCATCACCGCCTCTTCCTCGCTGCTCAGAGGCGGTGGCGCGGGTGTGGCGGACATGACTTTGATCGTACGGCCTTGACACCCGGCCGACGACAAGTATTTGCTTGACGAAGCAAAGGACGGACCTCGACACAGATGGAGCACGCGACCATGCCCAAGATCGGCATCATCCTCGGCAGCACCCGCCCGGGCCGCAACGGCGAGGCCGTCGCGAAGTGGGTGCTCGAGCAGGCGTCCCAGCGCACCGACGCGGAGTTCGAGCTCGTCGACCTGCTCGACTACAAGCTGCCCCACCTGGACGAGGCCATCCCGCCGTCCATGGCGCAGTACACCCAGCCGCACACCCGGCAGTGGGCCGCGAAGATCGCCGAGTTCGACGGCTTCGTGATGGTGACGCCGGAGTACAACCACTCGACCTCGGGCGCGCTGAAGAACGCGATCGACTTCCTGTTCGCGGAGTGGAACAACAAGGCCGTGGGCTTCGTCGGGTACGGCTCGGTCGGCGGCGCCCGGGCCATCGAGTCCCTGCGGCTGATCGCGGGCGAGCTCATGATGGCCGACGTCCGCGCGGCGGTGACCCTGTCGCTGGCCACCGACTTCGTCAACTACAGCCAGTTCACGCCGGGCGCGCACCAGGCCGGCGCGCTGACCGTGATGCTGGACCAGCTGGTGGCGTGGAGCTCGGCGCTCGCGCCGCTGCGCGCTCCGGTCGCCGCCTGATGGCGAGGGGCGCCGCCTGATGGCGAGGGGCGCCGCCTGATGGCGAGGGGCGCCGCCTGATGGCGAGGGGCGCCGCCTGATGGCGAGGGGCGCCGCCTGAGGGCGACGGGCGCCGCCTCATGACGAGGGCCGCCGCCTCATGACGAGGGCCGCCGGGAAGGGGGCTTCCCGGCGGCCCGTTCTCGCGTACGAGCTCAGCAGCCGACCCAGGTGCGGCCGGACTTCTTGCCCCACGTGCACGTGTCGAGCTGCTTGCCCGAGGCGTTACGCAGGTACGCCGTGTCGCCGGTGTTGTTCCAGATGTAGTTGCCGCTGCCCCAGTAGCGGTCCTTGGCGCCGTTCGTGCCCTTGCCGGTGTGCAGCCAGAGCCGCCCGCCGTTGGCCGCGATCGTCACGTTGCCGAACTTGTAGACGTGGTTGGACTTGTCGCGGACCGTGTAGCCGCTGAGGTTCACGGCGCGGCTGCCGCTGTTGACAAGGGAGATCCACTCCGAGTTGAGGCTGGTGTTGCTGCGGGTGTCGGAGCCAGGGGAGTCGTACTGGGCGCCGTGGAACCGCAGCGAGGGGGTGGCCGCCGAGGCGGGGCCACCGGATGCGAGCGAGCCGGCGACGGCCACCACTGCCGCCGCGATGATGCTGACCGATCTGCGCACCGTGCCTCCAGATGTCGTGGGCGTGTCGCAGCATTGTGGAGATGTTTCGCGGCGGCGCCCCGGAGGCGGGCGCAGCGGGTCGGACGGTGTCGCATACCCGTCGGTCCGGCCGCGGTCATCCTTTCGGGTGCGGCAGTGACGCTGGCGTGCGGCGCTTCCGGCCGCACAATGCTCTGGTGCTAAACCAGACATCTAGTGATTCCTGGCAGCATCTACTCGAAATGCCGCGAAAGTCATTCTGGGCCCGGCTGCCGTTCGGCGTCCGGATGACCACGGCCGGCCTCGGGGTGCTCGCGCTGATCGCCGGTACGGCCGGTGGTGTGGTCGCGCTGACCGGGGACGAGCGGGCTGACGCCGTACGCGCGGTCGATCAGGCCGTCGCGGTCGCGCCGCTCGAATCCGCCGCGCCGACCCGAGCGCCGTCGCAGCCGCCGGTCGCCTCCAGCGCGCCTGTACGGGGCCACGCCGAGGCTCCGGCCATCACCGAGGACCGGTCCGCTCCGGGCGAGGCCGACCGTACGGCGACCCGCGCGCCGCGCCGTACGTCCACGGTGGCCGAGACGAACCGTGTGCCCGTCCGCGTCGCCGCCACCGGGACGGTGCCCGTGCCGGTGGTGCGTACGGCCCGGGTGTCGGAGACGCAGACGATCCCGTTCCGCACGATGCTGGTCCGCGATCCCTCCCTGCCGCGCGGCAGCAAGCGGGTGCAGAAGCGGGGCGTGCCCGGGGAGCGGGTGCTGCACTACGAGGTGACGTACACCGGCAGCAAGGAGACCGCGCGGCGGCTGCTCGACTCCACGGTGACGCGCGAGCCGCAGCACCGCGTCATCGCGTTCGGCAACCGCCGGTCGGGCGACCGCCACCACGACAAGGACGGGCGGTGCGGCGACCGCAGCGAATGCGCGCCGCTGGCCCGCAGCGCGATGTGCAGTGACGAGACCAAGGCCGAGGAGGAGGAACTGCTGGACCAGCACCTGGGCCTGCTGAGCTCCGACGACCTGGACGCCCTGGACCTCACGCTGCCCTGCGAGGACGAGGAGTAATCCGCTCGCCCCGGCGGCTCGCACCGCGCAGACTCACGCACCGTGGACACCTTCGAGGACCTGCTCGCCGAGGCCGCCGCCGTACCCGTGGCGGGCTGGGATTTCTCCTGGTTCGCCGGGAGGAGCGTCCGAGCTGGGGTTACGCCCGGCTGATCGGCGAGCGGATGGCCGGGGCGGCCGCCGCGCTCGACCTCCAGACCGGCGGTGGCGAGGTGCTGGCCACGGTGCCGGAGCCCCCGCGGGTGCTGATCGCCGTCGAGGCGTGGCGGCCCAACGTGCCCGTCGCCGCCCGCAACCTGCGCCCGCTCGGCGCCTCGGTGGTCGAGGCCGGGAACTCGCTGCCGTTCCGGGACGCGGTCTTCGACCTGGTGGTCAGCAGGCATCCGGTACGGACCCCGTGGGACGAGGTGGCGCGGGTGCTGCGGCCCGGCGGGACGTTCCTCACGCAGCAGATCGGCGCGGGCACCAACCGGGAACTGTCCGAGGCCATGCTCGGGCCGCTGCCGCCGCCTGAGCCGCAGCACTTCGAACGGCTGGTGGCCGCCGCGGGGTTGTCTCTCGTGGACCTGCGCGCCGAGCGGCTGCGGGTGGAGTTCTTCGACGTCGCCGCGGTGGCCTACTTCCTGCGCAAGGTGGTGTGGACGGTGCCGGGCTTCTCGATCGAACGGTTCCGTCCCCGGCTGCGCGAGGTGCACGATCGGATCGGGCGGGACGGTGTGTTCCGCTCGTACTCCCGGCGGGTGCTCGTCGAGGCGGTCAAGCCGGGCTGAGGGAGGGTGGGGCGCGTGGCGGTCAGCGACGAACGACTCCGGGAGATGGCCGCTCGCCTCGTGGAGGTGCCCGGCGTGACGGCCGTGACGCTCAGCGGCAGCCGGGCCCGCGGCACACACGCTCCCGACTCCGACACCGACGTCGGCCTGTACTACCGCGGCGCGCTCGACCTGGCCGCACTGGGTGCCTTGGCGCGCGAGGTCGCCGGGCCGTCGGCGCGAGTCACCGCGCCCGGCGAGTGGGGGCCGTGGGTCGACGGCGGCGGCTGGCTCACCGTCGACGGCGCTCCCGTGGACTGGATCTACCGCGACCTCGACCGGGTGGCCCGGGCCGTCGCCGACGCGGGGCACGGCCGGTACGCGTTCCACGCCCAGGCCGGGCACCCGCTCGGCGTCCCCGACTTCACGTACGCCGGCGAGGTGGCGCTGAGCGTGGTCCTCGCCGATGCCACCGGTGAGTTCACGGCGCTGCAGGAGCGCACCCGGGTCTATCCCGCGGCACTGCGCGACGCGCTGATCGCAGGTCTGTGGGAGGCCGACTTCCTGACCGGGGTCGCCCGCAAGGCGGTGTCCCGCGGCGACGCCGCGTACGTCGCCGGATGCCTCTTCCGGCTCGTCGGCGTGTGTGCGCACGCGTTGCACGGCGCGGCCGGGCGCTGGCTGGTCAACGAGAAGGGGGCGATCGCCTCGGCGGCCGCCCTGCCCGGCGCTCCGGACCGCTTCCGCCAGCGGGTCGACGCGATGTTCGCCTGCGTGGACGGCGACCCCGCTCACCTCGGCACCGCCCTCGACATGGCCGCCGACCTCGTGCTGGAGACCGCCGACGCGTGCGCCATGATGGCGCGATGACCGCCGACGAACCCACCATCCTCGCGACGAGCGCCGGCTACGAGCGCGGCAAGTACGGCATCTTCGACATGCGCCCCGGCCCGATCCACCACTTCGCGGCGGAGCTGGCGAACGCCGGGGAGGACGCCAAGTTCTGCTTCCTGCACCAGGCCGTCGGCGACCCGGAGAACTGGATCGGCGCGACCTACGCCGCCTTCGCGAAGACGAACTACCGCGCCTCGCACCTGCAGCTGTTCCCGATGCCCAACCACGAGGACATCCGCACGCACCTGCTCGACCAGGACGTCATCTGGGTCAACGGCGGCAGCGTCGCGAACCTCTGCGCGATCTGGCGGGTGCACGGCCTCGACGAGATCCTGTACGAGGCGTGGCAGGCCGGCGTGGTCCTCGGTGGCGTCTCGGCCGGGTCGATCTGCTGGCACGTCGGCGGCAGCACGGACAGCTACGGGCCGGAGTTGCGTGCCTTCACCGACGGGCTGGGCTGGCTGCCGTACAGCAACGGGGTGCACTACGACGGCGAGGAGCAGCGCCGGCCGATGATGCACAAGCTGATCGGCGACGGCACGCTGCCCGACGGGTACGCGACCGACGACGGTGCCGGCCTGGTCTACCGGGGCACCCGGATGGTCGAGGCGGTGGCCGACCGGGAGGGCCCGCTGGCGTACGAGCTGAGGCGGGCAGCGGACGGCTCGGTGACCGAGACGCCGCTGCCCACCCGCGTGCTGAAGTATCAGTGAGGGTTGCGTCTGGGACTAGTCGACGGTGGTTCCGACCCACAGGCTGCCGTTGCTCGGGTGATAACCCATCACGTCGGAACGGGAGTCACCGGCGAATTTGCCGGCCACGAAACTCCAGTCGGCTGCGGGGCTGACGGTGGCGTATTGCGTGAACGAAAATGCGGATCCTGTGTTGGCGCCGACCCATAGGCTGCCGTTGCTGGGGTGGTAGCCGACGACGTCGGCGCGATAGTCGCCCGCGAAGTTCCCGGCTGCGAAGCTCCAGCCGGATGCCGGGCTCACTGTGCCATAGCGGGTGAACGAGAACGCGGATCCCGTGTTGGCGCCGACCCACAGGCTGCCGTTGCTGGGGTGGTAGCCCACGACGTCGGCGCGATAGTCGCCCGCGAAGTTCCCGGCTGCGAAGCTCCAGCCGGATGCCGGGCTCACTGTGCCATAGCGGGTGAACGAGAACGCG